>JAFPXK010000024.1 GCA_017412585.1 Oscillospiraceae bacterium
GCGCCGGAGCCGCCGCCCCACCGTCCGCCGCCGGGCACTCCCTCTCCCCCGCCCTTTTCCCTTGGGCCGCTGCTGCAGCAGATGGAGGACGTGGACTCCGGTGACTTGCTGCTGCTGTTTCTGCTGCTGATGCTGTTCCAAAAAGGAACGGACGAGGAGCTGGTCATCGCCCTGGGCTTGCTGCTGATACTGTAAAAAGACGGATGCCGAAGCATCCGTCTTGAGCCTGTCAAAAATCGGCTATGCCGTTTTTTGACAATGGGATTGCAGGCTACTGCGCGCGCGAATAGTACGCCTCCGGCGCACTATTCGCACACTTCGTAGCCTGAGAAGTGAAAAAAGTGACGCGCATGTCGTCACTTTTTTCGGATTTCACGGGTTCGCGCCTGCGGGCGCGAAATCTGCGATGCTTTTTTGACAATCTAAAGACGGATGCCGAAGCATCCGTCTTTTTACATTGGTATCGGTCAATCAGCCCGGAGGCCAGGTCATATCCCGGCCGCTTAGGACGTGGAAGTGCAGGTGGGGCACGCTTTGGCCCGCCTGCTCGCCGATGTTGGACACCACGCGGTAGCTCTCCAGGCCCAGCTCCTTCGTCACCTTGGCGATGACGGCGAAGATGTGTGCCACCACAGCGCTGTTGCCCTCGTCGATACCGGCCACGGAGGGAATGTGGGCCTTGGGAATCACCAGAAAATGGACAGGCGCCTGGGGGTCGATATCGTAAAAGGCGTAGCACAACTCATCCTCATACACCTTTTTGCTGGGGATCTCCCCGGCGGCGATGGCGCAAAACAGGCAATCGTTTTTCATGGGATGCTCCTTTCGTCAAATAAACTGATGGGAAGCCTCGTCATACCGGGCGGACACGCCGTGCAGCGCATCCTCCAGGGCGGAGCGGTCAACATCCAGCACGGCGCACAGCTCATCCAGATCGGCGAACTCGTCCCGCAGCTTGGTGTTGACGTAGCTCAGGAGAATATACGGGTCCTTGGGCAGCATCAGGCCAGCACCTTGGACACGAAATCGTCCACCGACGCCAGGGCGTCGTCCACCTTCAGCACGTCGGTGCCGCCGCCCATGGCGCTGTCGGGCTTGCCGCCGCCCTTGCCGCCGCAGATGGTACACACGCTGCGCACCAGGTCGCCGGCCTTCACGCCCATAGCCACGGCGTCCTTGCCGCATACCGCCAGGAACGTCACCTTGCCGTCCTTCACGCTGGACAGAACAGCCACCACGGTGGGATTCTTATCCCGCAGGAAGTCGCCCATCTGCCGCAGCGCGTTGGCGTCCAGGCCGTCCCGCTGGGCGGTGACCACGTCCACGCCGCCAATCTTCTTGGCGGAGGCCAGGAACTGGCGGGCCTCGCCTACGGAGGCCTCGGCCTTCAGCTTATCCAGCATCCGGCGCAGTTCCTTCGTCTCATTGGCCTGCTGCTCGATACGGTCGAGAAGATCGGCAGGGCTGGTCTTGAAGAACTGGGCCGCCCGCTGCAGCATTTCGTTGGCCTTGTCCATCATCTCCAGGCTCAGCTTGCCCGTGGTGGCTTCAATGCGGCGCACGCCGGAAGCTACGCTGCTCTCGCTGCGGATATGGAACAGGCCCGCCTTGGCGGTGTTGTCCAGATGGGTGCCGCCGCAGAACTCCATGGAGAAGTCGCCCATCTCCACCACGCGGACCATTTCGCCGTACTTCTCGCCGAACATGGCCACAGCGCCCTTCTTGCGGGCCTCGTCAATGGGCAGCACCTCGGTGACAACGGGAATACCTGTCAGAATGGCTTCGTTAATCATCTTCTCCACTTGGGCCAGCTGCTCCGGAGAAACGGCCTCAAAATGGGTAAAGTCAAAGCGCAGACGGTCGGGCTCCACCAGAGAGCCGGCCTGATGCACGTGGTCGCCCAGCACCTTCTTTAGCGCCGCATCCAGCAGATGGGTGGCGCTGTGGGCCCGGCGGATGGCGCTGCGGCGGGCCTCATCGTAGGCCACATGGCACTTGTCGCCCACCGCCAGCTCGCCGGACACCAGCTTGCCGTAGTGCAGATACTTGCCGCCCTTGTTGGCCTTCACGTCGTTGACCTCAAAGCGGCCCTTGTCGGTGGCAATCACGCCCCGGTCGCCTACCTGACCGCCCATCTCCGCGTACATGACGGAGCGGTCCAGCACCACGATGGCGTCCGTTCCGGCCACGATCTCGTCACGCAGCTCGCCCTCGGACACGATGGCCAGCACCTTGGCGTCATTCTCGGCATTGTCATAGCCCAGGAACTCGGTGGCGGGGATCTCCTTGCCCAGGTTCACATCGTCCCAGCCCAGGTCGCCCAGGGCCTTTCGAGCCTCGCGGGCCCGCTCCTTCTGCTCCTGCATCAGGGCCCGGAACTCGTCCTCGTTGACCTGTAAGCCCTCGTCGGCGGCCATCTCAATGGTCAGGTCGATGGGGAAGCCGAAGGTGTCGTACAGCTTAAAGGCGTCGGCGCCGGAGAACATGGTCTCTCCCTTGGCCTTGTGCTCGTCCAGCATCTCGGTGAAAATCTTCATGCCGCCGTCGATGGTGCGGGCGAAGTTTTCCTCCTCGGTGCGGATGACCTTGGTGATGTAGCCCTGCTTTTCCCGCAGGTCGGGGTACTGGCACTCGTTCTCATGAATGACGGTGTCCACCACCTGGTAGAGGAAGGGCTCGTTGACGCCCAGCAGCTTGCCGTGGCGGGCGGCCCGGCGCAGCAGACGGCGCAGCACGTAGCCCCGGCCCTCGTTGGAGGGCAGGATGCCGTCGCAAATCATGAACGTGGCGCTGCGGATATGATCGGTGATGACCCGCAGGCTCACGTCCCGCTTCTGGCTCTCGCCGTAATGGGCGCCGGTGATGTCGGACACCTTGTGGGTGATGTTCATCACCGTGTCCACGTCAAACAGGCTGTCCACGTTCTGGCACACGCAGGCCAGGCGCTCCAGGCCCATACCGGTGTCAATGTTCTTCTGCTTCAGCTCGGTATAGTTGTTGTGGCCGTCGTTATCGAACTGGGAGAACACGTTGTTCCACACCTCGATATAGCGGTCGCAGTCGCAGCCCACGGTGCAGGTGGGCTTGCCGCAGCCGTACTCCGGGCCCCGGTCATAGTAGATCTCCGAGCAGGGGCCGCAGGGACCGGCGCCGTGCTCCCAGAAGTTGTCCTCCTTGCCGAAGCGGAAGATGCGGTCCTTGGCGATGCCGATCTCCTTGTTCCAGATGTCGAATGCCTCGTCATCGTCCTGGAACACGGAGGGATACAGCCTATCGGCCTCCAGGCCCACCCACTCCGGGCTGGTGAGGAACTCCCAGGACCAGGCGATGGCCTCGTGCTTGAAGTAGTCGCCGAAGGAGAAGTTGCCCAGCATCTCAAAATAGGTGCCGTGGCGGGCGGTGTGGCCCACGTTGTCGATGTCGCCGGTGCGGATGCACTTCTGGCAGGTGCAGACCCGGCGGCGGGGCGGCTCCTCCTCGCCCTTGAACCAGGGCTTCATGGGGGTCATGCCGGCGTTGATCAGCAGGATGGACTTGTCGTTCTGGGGCACCAGCGAAAAGCTGGGCAGGCGCAGATGGCCTTTGGTCTCAAAGAACTTCAGGAACATCTCCCGCAGCTCGTTCAGGCCGTAATAGGGATGAGACATGGTGGTTTCTTCCTTTCTGAAATCAGAATATGTAATTACGCTGTAAAAAAGAGAAAGACCCCGCCACCAGCATAGGGGCGAAGTCCAGCTTCACGGTACCACCCTAATTATCCTCCCGCAGGAGGCGTCTTAGTCACCCGGTAACGGGGGCGAAGCGTGCCGCTCGTCGCGGCCGGCTCAGGAGTGGCTGGCGAATGCGCGGTGCCGGCGGGCTCACACCTCTCCCGCCTCGCTTTGGGCTGCTACAAACCCTTCTTTCCATCATAGCTTTTAACTCTGCTTATTGTACCACAATTCTATCTGTTGTCAAGAACAGGTTTTACCCCGCCCGCGAAGCAAAATCCGGGATTGCAATGCCGCGAAAATCTGATATACTGTGACAGGATTGATCGAATACCGTGGAATGGGGTGCCCCATGATGGATAAGCTCTCCCAAAAGCCTCATATTGATATGTACCGTCATTTCGCCTTTGCCTGCGTGGGCGGTTATTTCGCCTCCTACGCCATTCTGACCCGCTTCGGCGTTATGGCCAACGCCCAGACCATGAACCTGGTGGAGCTGGTGCTCACGGCTCTCACAGGCAGTTGGGCGGCGGCAGTCCAGCATCTGGGCTCTTTCCTCATCTACGTGGCGGGCACCATGCTGACGGTGCTTCTCCCCCGCCGCCTTGGCTGGAGCGTGCGGCGGCTCAGCCCCTTCGTGTCTGCCGCGGCGGCGGTGGCCATGGCGTTTATCCCGATGAACACTCCGGTGATCGTCAGCCTCTACCCCATTTTCTTTGCCGTCAGCTTCCAGTGGAGCAGCTATCACGGCGCCGACGGCTTTTACAGCTCCACCATTTTCTCCACCAACAATACCAAGCAGGCCTCTCTGTCTCTGGCGGAATACCTGTGCGACGGCGATAAAGCCCACCTGCGGAAAACCCGGCTCTACGCCTTGACCCTGCTCCACTTCCACCTGGGCGTTGCACTGGGCTATCTGGCTGTGAAAGCCTTCGCCCAATACGGCTCATTTTGCCTCCTTCCGCTGCTGGCATGGTGCTATATTCTGGTGTTGGCGGAGGACAATGCGCCTGCTGCCGATAAGAACTAAAGACAATGCAGATGAGAAAACCGCCCGTGAGGGCGGTTTTTTAATCTTTTGCGCTCAATTCCACCCCGTGGCGGACGAAGCTCATAGGCGGCACGGCCCGAGGCAGCTTCATGCGGAACACCATCTGGGGCGTTTTCGGCTCGTCCAGCGGCGTCCCGTCCTCCGCTTCCATCATAGGGGCCGTCAGCGAAAAGGGCTTTGTGTCCGGGCCCACGATCTCGATTTCATCCCCGGCGCGGAACTTGTTCCGCAGGCTCAATGTGGCGTTGCCCTCGCTGTCGCAGGAGGTCACCACGGCGCAAATCTGCCAATCCCGTATATACCGGGAGTTTTCGAAATACTGCCCCGGCGGGCCGTAGAAAAAGCCGGTGGAATAGTGGCGGTGACTGACGTGCTCCACCTCGTCCCGCCAGACCGGGTCCGCTTCCCTGCCCGCCGCCACGTCGTCCAGCACGTGGCGATAGGCCCCGGTGACGATGGCGGCATAGTAGGCGGATTTGGCCCGGCCCTCGATTTTCAGACAGTCCACCCCGGCGTCCATCAGGTCGCCCAGGTGGTCGATCATGCACATGTCACGGGAATTCATGATGTAGGTGCCCTTTTCGTCCTCAAACACCGGGAAATACTCCCCCGGCCGCTTCTCCTCCATAAGGGCGTAGCGGTAGCGGCAGGGCTGAGCGCACTCCCCCCGGTTGCTGTCCCGGCCCGTCATGTAGTTGCTCAAAAGACACCTTCCGGAATAGCTGACGCACATGGCGCCGTGGCAAAAGGTCTCGATCTCCAACTCCGGTGACACCCGGCGGCGGATTTCCCGCACCTCCTCCAGGCTCAATTCCCGGGCCAGCACCACCCGGGACGCCCCCAGGTCATACCAGGCCTGGGCCGTGGCGTAGTTGGCGATGGACTGCTGGGTAGAGATGTGGCGCTGACAGTGAGGCGCATATTTTCCCGCCATGGTGAAGGCCCCCAGGTCGGCCAATATCAGCGCGTCCACCCCTGCGGCATCCAGCCGTTCCAGATGGGCGGGCAGGCCGTCCACCTCGCCGCTGCGGGGCATGGTGTTGACGGTGGCATGCACCTTCACGCCGTGGTCGTGGGCAAAGGCAACCGCCTTGGGCAGCTCTTCATCAGTAAAATTCCCGGCGAAGGAGCGCATGCCAAATGCGGTGCCCGCCAGGTACACCGCATCGGCGCCGTATAACACGGCCATCTGTAATTTTTCCCAATCCCCTGCCGGGGCCAGGATTTCCGGTATTTTTCTCATGCTCAGTCGGGTTGATACATATCGCTGTTGACGAAGTTAAGGTGGTCGTTATAGTTGGTGAAGAAATGGTTGACGCCATCCTTGCCGGCGGCGAAGTAGAAGTAATCGGTGTGGTTGGGGTAGATGGCCGCCGCAATGGAGCTCATGCCGGGGTTGCAGATGGGGCCGATGGGCAGGCCCTGGTGGAGATAGGTGTTGTAGGGGCTGTCCAGCTCGGTGGAGAAGGCGGTCTTATCCTTGCCCTCCAGAGACAGGGCGTAATACACCGTGGTATCCAGCTGCAAGTAGCCGTAGGTCTCCCTGTCCTTGGTGCTCATGCGGTTATAGAGGACAGAGGCGATGTTCTTCCGCTCCTCCACATCGCCGATGCCCTCCTTTTCAATGATGGAGGCCATGGTGATGATCTGCCGCAGGTCGTAGCCGCTGCCCGCAATGGCGTTGGCGATCTCCGCGTCGATCTTGGTGACAAAGCCGGTCAGCAACGTGTCGATGGCGTACACGGCGGACTTGTGGGGGTTAAAGTCGTAGGTATCCGGAAACAGGAAGCCCTCCATGCGGTTGATCTGCCCCAGCATGTCCTCCCGGAGGAAATCGTAGTCCTTGAACTCGTAGTTGGCGCAGGCGTCCTCCAGCTCCTCCACGGTGGCCACGCCGTTTTCCGCCAGCAGGTCGATGATCTGGCGCACGGTGAGGCCCTCGGGGATGGTGATGCGCACCAGGCCCTCCGCCTCACGGCGGTCCTCCTCATAGTCGTGCATGTTGGCGATGAGGCTGCGGTAGTCCATATCCGTGTTCAGCACGTATTCGCCGGGATCGATTTTGCTGGAGGCGTGCATGAACTTGCCCACAAACTTAAAAAAGCCCTTGTAATTGATGAGCCCTTCCTTTTTAAGCTTCCTCGCCACGTCGGATACGCTGTCGTCCTCCGTCACCACAATGGTAGCCTCCTTGTAAGGCTTGTTGAAGGCGCACAGGTCGTTGGCCAGCATCCAGCCAAAGCCCGCCAGCAGCGTGGACACCAGCAGAACGCTGACGAGATAGATGGCCACACGGAGACCGGCGTTCTTGCGGCGCTTCTTCCGTGGCCGCTGTCCGGTCTGCCGACGCACCTCCTTGGGGTCAAAATAGGTGGTTTCAAACTTATCATTTGCCATAACGGTAAATCCTTTCGCATCACCGCCGTTCAGGCGGCGCTATGTCCATAAAATTACATGGTAAGTATACCACACTCCCCCGGGATTGTAAACCGTTCGACAGAAACAAAAGCGGGCATCAGCCCGCTTTTGTCGTAAAAGATATGGGATTATTGGGGAATCGCCGGCGTCCAGTGCTCCTGGGCATAAATGTCGGTAAAGAGGTAGGAAGCCAGCGCCGGGGACGTGAGATACACGTTGCTGATCTGGTGGTCGCCGGAGTAGGTCAGCGGCTCACCCAGGGTGTAGCTGCCCTGATACTGCCCGTCATAGCTGTAATAGTCACAAAGGAACACGATTTCGTCCCCTTCTTCCAGCTGGTCGGATTTGGGCAGGGTGTCCGTCTCGCCGTCCACGTACACGTTCCGGGCCCCGGCGATGTAGCCGTAGGGATGGTCGGTGTCAAACACCAGCAGCAGCTCGGCCCGCTGGTCGTTCAGCAGCACGGGCACCCGGCCGGTGATGGTGTACTCGTCGCCGTCGTAGACGGTGTCCATGTAGTAGTAGGCCACAGGCTGATCGTCGATGGCCAGCCAGGTGCCATCAAACTCTCCCAGCAATGCGCCTTCGGCTGTAAAGGAAAAAACATTGTCAAGGCCCATATCCAAATAGCCTTCGCCGTCATCCAGGAACACGTTGAGCTGCAGATCGTGAACTAAATCCCACTGCGCATTGCTCATGCGCAGCACGTAGGAGCCGTCCTCCGGCAGCCACACAAGCTGGCTCTCGTCAAAGCGGTTTTCCGCCAGGAAGCAGGCGGTACTTTCCACGTCCATGGACCTTCCGCCGTCACCCAGCAGGGTCATCAGCAGCGAGGCGATCTGCTCCGTGTCCACCTGCTGCAAGGCGCTGCCGCCCCCCAGAAGCTGGGAGAACATGGAGCCGGACCCGCCGCCTGAAATCTGCTGCCCCGCGGAGGACATGGAGGCGAACTGACGGATGCACTGGCTGTACTCGTCGTCCATGCCGATGGCGTCATAGGTGGCCACGGCGCTGTTCACCTTGCCCTTATTCTGATAGGGGAAATAGATGGACAGGCCGTAGGCGTTGGTCATATCGGAGGAGGTCTTGTTGTATTTAATTGCGCTCAAAAGGGCCTGGGCCAGGGCGCTGCCCTCCTGGGTGCCCATCTTCCCCGCCATGTGAACAAGGTCCACCTGGTCGATGTGGTTGGCGGAGGCAAATTCTCTGGCGCCGCCCCGGGCGTTGGACACCGCCGTATACTGATTGCTTTGCAGCATAGCCGTGGTGCTCTCTGCAAAGTCATTCAGCTTTACAGGCACGGTGGTGGAAAGCTCCGCCAGATCCACCAGGGAAAGGGTGGTTTTCTGCCCGGGGCACTTCTGGGCGCAGACGGACACAAAGTCGTCGATGATGTTCTTGCCCAGCTCCGTGGTGGGCATGGAGGTATTTTTGGACAGCTTGGTGAGCCAGTTGGTATAATACCAGCCCACGCCGGGCTCCGTCTCCTCCGAGGCCACCAGGTAGTCGCCGTACTGCTCCAGCATCAGCGCATTTTCCAGCGTTGCCATCAGGCAGGTGTCAAAGCCAATCATGTCGAAAGTCATGCCCCCGTCGCTCAGCGCCTCGTTGATGCCCTGTAAACTCATGGAGCCGGCGGAGGAATATTTCTCGTCGTAGCCGTAGCCGCTGATGGAGCCGCCGCCGTGATCCCAGAAAATCAGCATATTCCGGTTGGCGTCCGGGAAGTTCCTGGCGCAGTATCGGATAAACCGGCTCAGCGTTTCGGGGCTGGTCATGGCCCGGCTGCCATCATCCTCCACCAGGCGCACCAGGCCATTGCCCGTCACCTGGTAAATCTGATTGACGCTGCTGCTGACCACGTTATTCCGCCACTGCTTGGCGCCGCCGGTATAGATAATCAGGTTCACGTTGTCGCCGATGGTGGCGTCCAGCATCTCCTGGAGGTCGCTGGTGGCCATGCCGTTGCGGGATTCCAGGTCCGCGCCGCACATATACACCATCAGGTTGATCTTGTCCCGTCCGCCGCCCAGGATGGCGGTGCGCTTGGCCCTGGCGGTGGCGGCGGTGTCGGTGTTCAGCCGTCCCACGTTGGTCCCCAGCTCCCACCCGCTGGAGGTGGTGCCGTTGCCGGTATAGCTGCCGCTTAAAAGGCCGCTCAATACGGAGCTGGTGCCGCTGTACTGCTGGCTGATGGTGGCGGAGGGCGTGACAGGCGCGGTAACGTCACCGCCGCCCAAAAGGCCGCTGAGCCCCGCTCCGCCGCCGCCCAGCAGCATGACGGCGATGATGATAATGGTAATCAGGGGGCTTCTCCCCCCTGCCCTGCCGCCGCGCTGTCCGCCGCCGGCGCCGCCCTGGGGCCTGCCTTGGTAGCCGTCCTGGCGCCCGACGGGGCCGCCTGTGGAGACCTGCGTCCCCTTGCACACGTCCTTTCCTACGCCGGTAATGTGCTTCTCCCGGCCTGTGGGTCGATTATCCATGGTAAATCCTCCAAAATAGTTGCAAATCTCACTCCGCCAGCAGCGTGAAATCCATCACCACCGGGTTATGGTCGGAATAGGCAAAGCCGGTGTCCACCACGCGAATACCGTTCATCTCCACGTTGGCGGATGTGATGAAGCCGTCGATGGTCAGCACGTACTGGCCCTGGTGATAGGGGCCGTCGGCGTTGCGGCAGGTGGGCACGGGGTTGTTTTCATCCAGAGGCGCGCGCAGCGTAAGCTGGGGATACTTGTCCAAAACCTCCTGGGGAATGGGCTGGGCCCAGGTGTACTCCTGGTCCGCCTCGCCGAAATAGACGCTGGAATCGCCTAAAATATCCTTGTTGAAGTCACCGCCGCCGATGACGTAGTTGCCCTTGGCATACTCCTCCGCCATGGACCCCAGCACAAGCTCAAGCTGCTCGTTGGCGATGGTACCGTCGCTGGTGTAGGCGGACAGATGGAAGTTGTAGACCACCAGCTCCCGGCCGCCCTCCACCGGAATGCGGCTCACACTGTAACACCGGTCCAGATCCACCAGCTTCATCACGCTGTCCTCAATGGGCAGCTCATACCGCTGCGCATCCGAAATAGCAAAGGGCGACAGGGTCATGATGCCCGCCACCGACTTGCCGTGGGGCTGGGTAAAGGGGTAGAACAAAAACGGAGAATCATAGTTCTGGGCCCAAATCCACCCCATATCCGGCAGCGCCGCCACAATGGGCTCCACCTCGTCCCGGTGATAGGAGCGGGTGGCGTCCCGGTCCACCTCCTGCACGATGTAGAGGTCAGCCTCCTGCGCCGCCAGCTCCCGGGCAATGTTCTCCATGTTGGCGTCCAGCCGCTCCTCGCTCCAGGCCCAACTCTCGGTGCCGCCGTCCATAAAGAAGCCATAGTCGCTCTCATAGGCGCCGAAGCCGATGTTCCACGTCATAATGGTGTAGTCCTTGGCGGGCTGCATTTCCCCGCTCTGCGGATTGCTGACCTCCAGCGCCATATCGCCCAGGCGGTGATAATCAATGAACACGTAGGCCACATAGCCGCCCACGATCAGCACCAACGCCAGCACCACGCACAGCAGCGCTTTCAACCATTTTTTCATAGCATTCCCCTGCCTTTACTTTTTTCTTCACTTGCATTATAATGGGAATCGATTATCCGGCGGCGCACCGCCGTCACCTGCCATTATAATCGCTATACCGACGTTTGAAAAGAGGAAATTCCATTGAGAAGAATCGTCATTCGCTTTAACGCCCCGGTGATCCTCACCTTTGCGGCATTGAGCCTGGGGGCGCTGATTTTGGACGGCGTCACCGGCGGCGTTACCACCCACCGCTTTTTCAGCGTGTACCGCTCCTCTCTCTATGATCCGCTGACCTACGTCCGCATGCTGGGTCACGTGCTGGGCCATGCCAGCTACGCCCACTATATGAGCAATATGCTGCTTCTGCTGCTGGTGGGCCCCCAGGTGGAGGAGAAATACGGCCATAGTCCCACCTTCTGGTGCATCGTTATCACCGCCGTGGTCACCGGCATCGTGCAGGTGGTCGTCTTCCCCACCACCGCCCTGCTGGGCGCCAGCGGCGTGGTGTTTATGATGATCGTGCTCAGCTCCTTCACGGAGATGAATAAGGAGGGCATTCCCATCACGCTGATACTGGTGGTGGTGCTGTACCTGGGCGGCGAACTGGTGAGCGGCCTGTTCAACAGCGACAACGTCTCCCAGCTCACCCATATCGTAGGCGGCGTCTGCGGCCTGGTGTTCGGCTTTACGTTGAAAGGTCGTGGCCGCGGGAAGCGCTGACCCTCCCCTATACGACAAAACGCCCCCGGAATAGTCCGGGGGCGTTATCTTATTGCTGATTGAACCAATCCTTGCAGAACTGGGCAATGGCGGGCACCATGGCCTTGATCTCCCGGCCGCTGGTGTTGATACACAGGTGGTAGCACTCCTTGGCGCCCCACTTGCCGTCGT
The DNA here is from genome assembly GCA_017412585.1 of Oscillospiraceae bacterium. Taxonomy (GTDB): domain Bacteria; phylum Bacillota; class Clostridia; order Oscillospirales; family Oscillospiraceae; genus Vescimonas. Next base: position 11,638 of record JAFPXK010000024.1, read on the forward strand.
CATACATCAGCCGGTGGTGGGCACGGCCCTTGTCCACCTGCTTGATTTTCCGCACCATTTCCTTGTAGGTCAGGTTCTCCTCCTCTTTGGCCCGCTCCATGCAGCGGCGCACCTTGGAGTCCATGTCGGCATAAACGAACAGATTCAGCGGGTGCAGATCCCGCAGAATCACGTCGGCACAGCGGCCCACCACCACGCAGTCGCCCTTGGCGGCCAGCTCCTCGATGATGCGCCGCTGGGCCACCGCCACCCGGATAGGCTGATCCATAATGGGCACGGCTGGCATGGCGGCAAAGCGGTTGCCGATGGTCATGGGATAGGCCGCCTCCATGCTGGATTCGGACACGTTGGCCACGTACTGCTGGTCAAAGCCGTTCTCCTGGGCGATCATCTCAATGATCTGCTCGTCATGGCAGGGCACGTGGAGGGCGTCGGCCAGGCGTTTGCCCAACTCGCGGCCGCCGCTGCCGAATTCGCGGCTGATGGTAATCACTTTCATTTCCTTTCACCTCGCGTCAATATTCATAGCAGCTGCCGCCCACGAACTCCCGCACGATGGAATTCATGGGCACGTAGGGCGTTTCCAGCGGCGGCACGCCGTTGACCACCTTCATCAGATCGGTCAAGCCGTGCTTTTCCAGAAATTCCGGCGTCAGCTCCTGGGAGAACTGGGGGATCTCCCGCAGATACTTGGACAGGATGCAGGGCTCATAATCGTGGAAGGTATCGATGTGGATGGCGGCGTTGCCCTTGTGGGGCATGATGTAGTTGACCTCGCCCCGGTCCACGCTCTCAGCCCGCTCCACCGTATCCCGGAGGGAATGGCCACGGGTGTTATAGTCCCGAATGAGGCGCCGTGCCACACGAAGCTGCTCGGGACGGACGATTTTATCGTCCCCTGTGATGATGCGGGTGCGAGGCGCCACGTACACGCCGTTGGCCTCGCCCCGGAGATGGTCGAAAATCAGGGGGTTCAGCATGTGGATGCCCTCGGCAATAATAATGGCTTCCTTATCGCCCCGCATTTTGGTGTAGCCGCCGGTATTGCCGCTTTTGAAATCATACCAGGGAATGTCCACCTCCCTGCCCTCCATCAGATGATGGATGCAGGAAATGAGCTGCGGCACGTTGACGCAGTAGGGCGACTCCCAGTCCGTAGCCTCGGGGGGCCGCTGGTCCAGGGGCAGGAAAAAGTTGTCCATGCTCAAAAGGCACACCTTCACGCCCAGGTTGTTCAGATAATCCCGCAGGCGCATGGCGGTGGTGGTCTTGCCGCTGCCACTGGGGCCGGTCAGCGCCACCACGGGCTTCTTGTCCCGGCTGGCCAGTATGGTGGCGGCAGCCGCCCCCACCTTGTCGTGGAATACCTCTTCGCACCGCAGCACAAACTGTGTCTGGTTGCGCATGGCATAGTTGATGTTTTCCAGGTCAATGACTCGCATAGGCGTATCCTCCCGGCGAATTTTTATTCAGTATACCATATTATTCTCCCGTAGGCAAGTTTCCCGCTCCGACGCCGCAGCAGATTTTTTCCATACTATTTACAGAAAAGTAATGCGCGCAGCGCCGGAGTGTGCTATAATCAGCTCAATCACTGAATCATTTCACGCCTACAGGAGCGCCGATGAACGATCTCTATCAGGAACAACTGGATGTCATGACGCCGGAACAGCGCATGGCGCGCCGGGCTGCCCGGACAAAGGCGCGGCGGGAGCGGCAGCGCCGCCGCCGTCTCCAAACGCTGCTGCGCCTGTCGCCCATTGTGGCTGTGCTGCTGATTTTGGCGGTGGTGCTGATTGTCCGCGGCAAGGCGTATCACCCCGCCAAGGCCCAGCCCACCGTGTCCCCGGAGCCGGAAGTGGAGGTGGCAGAGCCTGTCCCGCCGCCGCCCGCCTATCTGACGCTGGATTACGCCGCCGCCGCAACCCCGGGGGACGCCATCACCAGCACCTATGCCCTGCTGGTGGATGCCTCCGACGGGCGGGTGCTCATTGACCGCAGCAGCGACGTGCCGATCAACCCCGCCTCCATGACAAAGGTGATGACCATTCTCACCGCCGCCGACTATATCGACAATCTCTCCGATACCATCGTGTTCACCAAGGAGATGTCGGACTACGCCTATGTAGACGAGCTGAGCATCGCCGGCTTTATGCCCGGCGAGCGCGTCACCGTGGCGGATTTGCTCTATGGCACCATCCTTCCCTCCGGCGCCGATGCCGCCATGGGCCTTGCCGTGTACGTGGCGGGCTCGGAGGAGGATTTCATGGTACTGGTCAACGAAAAGATGGCCCAAATGGGCCTCAGCTCCCAGGCGCACTTCACCAACTGTTCCGGCAAATATGATGCTGACCATCGCTGCACCCTGGGAGACCTGGCCATCATTATGGACACCGCCATGCGCAACGACCTGTGCCGTCAGGTACTGTCGGCCCACACCTATACCACCTCCCTCACCTCTGCCCACCCGGAGAGGCTGCTGCTGTCCAACTGGTTTTTGCGCCGCATCGAGGACAAGGACAGCGGCGCCATCACCGTGATCGGCGGCAAAACCGGCTACGTCCGGGAGGCCGGCTCCTGCGCCGTCAGTTACGGCGAAGATGCGTCCGGCCACGGCTATATCTGCGTTACCGGCGACGCCCAGAGCGCCTGGCTGTGCATCTACGACCACGCGGCGCTGTACCGAGACTGCGCGGGCTAAGGACAAAACCGTGTTGCATGGCAGTTTCTTCAATGGTATAATAATCCTGTCAATCCGTCCCGCCTCCGGCATCGTTTCTCCGGCTGCGGGCATCATCGCGGCGTCCATCGCCGCCACGTACGAAAGGAGCGCTATCCATGGGTAAGGTTTTCAAGTTTATTGGCGTCATCACCGGCATTTTGGTTGCCGCAGCCGGCATCGCTTTTGCCGTGTACTACTGGGATCTGGATAAGAAGTTCCTGGACCTGGTGGGCAAATGCTGCCGCCGCGGTGAAAGCGGCGAGGCCGTGGTATTTGCCGACTGACACGCCACAAGCCCATACGGAAAGGGAGACGGCTCAGCGGAGCCGCCTCCCTTTTGCTATCCGTTATTGCCTGTCAGCTCCACAGTGAGCACAGCAGATCCGTGTAGGCGCTGGGGTTCTCCAGGGGCAGGCCGGCAATCAGCAGCGCCTGGTTGTAGAAGATTTCCACGTATTTCTTAGCCTTCTCCGGGTCCATGATCCGGGTGGTCTCAAAGGTGACAAAAGCGGGGTGATCCACGTTCAGCTCCAAAATCCGCTTGGCCTTCATGCCCAGCTCCGGCTGAACGGCTGTAAAGTATTTTTCCATTTCAAACGTCAGTCCGTCGCCGCTGGTGAGGCACACGGGATGGGTTTTCAGCTTGGTAGATGCCCGCACCTCGGAGACCTTGTCGCCCAGCACTTCCCGGATGAAGTCAAAGGCCTCCTTGTGGGCCTCGGCGTCCACCTTCTTCTCCTCGTCCCCCAGCTCCAGATCGCCGTCAATGGCGTTGCGGAACTGCTTGCCGCCATATTCCCGGAACATATCGGGGATAAACTCGTCTGCCTTGTCGGTGAAGTAGAGAATCTCGTAATTGTGCTCTTTCAGCAGCTCCGTCTGGGGCAGGTTGTCCACCGCTTCGATGGTGTCGCCGGCGGCGTAGTAGATGTACTTCTGGCCCTCGGGCATCCGGTCTACGTACTCCTTGAGCGTCACCAGCTTCTTCTCGGTGCTGGAGTAGAACAGCAGCAGGTCCTGAAGCTGCTCCTTGTTGGCGCCGTAATTGTTCAGCGCGCAGACCTTCAGCTGCCGCCCGAAGTTGCGGAAGAAGGTCTCATACTGCTCCCGCTCGTCCTTCAGCATCCGCTCCAGCTCTGCCCGGATTTTCTTCTCCAGATTGTTGCGGATGACCTTCAGCTGCCGGTCGTGCTGCAGCAGCTCGCGGCTGATATTCAGGCTCAAATCGGGACTGTCCACCACGCCGCGAACGAAGTTGAAGTAGTCCGGCAGCAGATCCTCGCACTGGTCCATGATCATCACGCCGGCGCTGTACAGCTGCAATCCGGCCTTATAGTCCTCGGTGTAATACATGCCCGGCGTCTTGGCGGGGATGAACAGCAGCGCCTTATAGGTGACGGCGCCCTCGGCGCTGACGGTGATCACCGACTGGGGCGCGGCGAAGTCGCCGAACCGCTCCTGGTAGAACTTGTCGTACTCCTCCCGGGTGACGTCACTCTTCTTCCGTTGCCACAGGGGCACCATGGAGTTGAGGGTCTCCAGTTCATAGTAATCCTCATACTCCGGCTTGTCGTCGGGGCTGCCCTCCTTGCGGCGGGACTTGGGCATCTCCATGCGGATGGGGAAACGGATATAGTCGGAGTACTTTTTCACCAGCGAGCGCAGGGTGTACTCCTGCAGATACTGGCTGAATTCCCCCTTCTCCTCCCCGTCGGCCTTGATGTGCATGATCACGTCCGTGCCCACGGTGTCCTTGTCGCAGGGGGTGATGGTGTAGCCGTCCACGCCTTCGCTTTCCCAGCAATAGGCCTGGTCGCAGCCGTATTTCCGGGTGACGACGGTGATCTTATCCGCCACCATAAAAGCGGAGTAGAAGCCCACGCCGAACTGGCCGATGATATCGGTGTCGGCGGCGTCGCCGTTCTCCTGGCGGAACTGATAGCTGCCGGAGTTGGCAATAACGCCCAGGTGCTTATCCAGCTCCTTGTCGTCCATGCCGATGCCGTTGTCGCTGACGGTCAGCGTGCCCTTTTCCTTGTCGATGGTCAGGGTAATGGCAAAATCTTTCCGATCAATGCCCACCTTGTCGTCGGTAAGGCTGAGATAGCTCAGCTTGTCGATGGCGTCGGACGCGTTGGAAATAATCTCCCGCAGGAAAATCTCCTTGTGGGTGTAGATGGAGTTAATCATCAGATCCAGCATCCGCTTGGACTCGGCCTTGAATTGCTTTTTCATAGTAAAATGCCTCCTCATGGTGAAAGGGAGATGCCGTCGCATCTCCCTGCAAAAATAACGAAGTAAACGCGGGGGAATCAGCGCTTTTTGCCGCGGCTCAGGAAGAAGAGCACACCGGAGACAACAGCCACAACGCCGGCGGCGCACATAACGATACGCAGCACATTCCTGGCCTCCTCGGGCACCTTGTCGCCAATGGCGTCAGCCGCCTTTTTCGCCGCCGCGCCGCATAGCTGCCACAGCTTCTTCGCTGCCGCCGTCACAAAGGCGCACAAGAGCTCCACCGCCTTATTCAGCGCCGGCGCAATGATATCCATTACCTGCTCCACAACCTGTTCCATGACGGTTCCTCCTTTGTGTATGGTTCCTATCTCTATTATAGCACCGATTCCGCGCCAATGCAATCACCGCATGAAGCGGTCGATGGCGGTGTCCAGCTTTTCCAGCGCCTCCATGTCGTCAGCCTTGGCGGCGTCCACGATGCAGTGCTCGATATGATCCTTCAGGATCACACGCCCCGTGCTGTTCAGCGCGGAGATGACGGCGCTGAGCTGCACAAGCACTTCGGTGCAGTCCTCGCCCCGCTCCACCATCCTGCGCACCGACTCCAGATGACCCTGGGCCCGGCTGATGCGGTTGAGCACAGCCTTGGTCTGGCTGTGGGAATGGCTGTGTTCCATGGCGGTTGTCTCCTTACGCGGCGCTTACTTTTCTCAAATTATACCAGAATTGCCTGCGGTGTGTCAACGCCCGCCCAGGATTTGACTTCCCGCCGCCGCTGTGGTACAATTTCGGCAGGATAGTAAAGGAGGTTTCCGCCATGCACATGCACGTTTCGCCCCACGAGGCGCACTCGCTCCACTCCCCCGAGGCCGCTATGGCGCTGCTACAGCACATGACCCAGGGCGTCCGCCGCCAGGTGGAGGATCTCCATGAGCTGGCCCACTCCATCGACGGCGACGCTGAATCGCTGATTCACGACGCCTGCGTGGATTTGCAGGTGGGCTGCGAAAAGCTGGATGAGGCCCTCCGTCTGCTGAAAGGCGAATAACCTGCCAAAAGGATAAAACGCCCCGCTACGGCGGGGCGTTTTGCTGTGTTGCCGTCAATCCCGGCGGACAACTTCCCTGCCCTCGGACCATACGGACACGATATTATGGCGGTGGGTCATGTAGATGGCCCGCTCAAACCGCTGCCCCACGGAGAGGGGCTTTGCCGTCTCCGGGAAATCCCAGTCGTTGATGACGATGGCGTGGAGCATATCCCCCGGCGCAAAGCCCGCCCCGGCGCCGAAATACCGGTGGCCTGCCGTAGTACCCAGATAATACCCCTCCTCCACGGTGAGGAAGTCGCTCTGCCAGTTGTCCAGCATTCGCCGGGTCTTGCTGGTGCGGATGGTGGCGGCGATCACCTTGTACATGGGAAGCTGTGCGCCGCCAGCGATATCGCTGCCCAGCGTCACCTGCAGCCCCTCGTCCAGCATCCGCTTCACCGGGCAAACGCCTGAGCAGATGTTGGTGTTGGAGTCGGCGCAGTGTACCACCACCACGCCGGCGTCCCGGATGGCCCGGCGCTCCACTTCGTCCGACCAGACGCAGTGGGCCATCAGCGTATGATCCTTCCACAGCCCGAACTTGTCGTAGGTCTCCCAATACCGCTGGGTGTCGGGGTGCAGCTCATGGGTAAAGGCGATCTCCTGGTCGTTTTCGCTGAGGTGGGACTGGACGTAAAGCCCCCGCTCCTTAGCGATGCGCCCCAATGCCGCCATCAGCTCATCGGTGCAGCTGATGGTGAACCGGGGCGTCAAAATGGGCTTAATATGCTCAAAATGGCACCCTTCCAGCCACCGCAGCGTCTCCCGTATGGACTCCTCCGTGGTCTCCTGTAATAAGCCCGGCTTGCCGTTGCGGTCCATGTTCACCTTGCCCACGTAGCCGGTGACACCCGCCTTTTCCAGCTCCTCCATCAAAATCCACGTGGCGTCGGTGTGGAGAGAGGAGAACATACACACCCGCGTGGTACCGTTGGTAATCAAATCCGAGGCCAGCCGCCGATAGGTACGCCTGGCGTATTCCAAATCGGCAAACCGGGCCTCCACCGGAAAGGTATAGGTGTCCAGCCAGTCCATCAGCGGCAGGTCCATGCCCATGCCCAGCATGGGGTACTGGGGCCCATGGAGGTGCATATCCGCAAATGACTGCATAATAAGGCCGTTGCCGTAGTCGTGTACCGCCGCGTCGGCCCAATCCTCCGGCACGCTGTCGCACACGCCCCGGATGCGGCCATCCTCCAGCAGCAAATACCCCTGCTCCCTGACGCGAAGCTGCCCCAGCGCCGGCGTGTCAATGATATTGCCCTTCAAAATCTCACGCATACTCTCAGCCTCCTCCCCAAAAAACAAAAGAGCGCCCTGCCGAAAGCAGAACACCCATAGTGGGAGCATAGGTGCCCCCGTAGAGACGCCGCAGGCCAACACCCCGCAGCTATATGGTTATCTTGTAATTCCATTATAGCACGTCGCCGCCACTTTGCAAGTCCATTCTTTTCCGCATAAGCCTGTCCCGGCGGTCATAGAATGAGAGCTGAAAGAGGTGTCACCAATGAAAACTTCTCCCCTACGCCGAGGATGCGCCGCACTGACCGCCATAGCCGTCATAGCGGGCAATTATCTGCTGCTGCAAAGCGGTAATAATCAAGGTATTATCGAGAGTGTAAAGGAATTACACCTGCCATTGAAAATCGTGCAATGGGAGCTGGGGGACCTCTTTGACGCCACCGGACGCATTCCTCCCGGGGCCGTTTTGGCCCTGCGGCAGTCCCCTGCCCTGTATGCCGCCCGGTATGAAATAGCGGAAACGGCGACCCAAAGTCCCGCCGTCTCCACCCTGCCGCAATCGCCCGGAACCCCCATTCCCGCGCCCCGGTCCGGCGACCTGACCTTTACGGATAACGGCGTTCCCTCACAGACCACAAAGCCCACCGGCATCGGTGGCTACACGGTGGTGAACGGTGTATATATCAAAAATGCCTCCAATAAGACATTAAGCGAAGATGCGCTGACCCAGCCCTTGTCGAATCTCCCCGCGGACGGCGCCCCTCTGGTGCTGATCATGCACACCCATGGCAGCGAGGCATATACGCCCGCGGAGCCTGTCGAATATGTCAGCGAGGGCACCTACCGCTCCTCCGACCCTGCTTACAGCGTCATAGGCGTGGGCGACGCCATGGCAGCCACACTGTCGGAATACGGCATCTCCGTCGTCCATGACCGTACTCTGTATGACGACCCGCTTTATGACGGCTCTTACGAGCGCTCAGCCCAGGGCGTGTCGGCTTACCTGGAGAAATACCCCTCCATCGCCTATGTGCTGGATGTACACCGTGACGCCGTGCAGGACAGCAGCGGCAGGCAGTATAAGCTCATTTCCCAGGAGGACCCCCACGCCGCCCAGATCAGCTTCGTCATGGGCAGCAATCACGACGGCTGGGAGGACAATCTCCGTCTCGCCATTGCCGTCTCCTCAGCCGCCGTCGCTGACCGTCCCACACTGATGCGCCCCATCACCCTGCGCAACTCCAACTATAATCAGCATCTCTGCTCCGGCTCCCTGCTGGTGGAGGTGGGCACAGCGGGCAATTCCCCGGAGGAGGCCGTCTATTCCGGTCGCCTCTTTGCCGCCGCACTGGCCCGGGTCATTACGGGGCAACCATCATAATAGAACAAGCGCAAAAAATACGCCGGGTTTCCCCGGCGTATTTACTATCACACTGTCAAGTAAAATTACTTGCCCATGTTCATCTGAGCGGCGACTTCAGCGGCGAAGTCCTCCTGCTTCTTCTCGATGCCCTCACCGGTCTGGAAGCGGACGGCGTCCACGAACTTCACAGCGCCCTTGGAGGCCTCGGCGATGTACTTCTCCACGCTGCCGGTGAAGATGTCGCTGCGGACGAACTCCATCTGCAGCAGGCAGTTCTCCTCGTAGAACTTGTTCATCTTGCCCATGACGATCTTTTCCTTGACCTGAGCGGGCTTGTTGGCCATCTTGGGGTCGGAATCCATGAGAGCCAGAGCAACCTTCTTCTCCTCGGCCAGCACCTCGTCGGTGACCTGGGCCTTATCCCAGAAGCGGGGATTCAGCGCGGCGATCTGCATGGCCACGTTCTTGCCGATCTCGGTGGCGTCAAAGCCGCCCTCCACAGCCAGATTCACCAGCACGCCGATCTTGCCGCCGGCATGGACGTAACCCACGCTGGTGTTGTTGGCAAAACGGACGAAGCGGCGGATCTGCAGGTTCTCACCGATGGACATGACCTTCTCGGGCATGGTCTCGGAAACGGTCAGCTCGGAGCCGGGATACTTGCAGTTCATCAGGGCGTCCACATCGGCGGGATCGTTGTCCACCACAACCTTGGCCACGTCCTTGACAAAGGCCACAAACAGGTCGGACTTGGCGCAGAAGTCGGTCTCGCAGTTGACCTCCACCACAGCGCCCACCCCGTTCTCGCACAGGGCGTAGGACATACCCTCGGCGGCGATGCGGCCGGCCTTCTTGGCGGCCTTGGCCAGGCCCTTCTCCCGCAGCCACTCAACGGCCTTGTCCATGTCGCCGTCGCACTCGGTCAGCGCCTTCTTGCAGTCCATCATACCCACGCTGGTCATCTCGCGCAGGGTCTTAACATCCTGAGCAGTAAAAGCCATAGTAAATATCCTCCTAAGTCAAATTAAAGGGGGCAGGGACATCGCCCTGCCCCGTGGATTACGCGGTTTTACTTGCGCCGAGATTACTCAGCGTCAGCGGTCTCCTCGGCGGCAGCCTCTTCCATCTGCTCGCCCTGACGGCCCTCGATCATGGCGTTGGCCATCACGGAGGCGATCAGCTTGATGGCGCGGATGGCGTCATCGTTGCCGGGGATGGGATAATCGATCTCGTCGGGATCGCAGTTGGTATCGGCGATGGCCACAACGGGGATGCCCAGACGGTGGGCCTCGGCGATGGCGTTGCGCTCCTTGCGGGTGTCCACGATGAACAGAGCGCCGGGCAGACGGTTCATTTCCTTCACGCCGCCCAGATACTTCTCCAGCTTCTCGATCTCGCCCATGTGCTTGATAACTTCCTTCTTGGGCAGCATATCAAAGGTGCCGTCAGCCTGCATGGCCTTCAGCTGATTCAGGCGATCCACGCGGGTGCGCATGGTCTTGAAGTTGGTCATCATGCCGCCCAGCCAGCGGGCGTTGACGTAATACATGTTGCAGCGCAGGGCCTCGTCACGAATGGCCTCCTGGGCCTGCTTCTTGGTGCCCACGAACAGCAGGGACTTACCGGACTCGCTGAGCTCACGGACGAAGCTGTAAGCCTCCTCCAGCTTCTTCACGGTCTTCTGCAGGTCGATGATGTAGATACCGTTGCGCTCGGTGTAGATGTAGGGAGCCATCTTGGGGTTCCAGCGGCGGGTCTGATGACCGAAATGCACGCCGGCCTCCAACAGGGCCTTCATGGATACGACGTTCTGATTAGCCATTTTGTTGTTTCTCCTTAATATTAGTTTTGTACCTCCGAACCCCTCATCCCAAGCAGCTAACCGATTGCCGGCACCGGCTGTCAGTCCGGGTTCGTGCGGATTCACCGGGATATAATACCACAAGTATAGCCCGATTGCAAGGAAAATTTCACTAAAAATCGGGATTTTTTCGGCTTGTTTACCACGGTTTCTTTTTCTTGTGGCCTGGGCCGTCCCGGCGCTGAAAGGGCTTGTCAATTAAGATAATGTCGTCCCCGAACCGCTGTACACAGTCCCAGGGAATGTAGTAGTCCTCTCCCCTGCCGAACAGGCCGAAAAACTTGCACGGGCCCAGCACGATCAGTGCCTTCACGGTGCCCTCCGGCATACACAGCTCCAGATCCCCCACGTACCCCAGCCGGCAGCCGTCGCTGAGATTGATGACCTCCTTGCGCCGCAGTTGGCAATAGCGCATCAGCATGGCGCTCCACCTCCCCGTCACAGCTTATGCGCCGTGCCGCCTGTCCCATTCTGCCGCAATCGCTGTAGTTTTGTCGCCGCAGGCATAAGCCAGTCCCCGGCAGTCCATACTTCCGGTAAACAGCAGGAGGCGAAAGTATGCGGGGAAAAGTGGAGATATGCGGCGTCAACACGGCAAAATTGCAGCGGCTGAGTCACGAGGAAATGATGGCGCTGCTGCCCAAGGCCCAGGCGGGAGACGATGCCGCCAGAGAAAAGCTGATCTGCGGCAATCTGAAGCTGGTGCTTTCGGTGGTGCAGCGGTTTTCAGGCAGGGGAGCCGACATGGACGATTTATTTCAGGTGGGCTGTATCGGCCTTGTCAAGGCCATCGACCACTTTGACATGACCCAGGACGTGCGGCTGTCCACCTACGCCGTTCCTCTCATTATCGGCGAGGTGCGGCGCTATCTCCGGGACTTCACCACCGTCCGGGTCAGTCGCAGCCTTCGGGATACCGCTTACCGGGTGCTCCAGGCCCGGGAGAAGCTGACGGCGGAGTGGCAGCGGGAGCCTACGGCGGACGAAATCGCCCAATTCCTGCAAATCCCCCGGGAGGACATCGCCCTGGCCCTGGACGCCATTACCGACCCCGTCAGCCTTTTCGATCCCATTTACGACCAGGGCGGCGACGCCATGTGCGTGATGGATCAGGTGCGGGACGAGAAAAACAACGATGACCGCTGGCTGGAGCGCATCACCTTGAAGGACGCCGTTTCTCACCTGACGGAGCGGCAGCGCAGCATCCTCACCATGCGCTACTTCCAGGGGCTGACCCAGATGGAGGTATCCGCCGAAATCGGCATTTCCCAGGCTCAGGTCAGCCGTTTGGAAAAGGCCGCCATGGCGGCCATCCGCAGGGAATTATAATATGTAGCATCCACGCAAAACCGCCGTCCCGATGGGACGGCGGTTTCATATTAACATTGGTAAGCAATCAGAGCTTTTCCACCAGCGCCACCGCATGGCATGCCATGCCCTCCCCGCTGCCGGTGAAGCCCAAATGCTCCTCTGTGGTGGCCTTCACATTGACAAGCTCCGGAGAAATCCCCATGCGGCAGGCCAGGTTCTCCGCCATCTGCCGCCGATAGGAGCCCACCTTGGGCGCCTGGGCAATCAGCGTCACGTCCACGTTCACAACGCCGTAGCCCTCCTGCCCCAGCAGCGCCGCCACATGCTCCAGCAGCAACAGGCTGCTGATGCCCCGGTATCGCTCATCGCTGTCCGGGAAATGGCGTCCGATATCCCCCAGGCCGCAGGCGCCCAGCAGGGCGTCCATCACCGCATGGGTCAGCACGTCGGCGTCGCTGTGGCCGTCCAGGCCCTTTTCATAGGGAATCTCCACGCCGCCCAAAATCAGCTTACGCCCGGCGGCAAGGCGATGCACGTCATATCCGTGCCCTATCCGCAGGTTCGTCACAGGCTGTCACCGCCTCGTGTCAGAATGGCCTCACCGATAATCAAATCAAAAGGCGTGGTGATTTTAATGTTTTCCGGGTCGCCGGGTGTCAAGTAGACTTCCTTGCCAAGGCGCTCCACAGCAGCGCAGTCGTCGGTGGCGGTCACGCCGTCGTTCAGCGCCGACTGCAGTGCCGCCCGCAGAATGTTGGCCTGAAATACCTGGGGCGTCTGTACGGCGTACAAGGTGTCCCTGTCGGGGGTGGATACCACCTTTCCCTCATCGTCCGCCACCTTGATGGTGTCCGTCACCGGCAAAGCGGGGGCCACGGCATTGGTCTTTGCCCCCAGGCGGATCAAATCGTCGATCTGCTGCGGTCTTACCAGGGGCCGGGCCCCATCGTGTACGGCAATCAGCTCCGTATCCGCCCGGCATTCCATAGCCGCCGCCAGCACCGACGCCGTACGCGATTCGCCGCCCTGCACCACACGGATGGGCTTGTGAAGGCCCGCCTTGTGGCAGAGGTCGGCGATTTCCAGCATATCCTCTTCCCTGGCGGCTACAATAATCTCATCCGCCAGTGCCGCGCTGTCAATGGCCATCAGCGTCCGCTGCAGGACGGGGATGCCGCAAAGATCCATCATCAGCTTATTGCCGCCGCCCATCCGCCGGGAGCTGCCGGCAGCGGGCACAATCACAGTGCAGCGGGGCAGCGTCTTATCCTGCACCTTCTGCACTTTATTCCAAAAGCTCATAACCACTACTCCGCAATCATCTTGAATAAATCGCGCTCCACCGCCTCATAGGTGGTCTCCCACACCAAGGCCACCTCGGACAGGAACACCTGCTTGGCATTATACAGCATTTTCCGCTCGCCGGTGGACAAACCCTGTCGAATGTCCCGCAGAGAAAGGCCTTTTATCACGTGGAGCAAATCATGGAGGTCTCCGCTTTTCAGCTTCTCCATATTCTCACGATACCGACGGTTCCAGTTGTTGGTCATGTCGGCCTCGATTTCGGGGATCTTGCGGAACAGGTCCTCCGCGTCCTCCCGGCTCATAGGCCGCCGCAGCCCCACAACGCCGCATTTGTCCGTGGGTACCTTCAGCATCAGGCCGCCGGACGGCATACGAAACACATAATACGTGGACGTTTTGCCGGCCAGACGCTCTTGGGTGATGTCCTCAATGACACCAGCGCCGTGCAGGGGATGAACTACATTATCACCAATCTGAAACATCCGGCAGCCTCCTATACGCATATTAATCGCTTATAGTAGGCATTATAAACGCTAATATATGAAAAATCAAGTAAAAATAGTTAAGAATTGTATTAAATTTTTATAAAAACGCCATTTTTTGCAGCAAAAAGCAAAGCAAATTGTCAGATTCAGCCATAAAGCTGTATCGCAAAGGAAAAGCCCGGCGCAAATTGCGCCGGGCTTCAAGCTGTCGACAAAGTGTCGACAGCTTGAAGCGCAAATGCAGAAGCATGCAAGATGCTCCTGCATTTGCATGGATTTCATGTGAAGGGGGATTCCCATCCCCCTTCACAATCCCCCATGCTTATCGAACTCTGTTCAAAAAGGCCCTTAGTCTACAGTCTATTTAGGTACAATTACTCAGCGTCCTCGGCCGCATCGGCAGCGGGAGTCAGCAGAGCGCGGATGGACAGGGAGATCTTCTGCTTCTCCTCGTCCACAGCGGTGATCTTGGCGTCCACCATCTGGCCCTCAGACAGCACGTCGCCGGGCTTCTCGATGCGGCGATCGGCGATCTGGGAGATGTGGATCAGGCCGTCCACACCGGGAACGATCTCGGCAAAGGCGCCGAAGGTCATCAGCTTGACGATACGCACGTTGGCCACGTCGCCCACCTTGTAAGTCTCCATGAACTTATCCCAGGGGTTGGCGCTGCGGTCCTTGACGCCCAGGGAAATCTTGTGCTTCTCGGGGTCGAAGGAGATGACGTACACGTCCAGGGTGTCGCCCACAGAAACCACCTCGGCGGGGTTCTTGATGCGGGACCAGGACAGCTCGGAAATATGGACCATGCCATCCACGCCGCCGATGTCCACAAACACGCCGTAGCTGGTCATGGACTTGACGGTACCGGTGTAGTGCTTGCCCACCTCGATGTTGTTCCAGATCTCAGCCTGGGCAGCGGCACGGGCCTCGTAGGACACGGCCTTGATGGAGCCCACCACGCGGCGGCGGGCACGGTTGACCTCGGTGATGCGCAGGGAGACAGTCTTGCCGATCATCTCGCTGAGCTCAGCGCCACGGGGCAGGCCGCTCTGGGAAGCGGGCACGAACACACGGATACCCTTGACGTTGACGACGATACCGCCCTTGTTCTCCTCGGTGACCTTGCCCTCAACGGTGGTCTTGTCCTCGGCATACTGGGCGATATCCTCCCAGATCTTCACGGCGTCCAGGCGCTTCTTGGACAGCTTGGCATAGCCGTCCACGTCGTTGACGCGGATGACGAACAGCTCGATCTCGTCGCCAACCTTGACGACGTCCTCAGGCTTCACGTTGGGGTCGGCGGACAGCTCTTCGATATCAATATAACCTGCCTGCTTAGTGCCGAGATCGACCTGCACTTCGGTGGGGCCGATGGCGGTCACAATACCGGTTACCTTATCTCCTGTATTTAAAGTTTTAAAGGATTTTTCCAGCATTTCTTCGAAGCTCTCTTCCATAGCTTCCGTGTTCTTGATTTCTTCGCTCATCGTTTTGTTTACCTCCTTAATAATGCCCGCAGGCGTGGAGGCTCCTGCTGTCAGCCCCGCCACCCTGCATCCTGCGAACCACTCCTTCCGCAAATCTGCCGCCGTCTCAATCTGATAGACCTTGGCACAGTGCATCCGGCACAGCTCGGTAAGGTGCTTGGTATTGGCGCTCTTGCCGTCACCCACCACTACCATAGCGTCCACTTGGGCGGCTATTTTTGCCGCCTCGGATTGACGCTTATGCGTAGCATTACATATTGTATCAAATAATTTGACATTTGTACACTGTTTTTTCAAAAAATTTGCGGAACTTTCCCAAACGGATCGAATGCAGGTGGTTTGGGCCACCACAGACAGGGGGATATCCCGCCTTGCGCTGTCTTGGGACAGCCATTCCCGGATGGCCTCCTGGCCTTCGAATATGAGGCTGCGGGCGGAATAGCTGGCCACGCCCATCACCTCCGGGTGCTGGGGCTCGCCAATGATGACAGGCGTACGTCCCTCCCGGTCCGCCTGGGCCACCAGGGCCTGAATGTGCATCACGTTGGGGCAGGTGGCGTTCACCTGCTCCACACCCATTTCCGTGAGCCGCTCCAGCGTTTCATGCCGCTCGCCGTGGGCGCGGATCAGCACCGTATCCCCGGGACGGATCTCCTCTGCCAAGGTCACCTGCCGGGCGCCCTTGGCGGCTAAATCCCGTACCACATTGGCGTTGTGCACGATGCTGCCCAGCATCACGCAGCCGCCCTTTTCCGCGGCTACCTGCTCCGCCAGCTTCACTGCCCGCTCCACGCCGTAGCAAAAGCCGGCGCTGCCGGCCAGAATCACCTTCATCACATGCCTCCCAGCGCGTAGCTTTGGCGCATCACCTCGTCCACGTTGGCCTGCATCTCCTCCGCAGTGCCCTTGCGCCCGGTATACACCGGGTCAAAAGGCTTGCCGAAAATCACCTTCGTCTTGCGGAACAGCCGCTTTTTTGTGCCGATGAACACCGGCATCATGGGCACGCCGCCACGGACGGCGATCACCGCCGCGCCGCTTTTGGGCTGCACCTGCCCCTTCGCCTTCACACGGGTTCCCTCCGGGAACAGCAGCAGCGTAAAGCCTTCGTTCAGACTCTTGATAGAGGTTTTTACCGCGTTGATGTCGGAGTTGCCCCTGTCCACAGGAAACACGCCGATGGCGGTGAGAAACGGCCCGATCAGCGGAATGCGAAACAGCTGCTTTTTTGCCATGATCCGCAGCGGAAACGTCTTCGGCAGCGCCATAATCACCTGAATGGGGTCCCAGGCGCTGGAATGGTTGCCGCACATCAGCACCGGCCCCTCCGGCAGGTTCTCCGCCCCGATGACCTCCACCGGGTGGAAAAGGCTGAAAATAGGATAGAGAATATTGTGGGTAATGCGATAGGCTTTGGCAAAGGGATTCGTCACTGTCCAACACTTCCTTTGATGACGTCCAGCAGCAAATTGCGGCTGCCGTCGAAGTCCAGGTCACTGGTGTCAATCATGATGGCGTCATCGGCAGGCCGCAGAGGGGCCGTCTCCCGGTGGGAGTCCTGATAGTCCCGCTGCTCCATCTCCTGCAGCACTTCTTCATAGGGCTTGGGGGTGCCCCGCTGCGCCAGCTCCTTCACCCTTCGCTGCGCCCGCACCTTCACGTCGGCAAAGAGAAAAATTTTCACGTCGGCGTCCGGCAGCACCACCGTGCCAATGTCCCGCCCGTCCATGATCACGCTCTTTTCCCGGGCAATGGAGCGCTGCATCTCCATCAGGAACTGCCGCACCTGGGGAATGGCGGACACGTGGGAGGCGTACATGCTGATCTCCGGCAGGCGGATGTCCGCGGAAACGTCCCGCCCGCCCAGATACATGTGCTGGGTGCCGTCGTCAGAGTAATCCATATCAATATGTATCTCCGGCAGCGCGGCGATCACCGCCGCGGCGTCCTGGGGGTCGATACCCTTTTCCCGGATATGGAGGCCGATGGAGCGGTACATCGCCCCGGTGTCCACGTACACAATGCCAAGTTCCTTGGCAATCGCCTTGGCCAGCGTGCTTTTACCGGCGCCGCTGGGGCCGTCCACCGCCACGGAATAAATCTTATTCATGTCAAACGCTCTCCTTTATCTGCTGTGCGGCGCTCTCCCCGGCAAGATGCCCGGTGGCCCAGGCGATCTGCAGGTTAAAGCCGCCGGTATAGGCGTCCACGTCCAGCACCTCTCCGGCAAAATAGAGGCCGAAGACCAGCTTGGACGCCATAGTGCCCGGCTGCACCTCCGACACCTTCACGCCGCCGGAGGTAACGATGGCCTCCGCCACGCCACGAGGGCCGGAAACGGGTATTTCAAAATGCTTTAACAGCTTCACCAGTGCCTGCCGCTGCTCCCGGGTGACGGAATTGACCTTAACGGTGCCGTCCATCCCCAGCCGGGACAGGATTACGTTCACCATGCTGTGGGGCACCAGGCCCGCCACGATCTTTTCAAAGTCCCGGTTGGGGCTCTCACCCATGTCCCGCAAAATGCGGCTGTCCAGCTTCTGCTCGTCCAGGGCGGGCTTCAGGTCCACCGCCAGGCGGTAGCTCTCCTTGTCCCAGTCCCGCAGATGGGCGCTGGCGCTGAGCACCAGCGGGCCGGACACGCCGAAATGGGTAAACAGCATCTCGCCGAACTCCCGGAATACCGCTTTATTCTTTCTGTTATAGGCGGTTAATTCCACGTTTTTCAGCGCCAGGCCCTGCATTCTGCCACAGTCGGCGTCGGGGCTGACCAGGGGCACAAGAGACCCCCGGGGCGAAATCACGGTATGGCCCACCGCCTCCGCCATACGGTAGCCGTCGCCGGTGGAGCCGGTGCCGGGATAGCTGACGCCGCCGGTGGCAATCACCGCCGCAGCGCAGGGATAGGTCCCCTTCTCCCCTTTCACCGCCGACACAGCGCCGTCGGCCACAACAATCTCCAAAGCCCGGTCGTGCACCCACGCCACACGGAGCTGATGGCACCGCCGCTTTAAGGCGTCGGAGATATCAAAGGCGCTGTCGGATACCGGGAACACCCGGTTGCCCCGCTCCACCTTCAAGGGCACCCCCTGGCTCTCAAAAAAAGCCATGGTGTCGGCGGGAAGAAAGCGGGAAAAGGCGCTGTAAAGGAATCTGCCATTACGGGGGATATTGGCCATCAGGCCGTCTAAATCCGTCTGGTTGGTGACGTTGCACCGTCCCTTTCCGGTGATATTGATTTTTTTGCCCAGGCGCTCGTTAGGCTCTATGAGCTGCACCCTCGCGCCGTTCTCCGCAGCGGCCACCGCGGCCATAAGCCCCGCCGCACCGCCGCCGATGATCACGATATCAGTCATCTTCCGCCTTCCCGAAAATGTTGTATTTGGTCCATACCTTCTCCATTTCGGCAAAGGTATGGGAAACGTCGTCGCTGCGCTGGCGTCCAACCGCCACGATCAAGGCGTTCAAAAGGCTCAGGGGCGCCGCCATGGAGTCGATAAAGGAAATGGCGTCGCAGCCCACCAGCAGCGCCGCTGAGGACAGCGGATACAGGGGCGACACCTTGCTGTCGGTAATGGCGATCACGTCCGCCCCGCGCTCCGAGGCCATCTCCACAGCGTGAATCACCATTTTGGAGTACCGGGGAAAGCTGATGCCCACCAGCACGTCCCCCGGCGCGATATGCACCAGCTGCTCGTAAATCTCTCCGGCAGCGGTGTTCTGCACATAGATGACGTTCTTAAATATCAGATGAAAATAAAAGTTCAGATAACCCGCCAAAAAGGAGCTGGATCGGACGCCTAATATATAGATGTGTTCCGCTTTTTGCAGCTTGTCCACCACCCGGTCAAAGTCCTCACGGTCGATGCCGTTGATGGCGCTGCGGATGCTGTCGGCGTCCCGCTGCATCACGGAGCCCAGGATATCCGAGTCGTTGATTTGCTGTCGGGACACCTGGATGCGCTGAATGGAGGTGAGCTTGCCCCGGACAATCTCCTGCAGCGCCCGCTGCATCTCCGGGTAGCCCTCATAGCCCAGGTGGGAGGCAAACCGCACCACCGTGGACTCGCTGACGTCGGCTGTCTCCGCCAGCCTGGCTGCCGTCATAAAGGCGGCCTTGTCGTAATTATCCAATATGTATTGGGCGATGCGCCTGTGTCCCTTGCTGAGATGGTCCATCTCGGCGCGAATGGTCTGCAATACGTTCTGCTTCACCGTCCATCGCCCCCCTTTGCCTCCTGTATCTCTTCCTCGGTAAGATAGCGCCACTGTCCGCAGGGCAAATCGCCCAACGACAGCTTGTCCTCCTGTATCCTGACCAGCCGCCGCACCGACAATCCCGCCTTGGCGCAAAGCCTGCGAATCTGCCGCTTGCGGCCCTGGTGAATGGTGATTTCCATTTCGGCGTCGCTGCCGTCGCGGCGTAATATCATCACCTGGGCGTGCATAACGCTCTCCCCGTCCAGATCGGTAATGGCCGCAATCCTGTCCTCACAGCCTTCCCACGCACCGCTGACGCTGACCCGGTACACCTTGTCCATTCGGTGGGAGGGGTGGGTCATCCGCTCCATAAAGGCGCCGTCGTTGGTCATCAGCAGCAGCCCCTCGGAGTCGCGGTCCAGCCGCCCCACCGGGTACACCTTCACGCCGCAGTCCGCCACCAGCTCCCCCACCAGGTGTTCGGCATGGTCATCTGCCATGGAGCAGGTGTATCCCCGGGGCTTATGGAGCATCAAATAGGTGTATTTCTCTGGCAAGGAAATCTCCTTGCCATCTACGGATATCACAGCGTTTTCCGCCGCACTCTGTCCCAGCGCCGCCACCTGTCCGTCCACGGTGACTCTCCCCTGCCGCAGCAGCGCCTCCGCGGCCCGGCGGGAGCACAGGCCGCTCCGGGCGATAATCTTCTGTATCCGTTCCGTTACGTTGCGCCCCCTTCTCCGAAGCCCCATTCGTACAATGCGGCGTGATCCGCCCAGTCGTTGCCGTCGCAGAGCGTCACCGCCACCAGCCGCCGTCCGTCCCGGACGCAGCAGCTCACCAGTGTCCGTCCCGCCGCCTTGGTGTATCCGGTTTTCAGCCCGATGCACCCCGGCAGCGTCTTTAACAGTTTATTGTGATTGCTCATGGTGCGGTCGCCCACGGTGACGCTTGTGGAGGAACAAAACCGCACAAATGCAGGGTCATTTACGGCATAGGCCGCCAAAATCGCCATATCCCGGGCGGTGGAGTAATGGTTTTCCCCGTCCAGCCCGTTGGGATTTTCAAAGGAGGTGTTCACCATCCCCAGCGCCCGAGCCTTCTCGTTCATTCGCTCCACAAAGGCGTCCAGCCCGCCGCAGTGATCGGCCAGGCACAGCGCCGCGTCGTTGCCGCTGCAAAGCAGCAGTCCGTACAGCAGCTCCTCCACCGTCACCGTCTCGCCGGGCTGCAAATACATGGAGGACCCCTCCACCATGTGGGAAGCAGTCACCTCCACCGTGTCCTGCAGTCGGGCGCAGTCCAATGCCACCAGCGCCGTCATGATCTTGGTAGTGCTGGCAATCAGCCGTCTCTCGTCTGAGCGGTGTTCGTACAACACCTCCCCGGTGTCGGCGTCCATCAAAACGGCAGCCCCGGCAGACGTTCCCACGCTGTCGGCAAGGCAAGGCACGATCAACCCAACGATCATCAGCAAGCAAAGCGCACGTTTCACCGTCTATCACCTCGACGGTGCAGTGTATGCGCTTACAGGATGTCCTGTTCCTCTTTCTTACGGTTGACAAAATTCTCCACCCGGTCCATCACCTCGGGCACAAGCTCAATGGCCCTGTCCAGAGTGGTCACAGCGGGGGTGCCCACCGGCAGCACACGGGTAATGCCGTCCTTCACCATCAGGAAGGAGACCGGCTCCACCTTCACGCCCGCCGCCGCGCCGCCGCCGAAGCGGTCGCCCGACTTGCCGTAGTCACCGCCGCCGCTGCCGAAGCCAAAGGTCATGCGGCTCACCGGAATCAGCGTCACGCCGTCGGCGGTGTGAATCGGCTCGCCCACGATGGTGTTGGAATCCACCATCTGGCGAATTTTATTGATGGATGCCTCCATAAGCTCCGTCAAGGACTGGTTCTTATTCTCCTGCTTGTCCATAATGGTCACCCTTTCTCTATTGAAGTACTGTTAAGCGATTTTACTTTCCACCGCGCTTGTTTCTTTGCCTTTTTCGCCGGAAGCCTGCTTCTGCTGCTTCTGGAAGCGGATAAACCATCTGATCAGCGGCCCCGCGGCAGAGGCGCCGATGGCGAAGAAGTCGCCCACGCGGAAGAAGATGCCCACATCCCCCTCCGCACGTATTCTCTCCGCTGTAAAGTCCACTCCCAGGTGGATTTCCGGGTCCGGAAGCTGGGCCATCTGCTCCAGCCGGGGCATCACAGACCACATACCGCTGCAGGCGGCGCCGTACATCTCCGCCACCACGCAGGGGTCGTCGCCGCCAAAGATCACCGTCAGATGCAGCGGGTTAATGCGAATCCGCTTTCCCGTGGCGCGCAGCGCCCGCTGCACACTCTGCCACACCGCCTTCAGCAGCTCCCAGATGTCCCAAAAGCCCATCTTAGGACGCGACGCCTCCTTCTGCCGCTTGGCAGCGGCCGCCTTTTCCTGCTTTGGCTTCTCCGCCTTGGGCTTTTTCGGCTTACGCTCAGGCTTTGGAATAACAGCGATACTCTTGGGCCCGATTTTCACCGCCACTGCCAGGCTTTCGCCGAACTGCACCCGCAGGCCTACCCGCAGCCGGGAGACGCCAAACAGCGCCGCCAGCAATCCGCCGACAATATAAAGCGCCGTCATAGGCCTCCCCCCTCTCTCATGGCAGCGTCACGCCGGTTTTACGCCTCGGTTTCCGCCTCCGCCGCTGCCTCCGAGGCAGCCTCAGCGCCGTCTGCACTTTGCAGCAGCGCCATATCCTCCAGCCGCATCTGGCCGTCCTCCGCCATGCCGGGCATCTCCGGCAGCTCGTCCAGGGAGTTCAGATGGAAGGCCCGCAAAAACGCCTGTGTGGTACGGTACAGACGGGGCCGTCCCGGCACCTGCAGCCGTCCGCACTCCTCTATGAGGTGCCGGTCCAGCAGCAGGCCAACCGTGTAGGAGCTGTCCACGCCGCGAATCTGGTCCACGTAAGCCCGGGTGGTGGGCTGATAGTAGGCGATGATGGTCAGCACCTCCAGCGCCGGCTGGGACAGCTTGGCAGGCTTGCGGATCTCAAAAGCCTTGCGGATGATGTCGGCGTATTCCGGTGCCGAGCAGAGCTGATAGCTGTCGTCCATCCGCAGCAGGCGGATGCCCCGCCGTTCGTAGGCGTAATAGTCGCTCAGCCGCTGCAGCACCAGCTCCACCGTGGCCTTGTCCATATCCATGGCGATGCAGATGCGGTCAATGGCCACCGGCTCGCCGGAGGCAAAGAGGATGCCCTCGATGGCAGCCTCTATCTCTTTCATTTCCAGGTTTTCCATAGTTTATCCTTCCCACTTGAATTCTTCCGGCATTTCGCCCTGGCAGGTCACGGTGCAGTCTGCCTCGCCGCCTGCCAGACGGATGACGTGGCTGCGGCACAGCTCCAGCACCGCCATAAACGTGGCCACGATCTCGCTGCGGGTTTTGCTGCCCCGAAACAGCAGCAAAAATCTTGTGATGCCCGCCTGCTTCAGCCGTCTGAAAATCTCATGGGCCTTGCGCTCCACCGGGTAGGGCTCCCGCTTCACAATCTCCTCAAAGGCCTTGGTGACCGGTGCCTCCACGGCTCCCTTGCGGTCGGCCACCTCCTGCATGGCCAGAATCAGGTCCCCCGGCTCCTGGTCATACTCGTAGATTTTGCCCCGCTCCATGGGCTCCGGGTTGCGCACCATGATGTCACGGCCGAACTCCCCCATGGGCCCCAGCCGCAGCGCCAGATCCTTCACCTTGGCGTAGATATCGCCCCGCTTGCGCTCCTCCAGGGACGCAATCAGCGCATCCATCTCGCTTTGGGCCTCCTCGTCCTCCAATGACAGCAGCATCCGAGTCTTGATATACATCAGGTGGGCCGCCATGGTGATAAACTCGCTTGCCACCTCCAGATCCATCTGCTGCCGCCGTTCCAGATATTCCAGGTACTGGTCCAGAATCAGCGCAATGGGAATGTCCTGAATCTCTATTTTATTTTTTCCCAGCAGGAACAGAATTAAGTCCAGGGGGCCTTCAAAATCCTGCAAAGCCTCGTCGGCCCTGCCCTGCACCACTTTTTCCAGTTTATAAATCGGATTGTCCAAATCAATTACACCTCAAAGCCGACCACGCGGCAGAATAGGCGGAACAGGGTGCTGATGGCCACGTTGAGATACTGTGACGCAGCGCCCGCGCTCACCAGAAGAATCACCAGAATAAAGCCGAAGCGCTCATAGCGCATCAGCCACACATACGCCCGGTCCGGCAGGAACGAGGCCAGGATCTTGGAGCCGTCCAGAGGGGGAATGGGCAGCAGATTGAATACCCCCAGGCCGATGGAGAGTATGGCCGTGTCCCGCAGAAAATAGAACAGCGTCCCCGGCAGCTGCCCGGTGGCCAGCAAATAATTGGCCAGCAGCCTGTCGCCCAGAATCAGCAGCAGCGCCAGCACCAGGTTGGACACCGGCCCCGCCAGCGCCGTCAGCGCCATGCCCTGCTTGGGGTGCTTGAAGTAGCGCATATCCACCGGCACGGGCTTTGCCCAGCCCACCCCGGTGATGACCATGGACACGAAGCCCAGCCAGTCGATGTGGTGCAGCGGGTTCAGGCTCAGCCGGTGCTGCCGCTTGGCGGTGGGGTCGCCCAGTGCGTAGGCCGCAAAGCCGTGGCACATCTCGTGGAGTATGATACACAGCAGCGCCCCCGCCACCCGCAGCGCAGTGCTCTCCAGGCTGGCGAAATCCATTGCGCTCCAAAGATTGGATAAATAATTCAACGCGATTGCCTCCCGGGTCATAGGCACAATTAGCCAATTTACAGATATTATACCACAAACCAGAGGCAAAACACAAGGGCGATTCCCACCACATTTCGTAACCTGATTGTCACCCTTTTGTAACCCTTTTCCTGTCGCTCTATGGTATATTGTAGACAAGAAAAAAGAAGGAGGTAAGGCAAAATGAAAGCCGTCAGAACCATCGTTCCGCTGCTTCTCGTGTGTGTGCTGCTCACCCTGGTCACCCTGCTCGCCCCCGCAATGCACAGCGCCGCCCTCTCCTACCTCTCATTCAGCTTCGCGTCCCTGGTTGGCATCGTCTGCATCCTGGCTCTGGCATACACGATTCTGCACCGCGAAAACCCATGACTCTCCCCTTTCCTCCCCTGCCATGATCCATAGAGATACCTTCCCCGCATAGCGTTCCATCCCCCGCGGGCAGCACACATAGCAGCGCCCCCGCCTCGAAAGAGGCGGGGGCGCTTTTCGTCTTTCACGAAGCGGCTCACCGGTTCTTCTTCGCCAGCTCCATCAGCTCCGGATACCGGCTGATGATATAGCTGTAGCTCTTTCTGCCGTGGGGCACCAGACAGGCGGAGCAGTCCTTCACGCCGCTGTCAAGATACCGGAAGTTGCCGCCGCATTTGCTGCCCAGAGTGTACAGCGGGCAGTAGCAGAACAGGCAGTTGAAATCCTCCGGATGGTCCGTCTTATGGCAGGGGAAAAACTCGCAAGCCCTGTGCTGGGTAAAGGAGTAGGCGCACTCCTCCGGCTTCTTGCCCATTACGTCTTTCCGCATGATATTCACCCGCCTTTCACCGTGGGATAAAGGTCTTTACTCAGCCTTCTCGAACATGTCCTTGCCCACGCCGCAGATGGGGCAGCACCAGTCATCGGGCAGGGCCTCGAAGGGGGTGCCGGGAGCGATGCCGCTGTCGGGATCACCCACCGCCGGGTCGTACACGTAGCCGCAGGGGCCGCAAACATACTTGCTCATGGATTTGTCCTCCGTATCATTATTTTCAGGCTCGTCCTGGATATTGAGCAGGCTCTTCACCAGAGCCGGAACCTGTGCAAAATCACCCTCCTCGGGGTTCCAAAGGGAGCGCACGTTTTCCTCGATGACCTCGAAGCCGCATTCCGCCAACCGAGCCTGCAAAAGCTTCACACTCTCGCCGCTCCAGCCGTAGCAGCCAAAGGCGGCAGCCCGCTTGTTCTTGAACTTCAACTGCTTCATGAATTCCAGCAGCCCTGCCACGCTGGACAGGATGCTGTTCACCACCGTGGGGGAGCCCAGTGCGATGGCCTTGGACTTGAAAATCTCCGTCATGATCTCGTTCTTGTCCTGCTTGGCGCAGTTGAACACCTTCACCACCGTGTTGGGGCTCTGGGCGGAGATCTCCCGGGCAATGGCGTGGGCCAGCTTGACGGTGCCCTCCCACATGGTGTCGTACACCACCGTCACCTGGTCCTCCTGGTAGGCGTCGGCCCAGAGGGCGTACTGCCGCACGATCTGCATGGGGTCCTCCCGCCAGATGGCGCCGTGGGAGGGGGCGATCATCTCAATGGGCAGCGCCAGCTTGTCCAGCTCCTCCAGCTTCTTGGTCAGCACACCCGCAAAGGGATTGAGAATATTGGTGAAATATTTGATGGCCTCTTTCCACAGCAGGCACTGGTCCGCCTTGTCGGCAAACAGCTCCTCCACGGCGAAATGCTGGCCAAAGGCGTCGTTGGAGAACAGAATGTTGTCCCCGGTCATAAAGGTGGCCATGGAGTCGGGCCAGTGGAGCATCTTCATCTCCACGAAAATCAGCTTTTTGCCGTTGCCGATGTCCAGGGTGTCGCCGGTCTTTACCACGTGGAAGTTCCAGCCCCGCTTGCCGTACTGCCCCTCCAGGCTCTTGACGGCGGCGGCGGTGCAGTAGATGGGGGTGTCGGGAATCTCGTCCATCAGCGCGGTGAGAGAGCCGGAATGGTCGCACTCGCCGTGGTTGGCGATGATGTAATCAATCTTGTGGAGATCGATTTCCTTCTTCAGATTCTCCACAAACTCAAACCGATGGGGCACCCACACGGTGTCCACCAGTACGGTCTTTTCCTCCTCGATGAGATAGGCGTTCTGGCTGGAGCCGTTCATAATGGAGTAATCATCCCCGTGGAAGGTCTCCAGCTCCCAGTCGATATAGCCTACCCAGCTTACGTTGCCCTTGATGTGCTTTTTCATGTTGCGCTTCTCCTTACGGCAGTATTCTACCTTGACATTGTATCATCCATTATATAAAAATCCTGTTGCGTCTGCAACAGGATTTTCTGAATTTTCCGTAAAACCTTTGGTCAGCCGAAAAGAGAAAACCGTTTCTTCTCCACGCTCTCCGTTTTCACGTCGCACACCCGGTATCCCGTGGCCTCAATGGCGGCGCGCAAATCGTTTTCATCCAGCGCATTCTCCGAAAGGATCTCCGTCACGCCCTTTTTGAACGAGGACGTCACTTTTTTCACGGCGAATTTTCCCCGCACGGCGTCGTTGACGTGGGCCTCGCACATAGAGCAGGCCATACCGTCGATGGTCAAAGTGGTCTTGATCATTTTCGTTCCCTTTCCATACAATCGGGGAGGCGCAGTTTCCCGCGCCTCCCCTGTTGCCTTATGCCTTGCTTTGGCAGTGCTGGCAGCCGTGACAGCTGCTGCAGTTGCCGCCGCAGGAGGAGCGACCGGCCCGCTTATCCGCTACCATTTTCTTCACGATAAGCGTCACGACCGCCGCCAGCACCAGCACCACCGCGATGGTGCCCAAATTCATCTGCAGCCACAGCATCATATCCGATCACATCCTTTCCGCTTGAAATCGTCTTTTGAAATTACACCCGCACGTTGCCGGTGAGCTTGGTGGCCTCCTTGTAAGGCCGCACCAGCATGTACACCACAGCGGCAATGATCACCACCGACAGCACCACGCCGATGACGTTGGCCTGACCGGCAAACAGGTTCATCAGCTGGTACACGCAGAAGGCCACCACATAGGCGAAGCCGCACTGATAGCCGATGGCAAACCAGGTCCACTTGCGGTTGTTCATCTCACGTCTGATAGCGCCGATAGCGGCAAAGCAGGGGGCGCACAGCAGGTTGAAGATGAGGAAGCTCATGCCGGACGCCGCGGTGAACTGCTGGGCCAGCTCGCCCCACACGGACAGCTCGCCGCCGCCGTACAGGGTGCCCATGGTAGCCACGATGTTCTCCTTGGCCACCAGGCCGGTGACGGAGGCCACGGCGGCCTGCCAGTTGCCCCAGCCCAGAGGCGCGAACAGCCATGCGATGGCGCCGCCAATCTTGGCCAGGATGCTCATGCCAATCTCCTCTTCCTCCAGCATGCCGAAGGCGCCGTCATGCCAGCCAAAGCGGGACAGGAACCAGATAACGATGGTGGACAGCAGGATGATGGTGCCGGCCTTCTTGATGAAGGACCAGCCCCGCTCCCACATGCTGCGCAGCACGTTGCCCAGAGTGGGCCAGTGGTACGCGGGCAGCTCCATCACGAAGGGAGCAGGCTCGCCGGCGAACATCTTTGTCTTCTTCAGGATGATGCCGGAGATAATGATGGCCGCCAGGCCGATGAAGTAGGCCCCGGTGGACACCCAGGCGCTGCCGCCGAAGATGGCGCCGGCGATCATGGCGATAAAGGGCACCTTGGCGCCGCAGGGGATAAACGTGGTAGTCATGATGGTCATGCGGCGGTCGCGCTCATTCTCAATGGTGCGGGAGGCCATAACGCCGGGGATGCCGCAGCCGGTACCGATCAGAATGGGGATAAAGGACTTGCCGGACAGGCCGAAGCGGCGGAACACACGGTCCAGCACGAAGGCCACACGGGCCATGTAGCCGCAGGCCTCCACGAAGGCCAGCAGCAGGAACAGCACCAGCATCTGGGGCACGAAGCCCAGCACGGCGCCCACGCCGGCCACGATGCCGTCCAGAATCAGGCCCTTCAGCCAGTCGGCGCAGCCGATGGCGTCCAGACCGCTCTCCACGAGGACGGGCACGCCGGGCACCCACACGCCGAAGTCGGCGGGATCGGGCTCGTCAAAGCCGTTCTCCTCAAAGTAGCTGACAGCGTCGGTAAAGGCCATGGCGTTGGTCTCGTCACCGGCGTCCTCCGGGATATCCTTGGCGTCGAAGTAGACGGCGATTTCGCTCTCCTCCAACGTCTCCTCGTCCTCCACGGTGTACGCCACCACGGACTCGTCAGCGGTAAACGCCTTGGCCTCGGCCAGCAGTGCGTCGCCGTCAAAGTCCTCGGCCTCGGTGTCCAGACCCAGGTAGGCGTCAATGGCGTTGGCAGCCGCGCCGTAGTCCTCGGCGGATTCCTCATAGGCGGCGGTGCCGATGCCGAACAGGTGGAAGCCATCGCCAAACAGGCCGTCGTTGGCCCAGTCGGTGGCCGCCGCGCCCACGGTAACCATGGAGATATAGTAGATGAGGAACATCACCAGGGCGAAGATGGGCAGACCCAGCCAGCGGTTGGTAACGATCTTGTCGATCTTATCGGAGGTGGACAGCTGACCGGCGCCCTTCTTTTTGTAGGAAGCCTTCAGAATGTCGGCAATGTACACGTAGCGCTCGTTGGTGATGATGGACTCGGCGTCGTCATCCAGCTCCTTCTCGGCAGCCTGAATATCGCTCTCAATATGCTCCCGGGTGGCCTGGGAGATGTTCAGCTGCTCCAGCACCTTGTCGTCCCGCTCGAACACCTTGATGGCGTACCACCGCTGCTGCTCCTCGGGCATATCGTGTACCACCGCCTCCTCAATGTGGGCGATGGCGTGCTCCACCGGGCCGGAGAAGGTGTGCATGGGCACGGTCTTCTCGTTCCTGGCGGCAGCGATGGCAGCCTCGGCGGCCTCCATGACGCCGTCGCCCTTCAGGGCGGAGATCTCCACGATCTGGCAGCCCAGCTGGCGGCTCAGCTCCTTGGTGTTGATGGTGTCGCCGTTCTTCTTCACTACGTCCATCATATTGATGGCGATGACCACCGGGATGCCCAGCTCGGTAAGCTGGGTGGTGAGATACAGGTTGCGCTCCAGATTGGTGCCGTCGATAATGTTCAGAATGGCGTCGGGGCGCTCGCCGATCAGATAGTTACGGGCCACCACTTCCTCCAGCGTGTAGGGGGACAGGGAGTAGATGCCGGGCAGGTCGGTGATGGTCACGCCGTCATGCTTGCGCAGCTTGCCTTCCTTCTTCTCCACGGTGACGCCGGGCCAATTGCCCACGAACTGGTTGGAGCCCGTCAGGGCGTTAAACAGCGTGGTTTTACCGCTGTTGGGGTTGCCCGCCAGGGCAATGCGAATATCCATACGATTTCTCTCCTCTCTCACATTTCCACGTCCACCATTTCGGCGTCCGCCTTCCGCAGGCTCAGCTCGTAGCCCCGCACGGTGATCTCAATGGGATCGCCCAGGGGCGCCACCTTGCGCACGTAGACCTCCACGCCCTTGGTGATGCCCATGTCCATAATGCGGCGCTTCACGGCACCCTCGCCCCGCAGCTTCAGCACGCGGGCGGTCTGGCCAACAGGTACTTCTCTCAGATTGGTAACCATTATGTCTCCTCCTATCTATGTAAACACAAATTTACACCATGATTTTCTGGGCCAGCTTCTGGTCCAGGGCCACCCGGGCCTCCTTCACGTTCACGATGAGGTTCTCATTCACCCGCGCCACCACGATGACGCTGCCCCCGGCCACAAAGCCCAGGTTCTCCAGGTGACGCTTCACCTCTGTCGTCCCGCCGATGCGGCGAATGATCTGCTCCTCGCCCTCCGTTGCCAGTGTCAGCGGCATCATATCCAGGATCTCCTCTCTATACCTCTCGGTGATTAGCGCAGCCTAACCATATAGCAAAATATATAGTTAGCTCTCGCTAACGTTCAATGGTATTATAGTTATCTTAAGCTAACTTGTCAACCGTTTTTTCCCGGAAATGGCGATTTTTGCGGAATAAACGCCCAGTTATCCCAAAAATAGAAAACGCACAGCCGCCCCGAAAGCCGCCATGCGCTCACTTAAAATATAATGTATCATCACGGAATCGGTGTAAAGGAAATTGGCTTGCCATCATCGTCAAACACAATTTGATAGCCGTGCCCCGGCTCAGGCGTCCGGGCATAGGTGTCGGCTAAATCCGCCGGGAACCAACGCCGCAGCAGCATCACGATGACGCCGCCGTGCACCACGCATACCGCGTCACGGTCCCGGGCCAGAATCGGCGCAATGGCCTCCCCTACCCTGTCGTATACCATCTGAAAGCTGTCGCCTCCCGGCGCACGGTGCTGCTCCACGTCGCCGGTGCACCATGCCTGAAAGGCGGGATCGTCCTTCAAATCCTCGTAGGACTTCATCTCCCACGCCCCGAAGTCCATCTCCCGCAGCCCCGGCACCTGGGTGTGGGCCGTGTCGCCGTACAAAATGGCAAAGGTCTGCTCTGTCCGAAGCATACCGCTGGTGTAGTAGTCCTGCCCCCGGGGATAGTCCGCCGTCTCCCTCAGCTGCCGCAGCGCCGCCTCCCCCTCCGGGGCCAGCGGAATGTCGGCGCCGCCATAGTAGAGCCGCCGCAAATTCCCCTCGGTGAGGCCATGTCGAATCAATGTCAAAATCATTTCATTCTCTCTCCGATTCCGCAGAATACCCGGTACACACGGTCAGCCCCCTTGGCAAGGGCCTGCAAAGCCGCGCCGTGGCGCTCCCGCCAGGCCCGCTCCTGCCCGTCCATGGGCACCACGCCGCAGCCCGCCTCCCGGGCGATAATCACGGCGTCCTCCGGAAATTGCGGCATTTCCCCCTGTCGGGTCGCCGCCTCCAGATGAAAATAGCACCGTTTTCCCGGCAAAAAGCCCTCCGCCAGATCGCAGCAATCCCCATCGCAAAGGTCAAATTTTTCCTTTGCCCAGGTCAGCTTCCCCTGATATGCCCCGCCAATCACCAAAATCATGCCGTCACCTCACGCAGGTCATCACGGCCACCCCCGCCAGCTCTCCCAATGTGAGGGCAAAACCGGAAATATCGCCGCTCATGCCGTCCAACTGTTTTACGCCGTATGCCGCCCACAGCCAGTACACTGCCGCCGCTGCCAGGGGGGCATAGCTGCCCCACACCACTGCCGGCACAGCAATGGCCGCCGCCAGCATCACCGCCAGCGCCGCCGCGAAGCCGCCCCGGCCCGCCGCCATGGCGCTGTACTGACTGGTATGCATGGGCCGCAGCAGCAGCACCGCCAGCCCCGCGCAGGCCCTTGTGGCCACGGGGATCAGCAGCACGTCATACCACATGGCTTTTCCCGCCAGAAAAAAGCTCCACTGGGCCAGCGCCAGCAGCACCATGCCGATGACGGCAAAGGCCCCGCTGTGGGAATCCTTCAAGATGCGCTGGCGGGTTGCCAGGTCCCGACGGGACAGCACCGCGTCGCACACGTCCATATACCCGTCCAGGTGAATAAACCCGGTGCAGAGCCAGGGTGCCGCCGTCAGCAGCAGCGCCGCCACGGATAACGGCAGAAAGCGGCCCAGCCACAGCGCCGCCGCCCACACGCCGCCCACGATAGCGCCAATCAGCGGCAGCGCCGCCAGCATATAGGGCCTGGCAGCTTCGTCCCACCGCTTCCAGGGGCAGGGAATGGCCAGAAACATCCCCCAGGCCATGAAAAACCCAGTGATTGCGCTCATATCCTCTCCCCTTTCCAGACGTGGACAAGTCCCGCCGTTACCTCATACACGGCGTCAAACTCCGTCGCCAGCGTCCGGCAAATCTCCGCCAGACACCGGCGATACGCTTCCGTGGTCTCGTCAAAGATACATCCATCCCGCCAGATTTCGTCGCAGACGCAAACGAAATGACGGCAGCGACGGCTGATATACAGCAAGTCCCCTGCCAGCCGCGCAGCGGCATCCGCATCCACACCGTCAGCGGTGAACATCTCGTTGCCCAGCGCCGCCGTCACGCTGTCCAGCAGCACGGTTGCGTCCTTGACCTCCTCGGCGACAAGGCGCAGGTCTCTCCCCCGCTCCAGCGTGGTAAAGCCCCAGCCGGCCCGGTCCTCCACATGGCGGCGAATCCGTTCCCGGTCCTCGCCGTCCACCGGCTCCATGGTGGCCCAGTAGATCATAGGCCCACCCTCCGCCAGCTTCCGGCACAGTTCCTGGGCAAGATGGCTCTTGCCGCTCTTGCTGCCGCCTAAAAGCAGAATCCTCATGGCGTCACGGTAAAGGCGTCACCCTTGCGGATGTCCGCCAGATAGTCGTCGTTGATGGCCGCCTGGGAAAAGGTGGCCATTTCGTTCATGGCGGCGCAGGCCGCCTCCAGCACCCGGAACATCACCACGCAGCCGCTGCCCTCGCCCAGCCGCATGCCCAGGCCCAGGGGCGGCACCTGCCCCAGCTCCTCCGCCGCCAGAGTATACCCGATTTCGAAAGAGGCGTGGGAGAGGAAAATCACGTCCTTTACAGCAGGGCAAAGCCGTGCCGCGCACAGCGCCGCCACGATGCTGATGTACCCATCCACCACGGCGGGCATACGATGGACGGCGCAGCCGATAAAGGCCCCGCACATAGCGGCGATATCCAGTCCGCCCACCTTGGAAACAGTGTCAAGTATATCCTCTTTACAGGGCTGATGCAGCCGAAGCGCCTCCTCAATCACCGCCTTCTTGCGGCCAAAGGCCTCATCCGTCAGTCCGCCGCCCCGGCCGCACACCTGCTCCACGGTGGCCCCGGTCAATACGGCCAGCACGGATGCACTGGTGGTGGTGTTGCCGATGCCCATTTCACCGATGCCCACGATGTCCACGCCCTCCGCTTTGGCTCTTTCCACCGCTTCCATCCCGGCGGTCATGGCCTCCAGGGCCTGCTGCCGGGTCATTGCCGGCTCACGGGAAATATCCCCGGTACTCCATCGTACCTTGCGGTTCACCACGCCCTCCGGCGTCGGGGCGTTGATGCCCACGTCCGTCACCACCACGCTGTCACCGAAGTGGCAGGCCGTGGCGGACATGCCGGTTTTATGCCGGGTCATATTGATGCACTGCTGCACCGTCACGCTCTGAGGCGCCGAGCTGACCCCCTGGGCCACCACGCCGTTGTCGGCGGCAAACACCAGCACCCGGCATTTTTCCGCCCTTGGCGTCACCGTGCCCTGAATCCCCGCAAGCGCCACGGCGTAGTCCTCCAGCCGCCCCAGGCTCCCCGGGGGCTTGGCCAGCTCCGCCTGCCGCCGCCGTGCCCTGTCCATACAGTCCCGGTCGACAGGGTGGGCTGCGGCGATATAAGCCATCAGCTCCTGTTCCGTCATGCTCTTCATCCCCTTATGCGTGAATCCAATAAATCACATAACATTCCGTCATATCGCCCCGGTAGAGAAAAATATTCTCCCCCATCTCGATATGCCGGTCAAACAGCAGGTCCGGGATGAACAGCCGCGCCGTGGTGCGCCGCTGGCCCCGCAAGGTCAGCCCCTCCTTAGTGGGATGCTCGTGCAGCTCCGTGGCCGCCTCCTGCAAGCCGGGCAGCTGCAGCTGCACCTCCAGCCGGTGCAGGTCTTTCTCCGCATTGATATAGATTAAATTGTCCTCATTGCAAAACCAGTTGATATTCATATAGTAACCCTCACCCTACGGTCACACTTTACGTGACTTCCGCCGCTAAATCAAGCATTATTCTTTCGCAGCCGGGCAAAGCGGAATACAAATACCACCGCCAGCACCGCCACTACCGCGATCCACATCCCCACCGACGGCCGGGCCGGGTCAGAGAGGAACCGCGCCGTAGCGCCGTCAAAGCGCAGCGTATAGTCAATCACGTGGGGCTGGCTCATAGCCAATGTCTCGGCGGACACGGGAATGTCCTCGTCCAGCGTAACAGGAATCAGGAAGGTGGAATTGCCCTCCTTGTTCACCGGAAGATACCGGACGCCCTCCACCTCCATGTAGTCGTAGTGGGGACTGCTCATCACTACCTTGGCGGTGCATTTTCCGCCGAAAACGGTGATCTCGGCAGGCGACTGTACGCTTGCCTTGCCGCTGCCGCCCAGCAGCACAGCGTCCACATAGTACACACCGTCCGCCAGGGTGGTTTCCGCCGCCGCAAATACGGGCAGCAGCATCAAAACAAGGCACAGCAGGCAGGCAAATACACCGGTCTTTTTCATCGTTCAGCACCTCAAATTACAAATTAGCCCTCAAATGCGCGAGCTCCCGCCCACACGGTGCCCGCCGTGCGCACGGAAGCTCGCTCTATGGGTAACACTTGGCTTGACGAAATTAAGCGGCGGGCACATCCATAGGCTCCGGGTCAGACACGGACACCATATGATCATACCACACACCCTTCTTGCCAATCAAGGCGCAGGGGAAATCTTTGTCCAGATACGGCACGGGAATGTCGAACGCATTGGCCTCGTCGGTGGTGCCGTCGCTGTACTTGACCTCCTCCAGGGTGGGCTCCAGCAAAACGGCGCCCTCGGCCTGGGCCTCCTCGGCGGTGCCGGGATACAGGTTCACAATCGAAGTGCTGGCCAGCACCACGTGAAGGGTCATCTGACCGTTCTCCACTGTGAGAACGCCTTTCCCGTCCTTAGTCTCGTTGGCGTGGAACATGGTGCTATCGGTGGTAAATACGGCGGAATATACGCCATCCGGCAGAGCGGGCTCCTCCACAGCGGGCTCAGCCGTCTTCTCCCCAGAGTCGGCGGCAGAGCCGCAGGCAGCCAGCGTCAGCAGGCAAAGCACGGTCAGTGCCACAGCAATCCATCGTTTCATACCGTTTTCGGCTCCTTACTTGGCAAGCTGCTCCATGGCAGCGGCGGTGTGGGCCACATACAGCGCCTGCACGGCGGGAATGCCGCCCATGCCGTTGATCTGCACGTCAAAGCCCTCGAACTTGCCGGAGGCCTTGAACATGCTCAGCCAGGAATCCTCGTCCTCACCGGCCATATCGTTGTTGGCGTGATCGCCGGCCACCACCATCAGGGGACGCAGCACCACGTGCTTATAACCGGCCTGGGCCACCTTCTCGATAATGGCCTCGCAGGCGGTATCCTCGGGCTCGCCCTCCACGGTGCCGATAAACACATTCTTGTAGCCCAGCTCGTCCATCATGGTCTGCATCTGGGAATAGGTCACCTTTGCCACGTGAGCGGTGCCGTGGCCCATGAACACGAAGGCGGTGCTCAGGCCCTCGGCGCTCTCCAGGGAGTCGAAACCACCGGCGCCCACAGCGGCGTTGACAATAGCCTCCGCAGCGGCCTTCTTGTCGGCGTTCACCACGGTGGCGTCAGCGCCCACCTCGCCCAGCAGAGGCTCGGCAATGACCACGGACTTGAAGTTATCCTTGTAGGCTTCCACAGTCGCGGCCATCTCGTCGTACTCCGCGCCGTGCATCAGATGGGTGGGCTGCACCACCAGGTTCTCCACGCCGTTGGCCACGGCGCGGTCCAGGGCCTGGGTCATATTGTCGATCTTCTCGCCGTCACGTGCCTGGATGTGGTTGATGATGATCTGGGCCGTAAAGGCGCGGCGCACGGACCAGTCGGGATAGGCCTCCTGCAGGGCGTCCTCAATACCCTTGATATCGTTGACGCGGCTGTCGTTGAAGGAGGTGCCGAAGGACACCACCAGCAGCTCGTTGGCACCGATGTCGTCACCGTTGCGGGGATCGTCAAAGGAGGCGTCGCCGGTGTCCAGGGCGAAATAGTCAGCCTCTTCCACCAGCTCCTTCTGCGCGTCGGTCAGAGCGTCCCACGCGGCCTTGGCGGCCTCGCAATCCGCGTCGGTGGTCTCGGTGCGCTCCTGCACCTGGATGGCGGCAATCAGCTCGTCCACTTTGGCGGCAGCCTCCTCGTCGGACGGAGTCTCCACGGCAGGGGCCTCGTCCTCCTGCTCAGGCTGGGCGCTCTGGCCGCAGGCCGCCAGGCTCAGCACCATGCACAGCGCCAGTACCAGCGCCAGAAGGGTCTTTACGTTTTTCATCTTACAAAACTTCCTTTCCTCAATGATATTTGCTATTATTTCGGTATCACGCCGGAATAAACAAAGAAAAAGCGGGCCTTGCAGCCCGCAGCCACGCCGCGCCCCCAGTCAAGGGACGCCAAGCGCCGATCTGCACAATACTCCGGAAGTCCGCGAAGCTGCACACGCCATGCTTCCATGGCAAGGAGGGCGCTCGTATCCTGGCTGATCGCGTCGGAGGCTTCCCCTCCCGCGGCGAAGCGCCTTCCCGGTTACCCAGTGGCATCTGCCCCGCCGCCTGCGCGAATCACAGTAACGGCCTTGCGTGGGTCTTTCACCCAACTTCCGATCGCCGTCCCATCCCTATGTAGTTCATTTGCATCATAGCACCGGGCGCCTCTTTTGTCAACACCTCCTCCTGTACGACCTATCTTGACAACTTCTTCCCCCACGCTGTATAATCAGCATGTCAATATAATGGACAAGTAGGGTGCAATTCCCTCGCAAGTGCGTTGCCGTGACAGCCGGATGACCATGTGGCATATTCCTTTGCGGACACCGGAGGATATGAGGGCGTGACAGCGGCTGCGTTATGCCCTTACCCCGGCAGTTCGCTGTCGGGGGTTACTTATTTTATGGATGTATTTCGCAATATCAACGGAAAACTGTTACGCTGCGGCTACACCACCGGCTCCTGCGCTGCGGCGGCGGCCAAAGGTGCAACGGAAATGCTGCTGGGCCAGTCCCTGGTGGGCACCGTGTCCCTGGACACCCCCAAGGGCCTCCCCCTGTCGCTTATGCTGGAGGATTGCGCTTTCACGGCGTCCCAGGCCAGCTGCGCCGTCCGCAAGGACGCCGGCGACGATCCCGACGTCACCTCCGGCATCCTGGTGTACGCCACCGTCCGCAAAAGTGACGCAAACGGCGTCACCATCGACGGCGGCCGTGGCGTGGGCCGCGTCACCAAGCCGGGGCTGGACCAACCCATAGGCGCCGCTGCCATCAACTCCACCCCCCGGCGCATGATCGCCCAGGCGGTGGAAGCCGTCTGCCATACCCACGGTTACAAAGGCGGCATGGAGGTCATCATCTCCATCCCGGAGGGCGAGGCCCTGGCCAGCCGCACCTTCAACCCCCGCATGGGCATCCGGGGCGGCATCTCCATCCTGGGCACCAGCGGCATCGTGGAGCCCATGAGCAACCAGGCCCTGGTGGACACCATCACGCTGGAGCTGCGGCAGTTTGCCGCCTCCGGCGAGCGGCACCTGCTCCTCTCTCCCGGCAATTACGGACGGGATTTCGCCCGGGATAAACTGGGCCTGGACGTGACACACTGCGTAAGCTGCGCCAACTTCATCGGCGACGCCATCGACGCCGCCGTAAGCTGCGGCTTCCGCCATATCCTGCTCATCGGCCACATCGGCAAGCTGGTAAAGCTGGGCATCGGCCAGACCAATACCCACTCCGCCTCCGGCGACGGGCGGATGGAAACCCTTCTGGCCTGCGCCCTGCCCCACACCGACGATATCGCCCTGCTGCGCGCCATTGCCGACTGCGCCACC
Organism: Oscillospiraceae bacterium; assembly: GCA_017412585.1. Classification (GTDB taxonomy): domain Bacteria; phylum Bacillota; class Clostridia; order Oscillospirales; family Oscillospiraceae; genus Vescimonas. The sequence continues at coordinate 49,248 of JAFPXK010000024.1, forward strand.
ACTGACGCCGCCCTGGCACTGCTGCAAGCGTCCGGGATAAAGGACGCCGTCATGGCCACCCTGGGCGCACGCATTGAGGACACCCTTCGCCGCCGCGTCCCCTGCGACGTCACCGTGGGCTATCTCATGTTCACCAACCGCGCCGATTTAGGCGGCGTGCTGATACAAAGCGACAACGCATCGGAACTGATGCACCATTGGAGGATAGAAAAATGATTCATTTTGTAGGCGCCGGCAGCGGCGCGGCAGATCTCATCACGGTGCGGGGCAAAAATCTGCTGGAACAGGCGGACGTTATCATCTACGCCGGCTCTCTGGTCAACCCCGCCCTGCTGGATTGCGCCAAAGAGAAATGCGCCATTTATAACAGCGCCACCATGACCCTGGAGGAGGTGCTGTACGTCATGCGCAAGGCGGAGGCCGAGGGCAAGACCACCGTCCGCCTCCACACCGGCGACCCCTGCCTTTACGGCGCCATCCGTGAGCAGATGGACAAGCTGGACCAGTGGCAGATCCCCTATGACTACACCCCCGGCGTGTCCAGCTTCTGCGGTGCGGCGGCGGCCCTCCGGGCGGAATACACCCTCCCCGGCGTGTCCCAGACGGTGATTATCGCCCGCATGGCGGGCCGCACCCCTGTCCCCGACAGCCAGTCCATCCGCTCCCTGGCCGCCCACGACGCCACCATGGTTATCTTCCTCAGCACCGGGCTTCTGGAGGGATTGGAACAGGAGCTGCAATCCGGCGGCCTCTCCCCCGATACTCCCGCCGCCATCGTATATAAGGCCACCTGGCCGGAGGAAAAGGTGCTGCGCTGCACCGTCGCCACCCTCCACGACACCGCCCGTGCCAACGACGTCACCAAAACCGCCCTCATCGTGGTGGGCCGCGTCCTGGGCAGCGACTATGAATTGAGCCGTCTCTACGCCGCTGACTTCTCCACCGAATTCCGGGAGGCCAAGCAATGACCATCGCCGCCATCGCCTTTTCCGAAACCGGCATGGCCCTGGGCCAAAGGCTGATGGAAAACGTGCCGGACATGACGCTGCACCGCTGCGGCCACGGCGAACTGGCAAGCTGGACAGCGGACAATTTCACCCGAAATGACGCCCTTTTGTTCATCGGCTCCGTAGGCATCGCCGTCCGGGCCATCGCCCCCCACGTGGTCAGCAAGACCAGCGACCCCGCCGTGGTGGTGATGGACGAACTGGGCACCTACGCCATCCCCGTCCTGTCCGGCCATCTGGGGGGCGCCAACGCCCTGGCGGTGCAGCTTTCCCGGGCCTGCGGCGCCCTGGCGGTGGTCACCACCGCCACTGATATCCACGGCCTTTTTGCGGTGGATGATTGGGCCCGCCGCCAGGGTCTCCGGGTGGCCAACCCGGAGCGCATCAAGTGGATTTCCGCCCGGCTTCTCTCCGGCGAAACCATCCGCTACAAGAGCCTTTACCCCATTTCCGGCCCGGTTCCCGCCCATCTGGAGAGCGCCGACGAGGAATATGACGTATTGATCAGCCACCGCAGCCGTGGCCGCGACACCGCTCTTCGTCTGGTGCCCCCCATCGTGACCCTGGGCATCGGCTGCCGCAAGAATATCTCCCGCCAGGCGGTGGAGGCCGCCATCGACAACGCCTTGCGCCGTGCCGGGTGCCACCCTGCCGCTGTCAGCGCCGTTGCCACCATCGACCTGAAGGCCCATGAGGGCGCTCTGGTGCGCTATTGCAAGGATAAAGGCATTCCCCTTGTCACTTATAGCGCCGAAGCCCTTTCCCAGGTTCCCGGCGTCTTTTCTTCCTCCGCCTTTGTCCAGAAAACCACCGGCGTGGACAACGTCTGCGAGCGGGCCGCGGTGCGCCACAGCGGCGGCCGCCTGATCCGGCCCAAGGAGGCCATGGACGGCGTCACCGTAGCGCTGGCTCTGTCCGAACCCCATCTCTCTTTTCAGGAGGCACTATGAAACTGTTATACGTAGTGGGCCTTGGCCCCGGCAAGCAGGAGGGAATGACCCTGGCGGCAGACCATGCCCTCCGCGAGAGTGAAATCATCATTGGTTACAGTAAATATGTGGCCCTGGTGCGTCCCTATTTCCCCGAAAAAACTTATATGGACACCGGCATGACGAAGGAAACGGAGCGCTGCCGCAAGGCGTTGGAAACGGCCAACGAGGGCCGTACCACCGCCCTTGTCTGCAGCGGTGACAGCAGCGTCTACGGCATGGCGGGCCTCGTCTATGAGTTGAGCGTGGATTATACGACTGTGTCCATCCGCGTTATCCCCGGCGTCACGGCGGCCCTCAGCGGCGGTGCCATTCTGGGTGCACCTCTGGGCCACGACTTTGCCGTCATCAGTCTCAGCGATCTGTTGACCCCCTGGGAGACCATCGAAAAGCGGCTCCACTGCGCCGGACAGGGGGATTTCTGCATCAGCCTCTATAACCCCGGCAGCCACAAGCGCACCGACTATCTCCAAAAAGCCTGTGATATCCTGCTGCAATACCGCAGCGGCGACACCGTCTGCGGCCTGGCCCACGACATCGGCCGGGACGGCGAATGGTGCGAGCTGACCACCCTTGCCAAGCTGCGGGATACCGCCGTGGATATGTTCACCACCGTCTTTATCGGCAACGATCAGACCCGCGTCATCGCCGGGAAAATGGTGACCCCCAGGGGGTATCGCCTTGACTGACGTACTGCTGTTCGGCGGCACCACCGAGGGCCGCCAGTTGGCCCACTGCCTCAAGGCGCAAAATATCCCCACCCTTGTCTGTGTGGCCACCGAGTATGGCGAATCTCTGCTGCAGGAGGGCGGCTGCCTGCGGGTCCACCCCGGACGGCTGGATGAAGCTGCCATGACGGCGCTGATGCACCGCGAGCAGCCCAAACTGGTGCTGGACGCCACCCACCCCTACGCCGCCGCCGTCAGCCAGACGGTGTCCGCTGCCTGCGCCGCGGCAGGCGTGCCCTATCACCGCGTCCTGCGCCGCTCGGCCATGGAGGACGGCTGCGTGCTGCTGCGGGATATGAAGGAGATGATCGAGTATCTCTCCGCCTCAGAGGGCGTGATCTTCTCCTCTCTGGGCTCCAAGGCGTCCAGGGACTTGTGTCGGGTCAGGGACTACCAAAGCCGCCTGTGGCTGCGTATCCTGCCCACCGTTTCCAGCATCAGCGACTGTCTGGAGGCCGGTTTTCCCGCCGCACACCTCATCTGTATGCAGGGGCCCTTTTCCCGGGAGCTGAACGCCGCCATGTTCCGCGCAACAGGCGCCCAAATTCTCATTACCAAGGAATCCGGCGCCACCGGCGGTTTCCCGGAAAAGGTGGCTGCCGCCCGGGACTGCGGCATGACCGTGGCGGTGCTGGCCCGGCCCCAGGATTTCCCCGGCCTCACCTGTGAGGCGTGGCTGCAGCGCATCAAGGAGGGCAATTTATGAAGCAACTCACCATTGTAGGCGTAGGCGTGGGGCCCGAAAGCGTCACCCCATCCGCCCGCCAAGCCATTGAACGCGCCCAGGTGCTCTTCGGCGCCCCCCGGCTGCTGCAGGAGTGGAACGCGGTGCAAAAGACGGCCTACCCCTACTACACCGCCGCCAAAATCTTGCCTATTGTCAATAGCAGCGACGCTGACCGCTTCGCCCTCCTCGTGTCCGGCGACGTGGGCTTTTACAGCGCCGCCGCGTCCCTCTGCCGGGAATGTGATGATATCGACGTCCGTATGGAGCCGGGCATTTCCTCTCTCCACTACTTTTTTGCTCGTCTGGGCCGCCCCTGGCAGGATGCGGCCACGGTGAGCTGCCACGGTCGCCAGGCCAATCTGGTGGACACGGTGCGCCGCAGCGCCGCCACCTTCATCCTCACCGGCGGCAACGTACCGGCGCTGGGCGACGCCCTGTGCAGGGCCGGATTCAGCGGCCTTGCCGTCACGGTGGGCCAGCGCCTGGGGATGGAGGACGAATCCATCACCCGTCACACCGCCGCGGAGCTGCCATCCTTCTCCGCCGATCCCCTGACGGTGCTGCTCATCGATAACCCCGCCCCCGACGCTTCCTGCCCCACCGGCATCGACGATGCCGCTTTCATCCGGGGCCAGGTGCCCATGACCAAATCCGCCGTCCGGGCCGTCACCATGAGCAAGCTGCGCCTGCAGCCCGGCGCCGTATGCTGCGATGTGGGGGCCGGCACCGGCTCCGTCACCGTGGAAATGGCCCTCTCCGCCTGGCGGGGTCACGTCTACGCCATCGATAAAGCCCCCGCCGCCATAGATTTAATCAAGCAGAATTGCGCCGCCTTTCATATCGGCAACGTGACGCCCATTTTAGGGGACGCATTGGAGCAGTTCACCGCCCTGCCCCCCATGGACGCGGTGTTCATCGGCGGCAGCAGCGGCGAAATGGAAGCCCTTATCGCCGCCGCCGTGGCGAAGAATCCCGCCGTCCGCATCGTGGTCAACGCCATCGCATTGGAGACGGTGCAGCAGGCCATGGCCGCCTTTTCCGCCCAGGGAATCGAACCGGAAATCGTGCAGCTCTCCTGGGCCGAGACCCGGGCCGTGGGCCGCGTCCACATGCTGACGGCACAGAATCCCATTTTCATTCTCTCCGGAGGTGGCGCCCATGAATGACCGTCTGCTCATCGCCGGTACCCACTCCGGCTGCGGTAAGACCACCGTCACCTGCGCCCTGCTGGGGGCGCTGCACCGCCGCGGCCTTGCCCTCCAATCCTACAAGTGCGGCCCCGACTACATTGACCCCATGTTCCACCGCCGGGTGCTGGGCGTCAGCGCCGAAAATCTGGACCCCTTTTTCTCCACCCCGGCCCAGCTTCGCCTCCATCTGGGCCAGAGCGCATACCAATGCAGCGTCATCGAGGGCGTCATGGGCTACTATGACGGCATCGGCCCCCAGGGCGACGCCAGCACCTACCATGTGGCCCACGCCACCGATACCCCCGTGGTGCTGGTGGTGAACGCCAAGGGCGCCTTCACCTCTCTGGGGGCTACCATACAAGGCTTCGTCCATTTCCGCCCGGAGAGCCACATCCAGGGCGTCATCTTCAACGGCTGCTCCCCCATGATGTATTCCCAGCTATGCCACGTGGCGGAGGCGGCAGGGGTTAAACCCTACGGCTTCCTGCCCCAGGCCCCGGAGGCCACCGTGGGCAGCCGCCATCTGGGCCTCATCACCGCCGATGAAATCGACGATATCCGCCGCCGTATGGATGTCCTTGCCGATTTGGCGGAAAAATATCTGGATATTGACGGTCTGCTGGCTCTGTCTGCCACCGCTTCCCCCCTGCCTATGTGCGGCAAACCGCTACCCGTCACCCGGGACACTGTCATCGCCGTGGCCCGCGACGAGGCATTTTGCTTCCTCTATGAGGAAAACCTGAAAACGTTACGCCATTTGGGCTGTGAGTTGGCCTATTTCAGCCCCCTCCATGACGCCCATCTCCCCGCAAACGCCCAGGGCCTCTATCTTCCCGGCGGCTACCCCGAGCTTCACGCCGCTGCCTTGAGCGAAAACCCCATCCGCCACGAGATCGCCGCCGCCATCCGCAGCGGCATGCCCACCATCGCCGAGTGCGGCGGTTTTCTCTACCTCCATCGCACCCTGGACGGCATCCCCATGGCGGGTGTGCTGGACACCGAGGCCCACACCACGGACAAACTCCAGACCTTCGGCTACGTCACCCTCCGCTGTGAAAAGGACAACCTGCTCTGCCACGCTGGCGACACACTCCCGGCCCACGAATTCCATTACTGCGCCAGCACTGACAATGGAAATACCTTTACAGCCGTAAAGCCCTCCGGCACCCGCTCCTGGCCCTGCGTCCACAGCAGCGACACCCTCTACGCAGGCTATCCCCATCTCTATTTTCCCTCCTGCGTGGACATGGTGTCCCGCTTCGTGAGAAAGGCGGCCGCCTATGCCCTATGACGTCATCGCCATCGCTCTTGGCTTCGGCCTGGACCTGCTGCTGGGGGACCCGCCTACCTGGCCACATCTGGTACGCTGGTACGGCAAGGTCATCACTTGGGCGGAAAAATGGTTTTACCCCATTAAAAACAAGCATTTCGGCGGCTTCCTGCTGGTAATCGCCACCCTGCTCTTGGGTGCCGGAGCGCCTCTTGTCTGCCTCTACGGCGCATGGCGCATCCATCCCTGGTGCTATACCGCCATCGGCGCCCTCCTCTGCTGGCAGTGTCTGGCGGCAAAAAGCCTCTGCGCGGAGAGCGGAAAGGTCTACAACGCCCTGCAAACCGGCACGCTTGCTGACGCACAAAAGGCCGTTGCCATGATCGTTGGCCGGGACACCGACGTGCTGGACGAGGCCGGCGTCACCCGGGCCGCCGTGGAGACGGTGGCGGAGAACACCTCCGACGGCGAGGTGGCCCCCCTGTTTTTCATGCTGCTCCTGGGCCCAGCCGGCGGCTGCCTCTACAAGGCCGTCAACACCATGGACTCCATAGTGGGCTACCGCAACGACCGCTACGCCCGCTTCGGCACCTGTGCCGCCCGGCTGGACGACGCCGCCAACTACCTGCCCGCCCGCCTGGCCGCCCTCTTAATGATAGCAGCCGCCTGCCTTGCCGGCATGGACGGCAAAAACGCCTGTCGCATCTGGCGGCGTGACCGACGCAACCACGCCAGCCCCAATTCCGCTCAAACCGAGTCCGTCATGGCCGGTGCGCTGAACATCCGCCTGGCAGGGGACGCCCAATACTTCGGCGTCATCCATCATAAGCCCTACATCGGCGACGATATCCGCCCCATTCAGCCGGAGGACATTCTCCGCTCCCATCGTCTTTTGCGCATCACCGCCTGGCTGATGCTGCTCATCACACTTGCCGGGAGGTGTTTGCTCCATGCAGCCCTATGACCATGGCGGCGACGTCTACGGCGGTCCCCGCCCCAAGGTGGACTTCTCCATCAACGTAAACCCTTTGGGCATGCCTCCCCAGGTCGTCGAGGCCCTGTCTCCTGACCCTGCCGCCGACGCCCGCTATCCCGATCCCGCCTGCCGCACCCTGCGCAGCGCCCTGGCAAATCACTTTGCCATCTCCCGGGAGAACATCCTCTGCGGCAACGGCAGCGCCGACCTGCTCATGCGCCTCTGCGCCGCCCTTCGCCCGAAGAACGTCCTTCTCCCCGCCCCCACCTTTTCGGAGTATTCCCGCTGTGTCCGTTTGTTCGGCGGCACTGTAAAGGAATTTCCCCTGTCAGAAAATGACGGCTTCGCCATCACGAATGGCTTTCTCCAAGCTGTCACCCCAGACACAGACATGGTGTTCCTCTGCAACCCCAACAACCCCACCGGGCGCCTCTGCCCCCCGGAGCTGGTGGCAAAGCTGGCAGACCGCTGCCGCACCACGGATACCTATTTCGTTGTAGACGAGTGCTTTCTCCCCTTCACCGACGGCGCCTCCGCCCTGCCCCTGCTGGCGGATCACCCCAAGCTGCTGATCCTCCGCGCCTTCACCAAAATCTACGCCATGGCGGGTCTCCGCCTGGGCGTATTGCTGGGTGACGCCGCTCTCCTTGCTCGCATCGCCCCCTATGGCGCCCAGTGGAGCGTGTCCACCGTTGCCCAGCGCTGCGGCGTCGCGGCCTTAACCAATGAGGGCTGGATTCCCCAAACCCGCCGCTATGTCCGCCAGCAGCGGCAGCACCTGGCCTCCGCCCTATCGTCCCTGGGCTGCACCGTCTACCCCTCCGACGCCAACTTTCTGCTGCTGCGCGCCCCCATCCCCCTTGCCGAGCCACTGCAGCAGCGGGGCCTATGGGTACGCAAGTGCAATAACTTTACAGGTCTTGACGACCGTTTCATCCGCGTCGGCATCCAAAATCCTGCCGAAAATGACTTACTGATCCAATCCATCCAGGAGGTGCTGCATGGCTAACGTCATCATGGTGCAGGGCACCATGTCCAACGCAGGAAAAAGTATCCTTGTCACCGGCCTGTGCCGCGTATTCCGCCAGGACGGCTACCGGGTGGCCCCCTTCAAAAGCCAGAACATGGCCCTCAACTCCTTCATCACCCGTGACGGTCTGGAGATGGGCCGGGCCCAGGTGGTGCAGGCCGAGGCCTGCGGCATTGAGCCCTCGGTGCTGATGAACCCCATCCTCCTCAAGCCCTCCTCCGACGCGGGGTCACAGGTCATCGTCAACGGCGAAGTCCTGGGCAACAAAACCGCCCGGGAGTATTTCGCCATGAAGCGCAGCCTCATCCCCCAGGTCATGGCGGCCTTTGACGCCCTCAGCGTCCAGAATGATATCATCGTCATCGAGGGCGCCGGCAGCCCTGCGGAGATCAACCTGAAGCAGGACGACATTGTCAACATGGGCCTTGCCAAGATGGTCAACGCCCCCGTGCTGCTGGTGGGCGACATCGACCGAGGCGGCGTATTCGCCCAGCTCTACGGCACCATCGCCCTGCTGGATGAGACGGAAAAAGCCCTGGTCAAAGCCACCGTTATCAACAAATTCCGTGGCGACGTCAACATCTTAAAGCCAGGTCTCGATATGCTGGAGCAGCTTACCGGCAAGCCGGTGGCCGGCGTTCTCCCCTATCTCCATGTGGACATCGAGGACGAGGACAGCCTGACAGACCGCTTTTCCCGCCATGAAATCGGCCTGCTGGACATCGCTGTGCCCAAGCTGCCCCACATCTCCAACGCTACCGACTTCGCCGTCTGGGAGGCCACCCCCGGCGTTTCCGTGCGCTACGTCACCTCTCCCGGCCAGCTCCGATCGCCGGATCTCATCGTCCTCCCCGGCACCAAGAGCACCATCGCCGACCTGCTTTGGCTGCGCCAATGCGGTCTGGAGGCCGCCATCTCCCACGCCCACGCCTCCGGCACTCCCGTCATGGGCATCTGCGGCGGCTATCAGATGCTGGGCCGCCGCATCGTGGACGCAAGTGGCGTAGAGGGCGGCGGCGCGGTAAACGGCATGGGTATCCTGCCCGTCGAGACCGTATTTGCCGCCGAGAAGCACCGCACCCGGGTCACCGGCGTCATTAATACCGGTGGCCTCTACTCCGCCCTGGACAGCGCGGCGGTAGAGGGCTACGAGGTACACATGGGCGAAACCGCTCTGGAAGATAACGCCCGCCCCTTCATCACTCTGTCCGACGGCAAAGCCGACGGATGCGCCACGCAACACGCCTTCGGCACCTATCTCCACGGCATTTTCGACACCGCCGAAAGCCGACAGGCCATTCTCAAAATGCTGTGTGAGCGTAAAGGCATTTCGCCTGACACCCTGCATACCTTCGACTATTCCGCCTATAAGGAGCAGCAGTACGACCTGCTGGCCGACGCCGTTCGGAAAAATCTGGACATGGACATGATCTATCGCATCGTAAAGGAGGGCGCGTCCTATGCACATTGAACTGGAGCAAGTGACCCCTATGGACATCGAGCGCCGCAGCTTTGAAATCATCGAGTCCGAGCTGCCCCATCCCCTTGATCCCCAGCTCGCCCCCATCATCAAGCGGGTCATCCACACCACCGCCGACTTCTCCTTTGCCGACTCCCTCTGCTTCTCCCCCGGCGTGGTGGAAAAGGCCCTGGCCGCCATGCAAGATGGCGCCTGCATCGTCACAGACACCAACATGGGCAAGGCCGGCGTCAATAAATCGGCCCTTGCCAAACACGGCGGCGAGGTGTTCTGCTTCATGGCCGATGAGGACGTGCGGCTTGCCGCCAGGGACAACGGCACCACCCGTGCCGTGGCCTCCATGGACAAGGCCGCCGCCCTGGGCCGCCCCACCATTTTCGCCATCGGCAACGCCCCCACGGCGCTGATCCGCCTCTATGAGCTGATTCAGGAAGGCAAGCTGTCCCCCGCCCTCATTATCGGCGTGCCGGTGGGCTTCGTCAACGTGGTGCAGTCCAAGGAGCTGATCATGACCACCGACGTGCCCTACATTGTAGCCCGTGGCCGCAAGGGCGGCAGCAACGTGGCCGCCGCCATCTGCAACGCCCTGCTCTATCTCCTGGGCCGCGATTGACCCGCCTCATCCCCCATGTTATAATACCGATTGAAACTATCAGAGGAGGTAACCCCTATGACCATGCAAGAAGCCCGTCAAAAGCTGACAGCCCTCCAGCATAAGCTGGCGGCCTACGGCCACGCACTGTCCTTGATGAGCTACGACGGCGCCACCACCGCCCCCAAGGGCACCGCCGCCAACCGCGCCCAGTCCATGGGCGTGCTGGGCGAGGAATTGTACCGGCTGTCCACCGGAGAAGACACCGTCCGGTTGTTGGAATATCTGGACGAGCACAAGAACGAGCTGGACGAAAAGGAACAGCGCATCGTCTATCTGCTGCTCCGTGACATCCGCCGTATGCAGAAGATCCCCATGGACGAGTACATCGCCTATGAGAAGTTGACGGTGGAGGCCGACGACGTGTGGCACACCTGCAAGCTGAACAGCGATTTTGCCACCTTTGAGCCCTATTTGCAGCAGATTTTCGACTATAATCGGAAATTTGCCCGCTATTGCGCCCCGGAAAAGGACCCCTATGACGAGTGCCTCAACCGCTACGAGGAGGGTCTGGACCGCAAACAGTGCGACGCCTTCTTCGCCACGCTGCGTGAGCATATCGTCCCTCTGCTGCATAAGGTGATGGCCCGGCCCCAGCTGGACAACAGCCTCATCCGCGGCCATTTCGACGCCGGCCGCCAGGACGTCCTCTCCCGCCGCCTCATGTCCCTCATCGGCCTGGACACCGACCACGTGGGCCTCTCCACCACCGAGCATCCCTTCACCACCAGCCTGGGCTCCCATCTGGATGAGCGCATCACCACCCATTATTATGAGGAGGATTTCTCCGACTCCATGTTCAGCGTCATCCATGAGGGCGGCCACGCCCTGTATGACACCGGAAGCGACGACGACCTGGCCTACACCGCCCTGGACGGCGGCGTGTCCATGGGCATCCACGAGAGCCAGAGCCGTTTCTACGAGAATATTTTAGGCCGCAGCCAGGCCTTCTGCGACCATCTCATGCCCATTTTGCAGGAGATTTTCCCGGAGAAGATGGCGGGCCACACCTCGGAGGAGCTGTACCGGGCCATCAACCGGGTGGAGCCCTCCCTCATCCGCACCCAGGCCGACGAGCTGACCTATTGCCTCCACGTCATGGTGCGCTATGAGTTGGAAAAGCAGATCATGGACGGCGCCCTGGCGGTCCACGACCTGCCTCGGGCCTGGAACGCCCTCTATAAAGAATACCTGGGCATCGACGTGCCCGACGACCGACGCGGCGTGCTGCAGGACAGCCACTGGGCCGGCGGTCTGGTGGGCTACTTCCCCTCCTACGCCATCGGCAACGCCTACGGTGCCCAGTTCCTGCGGAAGATGAAGGAAACCGTGGACGTGGAGGGCTGCCTCCGCCGGGGCGATTTCGGCCCCATCAACGACTGGAACCGCACCCACATCTGGCGCTTCGGCTGCCTGAAAACCCCCAAGGCCCTCTTCGAGGAAGCCACCGGCGAGACCTTCGACCCCACCGTATACACTGCCTACCTGGAGGAAAAATACGGCAAGCTGTATGGCATCCGCTGATAGAGAATAGCATAAAACACGGCTCCCCACCGGGGAGCCGTGTTTTGCTGTCAAAAATGCGTTGAAACCGCTATCTCAAATGATTCCATCATTAAATTGTTCGCAGAAGTGACCATATATTTCGTAGGGGCGGGGCTCTGCTCCGCCCAAGCCCGCTTTATTATTGATGATAAGATTGTTTTTCGCAGAAGTTACCGTCTATTTCGTAGGGGCGGGGCTCTGCTCCGCCCAAACCCGTTTTATCCTTGACGATAAGATGGTCTTTCGCAGAAGTTACCGTCTATTTCGTAGGGGCGGACGACTCTGTCCGCCCCACCCTTTCTATCATTGAATAAAGGTTTGATTGCTCGCGTAATGTTCGTTCCATCCGTAGGGCGGGACCTATGTGTCCCGCCTCGACGGCATTGATAACCGCCTGCCGCCGTCAGGGGCGGGACTCTGTCCGCCCAAACCCGTTTTATCCTTGATGATATGAATGCTTTTCGCAGAAGTTACCGTCTACTCCGTAGGGGCGGGGCTCTGCTCCGCCCCTACCCGTTTTATCCTTGATGATAAGATTGCTTTTCGCAGAAGTTACCGTCTATTTCGTAGGGGCGGACGACTCTGTCCGCCCCACCCTTTCTATCATTGAATAAAGGTTTGGTCGCTTGCGTAATGTTCGTTCCATCCGCAGGGCGGGACCTATGTGTCCCGCCTCGACGACATCGATAAACGCCTGCCGCCGTCAATGGCAGCCGTGGTGCCCGCAGCCGTGGTCGCTGTGGTGCGTACAGTCGTGTCCCTCACCGTGGTGGTCGCAGGTGGCACCCTCCACATAGGTCAACTTCCCATCCAGCAGCGCCTGCACGGCGGCGTCCGCGCTGCCTGCCACACCGGCGTACAGCCTGATGCCCGCCTCCCCCAGCGCCATCTGTGCCCCGGGCCCGATGCCGCCGCAGATCAAAGCGTCCACCCGGCCCATCTGCAAAAAGCCGGCCAGGGCACCGTGACCCTGCCCGTTGGTGTCCACCACCTGCTGATTTACCACAGCGCCGTTTTCGACGTCGTACACCTTAAACTGCTGCGTGTGGCCGAAATGCTGAAAGATACCGCCATTTTCATAGGTAACTGCAATTCTCATAATAACTCCCTTACTTCGTTCCTCCCTACACCGCCAAGGACAGACAGGCATAGAATGGGGTGTGGAGAGGAGGTAAATAAATGAATAACGTGTGTTTTCGCGGCACCATCCGCTCCGTGGAGGATGGTCAGCTCCTGGTCCGCAACTGGGAAAGCTGCCAGGACGTAGTGGTGTTCTACGATGGCGCCTGCCGCTTTTCCAGCGGTCAATGCGTCCGGGTCCACTATAACGGCATCATGACCCTGAGCCTGCCGCCCCAGGTCACCGCCGACTGCGTGGAGCAGATTGCCTGCTAAACGCGGCAAGAGGCCCCATCCCCTGGAGGACGGGGCCTACATAGCCACGCTTTAGAAGTCGATTTCTTTCCCCAGGCGGCGGTACATAGTCTTCTTCACCGCCCGCAGAATGTTTTCATAGCCGGTGCAGCGGCACAGGTGGCCGGACAGCAGCTTGCGCAGCTCGTCGTCGCTGTACAGCTTACCCGCCTCCAAAATCTCCACCGCCGTCATGATGAAGCCCGGCGTGCAGAAGCCGCACTGGATGGCGGCCTCGTCCACGAAGGCCTGCTGAATGTCGCTGAGCTCTCCGTCGGGTCCCAAAAGGCTCTCCAGCGTGCGGATGTGCTTGCCCTCGGCCCACACCGCCAGATAGATGCAGGAATTGAAGCACTCGCCGTCGATCAGCACGTTGCACGCGCCGCACTCGCCCACCTCGCAGCCCTTTTTCACAGAAGTCAAATGGTAGTCGTTGCGCAGCATGTCGGTCAGCGAGGCCCGCACGTCCACCACCCGCTCCACGTCTTTTCCGTTGATGTTGCAGCGGACAACCTTATACTGTACGCTCATGCCAGCTCACCTCCCGCCTTGATAATGGACTCCCGCAGTGCCCGCTTTGCCATTTCCACGGCGATATGCTGGCGAAACGCCTTGCTGGCCCGCCAGGAGTCACGGGGGTTGATGTCCTCAATGACGGCGTTGCCGAATGCCTCCAGCAGCGCCTCCGTAGGCTTGGCCCCATTGGCCACCGCCTCGGCGGTGGGCACCCGCATGGGCACCGGCCCCGCCACACCGTAGGCAATGCGGCACCGTTCAATGGTGGACTTGTCAGGGCTGAGCCTCACGTTGACGCTGCACCCCAGGGTGGCGATCTCCATGGCGTTGCGCAGGCCGTATTTAATATAGTGTCCGTAGCAGTTTTCATAGCTGGCCTTGGGAATGAGGATGGCCGTCTGAATCTCGCCCTCCTCGGCCCGAATGTCCACGGTGCCCGCCTTGATGTAGAAATCATGGATGGGCAGCCGGCGAACACCGTTCTTCCCCGCCAGCTCCACAATCGCCTCCCAGGCGTGGAGGGTGGAGGCGGAGTCGGCGGAGGTCACGCCGTTGCAGGTGTTGCCGCCGATGGTGCCGATGTTGCGGATCTGGGGCGAGCCCACCTGGTCCACCGCCTCGCCCAGCACGTTGCAATACCGCTGGATGATGGGGTCTTTCGTAATGTGGGAAAAGCTGGTCAGCGAGCCGATGCGGATATTCTCCTCCTCGTCGATGGTCACGCCCCGCAGCGCGTCGATCCTATAGATGGAGATCAGCTCTTTCCCGGCACGCTTTCCCTCCCGCATCTGCACCAGCACGTCGGAGCCGCCGGCGATGATCTGTGCCTCCGGGTGGGCCAGACGCAGCGCGATGGCCTCCTCCACGCTGAGCGCCTCATATAACGCTTTCATATCATACATGGCTCAGTCCTCCTTACTCCGCCAGGGGTCATTGATGAGCCCTGCCTTGGTGAACTCCGCAAACAGCACATGGGGATTGATGGGGTTGTGGTCAATGGCCACGCCGGTGGCGTTGAAGATGGCGTTGCGGATGGCCGGCGCGCCGGAGCAGGCCGGCGGCTCGCCCAGCGCCTTGGTGCCAAAGGGCGACGTAGGCTCCGGGTTCTCCGCAAATTGCGCCTCCAGATGGGGGTGGTCCATCACGGTGGACAGCTTGTAGTCCAAAAGGTTATTATTCAGCGGCTTGCCCGTCTTTTCGTCAAACAAAAGCTGTTCGGACAGGCCGTAGCCGATGGCCATGGACATGCCGCCGTGTACCTGGGCCGCCGCCAGGGCCGGGTTAATGAGGCTGCCGCAGTCGTGAACGTTGACGATGTTCTTCAGCGTCACCTTGCACATGGGGATGTCCACCTCCACCTCGGCAAAGGTGCAGCCGAAGGAGTAGGCGTTGTTGCGAATGGTGTAGGTGCTCTCGGCAGTGATGTGCTCGCTGTGAACCGGGTTATACTGCGCCGTCATGGCCAGCTCCTTCAGGCTCATCAGCACGCTGCCGTCACCCTTGCGGATAATGTTGCCATCCACGATGTCCATATTCCCCACCGCCTGCCGCGTCACCTCGCAGGCGTAGTCCAGAATCTTTTTCCGCAGAATATCCGCCGTCTGGCGAATGGCGAAGCCTGCCACGTACGTCTGTCGTGAGGCGTAAGCACCGAGGCCCGTAGGCGTCACGTCGGTGTCCTGGCAGGAGATAACGTGAACATCGCGGTAGCTCTTCAGCCCCACCGCCTCCGCCACCATCTGGGCATAGGCCGTGTCGGCGCCCTGGCCGATCTCCGTCTCGCCGCACTGGTAGTTCACCGTGCCGTCCAGATTCAGCAGCATCCGGTTGGAGGAGGTCTCCAGAGAGATGGGATACACGGCGGTGTTGTACCAGAAGGTAGCCAGGCCGATGCCCCGGCGAATGGGCCCCGTATCCTTGGCAAATTCCGCCTTTTTCCGCTCGTAATCGATGTACGCCGCGCCCTTTTCCATGCACTGGCGGAAGGAATCGTAATAGTTGGTGTTGCCGGAAAAGGCGTCGTGGAAGCCCTGGGGCATGATGTTCTTCCGGCGGAATTCATAGGGGTCCATCCCCAACGCTGCCGCGCAGTCGTCGATATTGGCCTCGTCGGCAAAAGACGCCTGGGGCATGCCGTAGCCCCGCATAGCCCCTGCCGCCGGCCGGTTGGTGAACACCGTCCAGGCGTCACATTCCATGTTGTCGCAGGGATAATGCTGGGGGAAGGAGCCCATGGCTTTGGCCACGATGGAGTGGCCGTGAGAGGCGTAGGCGCCCTGGTTGGAGAAGCACTCCACCTTCCTGGCGGCAATGTCGCCGTTTTTCCGCAGCCACGTCACGATATGGAACCGGATGGCGTGTCGCACGCGGTTGGAGACGAAGGTCTCCTCCCGGGCGCAGTCCAGCCGAACGCACCGGCCCCCCACCTGGGTGCAGCACCAGGCGCACAGCGGCTCATAAAGGGCGTCCTGCTTGTTTCCGAAGCCGCCGCCGATGTAGGGCTTAATCACCTGGATGTCGCCCCAGGGGCGGCCCAAAGCCTGGCCCACCACACGGCGGATGATATGGGGGATCTGGGTGGAGGACACCACCGTCAGCCGCCCGCCGTTTTCATAGGCGAAGCAGCCGAAGTTCTCAATGTGGCAGTGCTGCACCGTGGGGGTGTCGTACCACCCCTCCACCTTCACAAGGCCCGGCTCCTGGATGGCCTTCTGATAGTCGCCCTTCTTCATGTCGGTGTGCTTCAGCACGTTGCCGGGGAACCGCTCATGGAGCTGAGGCGCGCCGTCCTCCATGGCCTTCTGGACGTCCAGCACGAAGGGCAGCACGTCGTACTCCACCTTCAGCGCCCGCACGCCCTGGCTGGCAGCCACCTCGTTCTCCGCGATGACCACCGCCACGTCGTCGCCCCAATAGCGCACGTGCCGGTTCAGCAGGTGCCGGTCCGCCACGTCCTGGTGCCCCGGGTCCATGGACCAGGGGTGGCCCGCCGTGGGGAAAGGAATGTCCGGCACGTCGAAGCACGTCAGCACCTTCACCACGCCGGGGATGGCCTCCGCCGCCGCCTTGTCCACGGCCTTCACCATGCCGTGGGCGATGTCGGCGTGCTTAATGCGCACGTACAGCGCATCCGCAGGCATCCGGTCCTCATAGTACTTGGTGCGCCCGGTGGCCTTGTCAAAGGCGTCTACTCGGATTTCGCTCTTACCTACGTTGCTCATGTCGCTCTGCCTCCTTTAGAGGATGGGAATAATTATCCTTGACTTGTGAACACTATCTTTGCTACATTGTAACTCAGGTGATGCAAAATGAAAACGAAAATCGGCTGCGTAGTCATGGCCGCCGGCAGCGCCTCCCGATTCGGGAATAATAAACTTCTGTCCTCTCTGGACGGCGTTACCCTGGCCCAGCGGGCCATAGACGCCGTGCCCCCGGAGAAGCTGCACAGCGCCGTGGTGGTCACCGGCTACCCGGAAATCGCCGCCCTGGCCCATGATCGGGGCCTTGGCGTCGTTCTCAATGACCGCCCGGAGGACGGCGCCTCCCGCACCGTTCGCCTGGGCGTGGAAGCGCTGGAGGCAAGCTGTGACGCCATTTTGTTCCTGGTGTCCGACCAGCCCCTCTTGAAGCGCCAGACCGTGGCGGAGCTCATCGACTTCTACCACAAGCATCCCGGCCATATCGTGGCCGCCGCCCATAACGGCGTCCGGGGCAATCCCTGCCTGTTTCCGCGGGAGTATTATGCCGCCTTGAAATCCCTCACCGGCGATACCGGCGGCAGCGCCGTCATCCGCCGCCATGAGGAAAACCTCCTTTTAATGGAGGTCAGCGCCCCACAGTTGGAGGACGTGGACACGCCTCAGGCGCTGGCGGCATTACAGCAGCGGCTTCATACCGTCCAAGAGTAACGGCCCTGTGCCGTTACTTTTTTCTTTGATAGGGGGTGTTCTCCAGCGGCAGCTTGAACCGCCTCTCCCCGTCCAGCCGGAAGTAGGCGTCGGCAATGGCGGGGGCCGTGGGAATGGAGGTGATCTCGCCGATGCCGATAGCGCCGTTGGCCTTGTCAAGACCCGGCTTGTCCACCACGATGGCCTTCACCGGCGGCACGTCCGGGGCCCGGAACAGGCCCAGCATGCCGTATTTGGCGGTGGGCTTGCAGTTGTCGTCAATGGGATACCGCTCCGTCAGCGCATAGCCCAGGGACATCACCACGCCGCCCTCGATCTGCCCCTCGCAGCTGAGAGGATTCACCGCCTTGCCCACGTCGTGGGCCGCCACCATCTGCTTTACCTTTCCCGTCTCCCGGTCCAGGATGCACACCTGGGTGGCGTAGCCGTAGGCCACGTGGGACACCGGATTGGGCACGTCCGCCCCCAGAGGGTCGGTGGCCGCCAGATATTCGCCGTAGAACTCCTGCCCCTTCAGGTCCGCCAGCGTCTTGCCCTCCATGGCCGCCACCAGCTTTTCGCAGGCCCGGCGGCAGGCCTCGCCGGTAATCAGCGTCTGGCGGGAGCCGGAGGTATCGCCGGAGTCCGGGGCGATCCAGGTGTTGCTGCGCTCATATACAATATCGGAGGGCTTGATGTGGCCGTTGGTCACCACCATCTGCACCAGCACCGTGCCCAGCCCCTGGCCGATGCAGGAGGCGCCGGAGTAGATATGCACCTTGCCGTCGTCCTCCACAATCAGCTTGCACCGGCCCCAGTCCGGCAGTCCCACGCCCACGCCGGCGTTCTTCATGGCGCAGGCGAGGCCCACCGGATCGCCGTTTTTCACGGCCTCGTCGTAGTAGGGCTTCACCGCCTCCAGCGTCTCCACCAGGCCCGTCTCCGGCCCCACGATCTGGCCGTTGGGCAGCACGCCGCCGGGGCGGATGGCGTTGCGGTAGCGAATCTCCCAGGGGGAGATGCCCACCTTGTCCGCCATCATGTTCAAAAGGGTCTCGGTGGCAAAACAGGTCTGGGTCACGCCGAAGCCCCGGAAGGCCCCGGCCGGGGGATTGTTGGTGTAATAGGCGTCGCCGGTGATCTCAAAATTCTCGTAGGCGTAGGGCCCCGCCGCGTGGGTGCAGGCCCGCTCCAGCACCGGCCCGCCCAGGGAGGCAAAGGCGCCGGTATCGGAAATCACGCTGGCCTTCACGCCCTGGATGATACCGTTCTCATCGCAGCCCATGGTGAAGTCCATCCAGAAGGGATGGCGCTTGGGGTGAATCAGAATGGACTCCTGCCGGGTCAGCTTCACCTTCACCGGCACACGGGCCACGTAGGCAATCAGCGCCGCGTGGTGCTGCACCGACATGTCCTCTTTGCCGCCGAAGCCGCCGCCCACCAGCTGGTTCTCCACCAGGCAGTGGTCGAAGTCCACCCCCAGCATGGCGGCGCACTCGTGCTGTGTGGTGTGGGCGCTCTGGTCGGTGGTCAGCAGCTTCACCCCGCCGTTGTCCAGCGGCAGGGCCACGCAGCACTCCGGCTCCAGGAAGGCGTGCTCCGTCCAGGGCGTTTCAAATTTTTCGTGAATTACGTACTTGCTCTTTGCAATGGCCCCGTCGGCGTCGCCCCGGGACACGTGCTTGTGGGCCTGTACGTTGTTCTCGTCTGTCTCAAATACCAGCGGCGCGTCCGGCGCCATAGCCTCGGTGGGGTTGTGTACGGCGGGCAAAACCTCGTACTCCACCTTTACCAGCTTCTTGGCCTCCTCCAGCGTCTCCCGGTCCCTGGCGCACACCAGAGCGATGGCGTCACCCAAATAGTGGGTGATCTCCCCCACCGGAATCAGCGTAGGCTGGTCTTTTTTGATATGGCCCACGTAGTTCTTTCCGGGCACGTCCTTGGCCGTCAGCACGCACACCACGCCGGGGAGCGCCTCCGCCTCGGCAGTGTCAATGGAAAGCACCCGGGCCCTGGGGTAGGCCGCCCGGACGGCGCTGCCGTAGCACATGCCCGGCACGTAGATGTCGTCGGGGTACTGTCCGTAGCCCTGCACCTTCTCCGCCACGTCGATACGGTGTACCCGGCTGCCCACCTGGTAGTCGTCCTCCGCAGGCCGGGGCAGCTTCCCCTCCCGGAAAATCTTGGCCGAGAGCATAATGCCGTCGATGATTTTCACATAGCCGGTGCAGCGGCAGATGTTGTTGCGAATGGCGTAGCGGCACTCCTCCCGGGTGGGGTCGGGATTCACGTCAATGAGGGACTTTGCCGCCATAATCATGCCGGGAATGCAGAAGCCGCACTGCACCGCCCCCGCCTCGCCGAAGGCAAAGGTGTAAACCTCTTTTTCCCACGCCGACAGGCCCTCCACCGTCACGATGCTCTTGCCCTCCAGCTTGTCGGTCTGGGGCACGCAGGCTTTCGTCAGCTTGCCGTCGATCAGCACGTGGCAGGTGCCGCAGGCGCCCTCGCTGCAGCCGTCCTTCACGCTGGTCAGCTTCAGTTCGTCCCGGAGAAACCGCAGCAGCTTCTGGTTCTTCTCCACGCTGACCGTATTCCCGTTTACAGTAAATACCGCCATGATGACGCCCCTTCCCCCGATAGTGAATTATTATGGCAAAAAATCGTTTGCAAACCTAATTATTTTTGTTAATTGTACCATACACAATATCATAAAGCAACAGGAAAAGGTTGTTTCATTATTCTAAATGAAGAATAGCGCGTCCTCCAATGGGAGCAAAAGGGGCGGCGCCTTTCCCGGGAAAAGCGCCGCCCCATAATGAATAATCAGTGTAAATAGATGCGTTTTCCGCCTGTATAGGGCTTCACCACGCCGATGCGCTGGGCGGAGGGCACCGCCTGGCGCAATTCGGCAAACAGGGCGTCGGCGTCATCCGGGTCCACCGCCATCAGCAAGCCGCCCGACGTCTGGGGGTCGAACAGCATGTCCTGTTTGGCGAGAATCACGTCCCCCGGGTCCACGTGGGGCTCGGCAAAGCTGCGGTTGCGGTACATTCCCTCCGGCAGCAGTCCCATGGCCGCCAGCTCCAGCGCCTCGGGGATAAGGTCGATAGCGTCCACGTCGTAGTGGATCTCCACGTCGCTGCCCTGGGCCATCTCCACGCTGTGGCCCATGAGGCCGAAGCCGGTCACGTCGGTGCAGGCGTGGACGCGATAGCGCACCATCACGTCCCGTGCGCCCTTGTTCAGCGTGGTCATCAGCCTGGTGGCCAGGGCCATGGCGTCCGGCGAGGCCATGTCCACCTTGGCGGCGGTGGTCAGAATGCCGATACCCAGCGGCTTGGTGAGAAACAGCACGTCCCCCGGCCTGGCCCCACTGTTGGTCAGCACCCGGCTGGGATGGACGAAGCCTGTCACCGCCAGGCCGTATTTGGGCTCCGGGTCTAATATGCTGTGTCCCCCGGTGATGATGGCCCCCGCCTCGTATGCTTTCTCGTAGCCGCCCCGGAGGATTTCGTGGACGGCGTCTTTCGGCAGGTCGGCGGGCACCGCCATGATGTTCAGCGCCAGCTTGGGCTCGCCCCCCATGGCGTACACGTCGGAAAGGGCGTTGGTGGCGGCAATCTGGCCGAATACATAGGGATCGTCGGCGATGGGCGGGAAGAAATCCACCGTCTGCACCAGCGCCAGATCCTCCGACACCTTGTATACACTGGCGTCGTCGCTCTTGTCAAACCCCACCAGCAAATTGGGGTCGTGGAGCACCTTTAAGTCACCCAAAAGCTGGGCCAGCACCCCGGCCCCCACCTTGGCGCCGCACCCGGCGCAGGAGGCCAGCTTCGTCAGTTTCACTTCATTTTCCATCATTTCATCCTCCCGGACAGGCCCAAAATAGCCTCCAACACGCCGCCGCCGATGGCTAAAGCCTTGTCGGAAGCTGTAAAGCAATACTCCCTTACACCCCGTGGGTCCACGTCTCCCGCCTTCATCCCGGCGAAGGTCTCCACCCCGTCTGCCAGCAGCCCCCGTAGCACGCCGCCGATGGTGCATACCATGGGCTTGCCTGCCACCGTGCCCACCGTGTCCCCGGCCTTCACCATGTCGCCGATGGCCCTTGTGGCGGTGAACACGCCGTCTGCCGGGGCCCGCAGCAACCGCTCCCCCGCAAAGCCGCCGATGAGACCGGGAATGTTGGTGTTGGGCAGCGGACTGCCCTGATAGATGACCCGCCCCAGGGTGTGGCCCCGCATGGTCTCCACGGCGGCGTGGCAGTCCACCCCCGCCGTAAAGCCCGGCCCCACGCCGATGACAACGGGGGCGTCCTGTATGGCGGTACCCAGATTCCGCTTGGCTAAAATGGCATCCACCAGGGCGTCGGGCCGCAGTTCCTCCCGGATGCGACATTCCGGGTCCACAAAGACGGGGATCATTCCTGCCGCCATCAAGCGCCGGGCTTCTGCGGCGGTTTCGCACCGCACCGCCGTCACGTCCTCCACCGTCCATTCCCCCGCCACGATGGCCTGGGAAAAGGCCACCGTCCGGCGGATGGCGGTGGGGGCGGCGATGTCGGTCATAGCCACCTCCATGCCGCTGCGATAGAGCCGCAGGGCGATGCCGCTGGCTAAGTCCCCGGCCCCCCGAATCAGCACTCTCATATCCTCACCTCAAAAACCGTGATATTTCAAGTAGTATAACCGTATTCATTCTACCACACCCATTTCATAATTACAAGGCGATTGACGAGCCGCCAAAAAAACGATATAATTCACTCAAATTCACTCGAAAGGACGTGTCCGCCATGGCAAAGCTTCGCGCCAAAATCACCGTTCGCCTGTTTACCGATGAAAAGTGCTTCGGCCCCGGTGTGGCGGAGCTGCTCCACCGGGTGGACGAGTGCCACTCCCTCCGCTCCGCCGCCATCTCCATGGAGATGGCCTACTCCAAAGCCTGGACCATCATCCACAACATGGAGCAGCGCCTGGGCATCCCGGTGCTGGAGGTGAAGATCGGCGGCAAGAACGGCGGCGGCGCCACAGTCACGCCGGAGGCCAGGCAGATCATGGAGGCCTACGAGCGGTACTGCCGCCGCATCAACGAATACGCCGAAGGCGTCTTCCAGGAGGAGTTCTCCTTTTTGGAAAGGTAAACCTTTCTCACTGCCCTGTCAACCCATGCACCAATGCGCCCCTTTGAAAGGGCGCATTTTTTGATTGCCTTGACGCAAAATGTGAGGGGGCGTATAATAAGAGTGAAAAAATTCGGATGAAAACGAACCGATTTTGCCTGTCGAAACAGGGTGGAATCCGGTCAAAGGAGCGCATCACATGATCTATCTGGACAACGCCGCCACCACGCTGCATAAGCCCCCCCAGGTGGGGCAGGCCATCCTCTCCGCCATGGAGACCATGGGCAACAGCGCCCGGGGCAGCCACGGAGGGAGCCTGGGCGCCGCCCACACCGTCTACGACTGCCGCTGCAAGCTGGCAGCCCTCTTTCACTGTCCCCGGCCCGACCGGGTGGTGTTCACATCCAACGTCACCGAGGCGCTGAACCTGACGCTGTGGGGCCTCCTTCAGGAGGGCGACCACGTGGTGGCCACCGACTGGGACCACAATTCCGTCCTCCGTCCGCTTCATCATATTTCCCGGGAGAGAAACGTGGCAATTTCCTTTGTCCATGCAGATTGTAATGGAAATTTGCTTTACAGTGATTTTGAGGATTTGATGCGGCCTGATACCCGGCTGGTTGTCTGCACCCACGCCTCCAATCTCACCGGCAACGTGCTGGACGTGGCCCGGGTTTCGGAGATCGCCCACCGCCATGGGGCGCTGCTGGTGCTGGACGCCGCCCAGACGGCGGGAAGCCGGGAGGTGGATATGACGGCCATGGGGGTAGACGTTCTCTGCTTCACCGGCCACAAGGGGCTGATGGGCCCCCAGGGCACCGGCGGATTGTGCATCGCCCCGGGGGTGGAGATACGGCCCTACAAGGTGGGCGGCACCGGCGTCCAGACCTACAGCGAAACCCAGCCCGCCCAGCTCCCGGTGGCTTTGGAGGCAGGTACCTTAAACGGCCACGGCATCGCCGGACTTTCGGCAGCGATCGACTATATCAACCAGGTGGGAATCGGCGCGATCTGTGACAAGGAGAAAGCCTTGACAATGCGCTTTTACAATGGCGTTGCGTCTATTCCCGGCGTGCGGGTGTACGGCGATTTTTCCGGCGTGCACAGCGCCATTGTCACCTTGAATATCCGCAGCTACGACTCCGGTGCGGTGGCGGACGCGCTGTGGGACGAATACGAAATCGCCGTCCGCGCCGGGGCCCACTGCGCCCCCCGGATGCACCGGGCGCTGGGCACAGTGGACCAGGGGGCAGTGCGATTCAGCTTCTCCTGGTTTACCACCGAGGCGGAAGTCGACGCCGCCATACGCGCCGTGAAGGCGCTGGCGGAGGAATGAGGAGCCATGGAAAAAAGTAAAATTTGGGATGAATACGGCGAAAACGTCACCCGGCTGCTGCTGAAGCCCCGAAAGGGCCTTTCCAGGCTGGTGTTCAGCCGCATTGGCGTGGTGATGCTGCTGCTGGCGGTGCAGGTGGCGCTGCTGCTGATGGCCTACCGCTGGCTGGACAGCTATTTCGACTGGTTCAACGGCGCCCAGTGGGTCTTTACCGCCTTCGTGGTGTTCGCCCTCTTTAGCAGCGATATGGACGCCACGGGCAAGCTGACGTGGATGTTCCTGCTGGGGCTGGGCCCTGTGCCGGCCAGCATCTTCCTGTGGTTTACCCAGCGCAGCTTCGGCCACCGGGCCCAGCGGCGGATGGTCCAGGAAATGGTGGACGCCACCCGGGGAAAGCTCCCTCAGGACGGGGCGGTATTGCAGCGCACGGAGCTGATGCGCTCGGGCACCGACGACCTGTGGCGCTACTTGAACCGCAGCGGCACCTTCCCCATTTACAGCAACACGGAGGTCACCTATTACCCCTCCGGGGAGGCCAAGTTTGAGGCCATGCTGGAAGTCTTGAAAACAGCGGAAAAGTTCATTTTTTTGGAGTATTTCATCATTGCCGAGGGGTATATGTGGGGCAGAGTGCTGAACGTGCTGCAGGAAAAGGCCCAGCAGGGCGTGGACGTGCGGGTGATGTACGACGGCATGTGCGAGTTCACCACCCTGCCGGCCGACTACCCCAAGCGCCTGGCCCGATTGGGTATCCAGTGCAAGGCCTTCTCCCCGGTATATCCCTTTTTATCCACCCATTACAACTACCGCGACCACCGGAAGATTCTGGTAATCGACGGCAAGGTGGCCTTTAACGGCGGGGTAAACCTGGCAGATGAATATATCAATAAGGTGGAGCGGTTTGGCAAGTGGAAGGACGCCGCCGTGAAGCTGACAGGCGGCGCCGTGGCCAGCTTTACGCTGATGTTTTTGCAGATGTGGAACCTGGCGGAAAAGGAGCCCCGGTGGGACGAGTACCTGTCCTCCCCCACCGCCGCCCATGACGGCTACGTGATGCCCTATTGCGACAGCCCCCTGGACAAGGACAAGGTAGGCGAAATGGTGTACATGGATATGCTGAACCGGGCCAGAAGCTACGTGCATATCTTCACGCCCTATCTCATTCTGGACAACGAGCTGGAAACGGCGCTGAAATTCGCCGCCCAGCGGGGCGTGGAGGTAAAGCTGATTCTGCCGGGCATTCCCGACAAGAAGGGGGCCTACGCCCTTGCAAAGTCCCACTACAAGTACCTGCTGGAGGCAGGAGTGGAGATTTACGAATACTCCCCCGGCTTCGTACACAGCAAGGTGTTTGTCTGCGACGGCGAGAAGGCGGTGGTGGGCACCATCAACCTGGACTACCGCAGCCTGTACCACCACTTTGAGTGCGCCACCTATCTCTATCGCTGCGGCTGCATCACCGACATTGAAAAGGATTTCCAGCTGACGCTGCCGGAGTGCCGGCAGGTGACATTGGAGAATTTGAAAGAGGCCACCCGGGGATACCGGCTCAGAGGCCGCATCACGAAGGTTGTGGCGCCGCTGATGTAATGCATTGATGCCATAAAGGAAAGCAGAAAACAGCGCACGGGCCCGTCATTGGGTCCGTGCGCTGTTACATATCATCATGTGTTACAGGTTTTTTACAAACAGGCAGCGGATGGCGTTGAGCACCGCCAGAATCATCACGCCCACGTCCGCCGCAATGGCAATCCACATATTGGCAGCGCCAAACGCGGCCAGCAGCAGGCAGGCCAGCTTGACCCCCAGGGCGAACACGATGTTCTCCCGGACGATGGCCATGCACTTGCGGCCGATGCGGATGGCCTTGGCGATCTTCATGGGTTCGTCGTCCATCAGCACCACGTCGGCGGCCTCGATGGCGGCGTCGGAGCCCAGGGCGCCCATGGCGACGCCAACGTCGGCCCGGGCCAGCACGGGGGCGTCGTTGATGCCGTCGCCCACAAAGGCAAGGCGGTCTCCCCTGCCGTTTTCGGCAAGGAGGCGCTCTACGCAGTCCACCTTGTCAGAGGGCAGCAGAGCGGCGCGATATTCCTTGATGCCCACCTGGGCCGCCACCTTTTCCGCCACGGCGGCGCTGTCGCCGGTGAGCATCACCAGGCGTTTGACGCCGCTGCGGCGAAGCTGGGACACCGCCTGGGCGGCGGATTCCTTCAGCTGATCGGCAATGACGATATGGCCGCCGTAGGTGCCGTCATAGGCCACGTGAATCACCGTGCCCACATGATGGCAGGGGGAGAAGGTGACGCCAAGACGCTCCATCAGCTTCTCGTTGCCCACGGCGGCGGTGACGCCGTCCAGCCGGGCGACGACGCCCTGGCCGCTGATCTCCTCCACGTCGGTGACGCGGCCCAACTCCACGTGGCCGCCGTAGGCCTCCATGATGCTGCGGGCGATGGGGTGGGTGGAATGGCACTCCACGTGGGCGGCGATCTCCAGCGCCTTTTGCCGCTCCCAGGGGCTGTTATGCACCGTTTCCACCACGAAATTGCCCTTGGTGATGGTGCCGGTTTTATCAAAGGCCACGGCGGTGACCCGGGAGAGGGATTCCAGGAAATTGGAGCCCTTGATCAGAATGCCCTGGCTGCTTGCCCCACCCAGGGCGGCAAAGAAGCTGAGGGGAATGCTGATGACCACCGCACAGGGGCAGCTGATGACCAGGAAGGTGCAGGCACGCAGCACCCAGTCGCCCCACAGGGCGCCGAGGGTGGCGTAGTTGGCCAGGCCAATGCCGGTGAGGGTGCAGAACAGTGGCGGCACCACCGCCAGGGCAAGGGCGGCATAGCAGACGATGGGGGTATAGTAATGGGCAAAGCGGGAGATGAAATTCTCCGACACCGCCTTGCGGGAGGCGGCGTTCTCCACCAGCTCTAAAATGCGGGAGGCGGTGGACTGGTCAAACTCCCGGGTGGTGCGGATATGGAGAAGGCCCGAGAGGTTGATGCTGCCGCTGAGCACCTCCCGGCCGGGCCCCACGGTGACAGGCAGGCTCTCGCCGGTGAGGGCGGCGGTGTCCAGGGAGGAGGTGCCCTCCTCCACCACGCCGTCAATGGGCACCTTTTCACCGGGCTGCACCACGATGACGGTGCCCACAGCCACCTCGTCGGGATCTACTCTGGTCAGCTCGCCGTTTTCCTCTATATTGGCATAGTCGGGGCGGATGTCCATAAGGGCGGAGATATTGCGGCGGCTCTTGCCTACGGCGTAGCTCTGGAACAGCTCGCCCACCTGATAGAGCAGCATTACCGCCACGCCCTCGCCGTACTCCCCCAGGGCGATGGCGCCGATGGTGGCCACGGTCATAAGAAAGTTTTCGTCAAACACGCTGCCGTTTTTGATGCCCTGGAATGCCTTGCGCAAAATGTCGTACCCCACCAGCAGATAGGGCACCAGGAAAAGCATCAGCAGCGCCCACCGGGGCACGGGCCAGCGGACGATGCCCTCGGAAATCAAATACAGCGGCACGAACAGGACAGCAGCTGCAAGGATGCGCCACAGCAGCTTTTTCTGTTTTTGGGTCATAGTATCGCCTCCTCCGGCCCCTCACGCGATGGAGCCGGGATGAATCTTACAGAAATACCTCGCAGTCGGACTCCGCCTTTTTGCAGTTGTCCCGGACGGCGGCCATCACCTGGGCGGGATCGGCGCCGTCTTCAAACTCCACCTTCATCTTCAAGGTCATGAAGCTGACGGCGCAATCCTTGACGCCGGGGGTCTTTTTGGCGGCCTCCTCCATCTTATTGGCGCAGTTGGCGCAATCCACGTCGATTTTGTAGCTCTTTTTCATGGTGATCTCCTCCTTGCAAATATGAATGTATGTTCATATATTCATATTACTACCGGATTACGGAAATGTCAATGGGGGTGGCGGGATTTCGCAAAAAATATACAGGCGATTTTGCGCCGTTACAAATGGGACAGATAGCGGGACGCCTCGGCTGCGGTGGCGGCCAGGTAGCGGATGACCTGGGTGGGGTACTCCCCTACCGCCGTCTCGCCGGTGACCATGACGGAGGCCGCGCCGTCCAGCACGGCGTTGAACACGTCGCTGACCTCGGCCCGGGTGGGCACGGGGCTGTGGGTCATGGATTGAAGCATCTGGGTGACCACCATGAAGGGCTTGCCGGCGGCGCGGCAGGCGGCGGCAATGCGCTTCTGGGCTGCGGGGAGCTGCCACAGGGGCATGGCGTTGCCCAGGTCGCCCCGGGCTATGACGATTTCATCGGCGGCAGGCAGAAGTTGGGGCAGCATAGCGACACCGTGGGCGTCCTCGATTTTGGCGAAGAGGCGCAGATGGGCGCAGCCCGCCTCCGCCATGGCCCGGCGAACCTGCCGCAAGTCCTCCGCGCTGCGGACAAAGGGCTGCATCACGCCGGTGACGCCCATGGCAGCGGCGTGGCGGAGATTCTCGCGGTCCAGGTCGGTGAGGGGCGGCGCTGTGACGGAAAGGCCGGGGACGGCTACGCTTTTGCGGCTCTCCAGGGTGCCGCCCCTGATGACGGCGGCACGTGAGGCGTCAAGACAGCGGAGCAGGAGCTTACCGTCGTCCAGCAGCAGTTCACTGCCGGGGGCCAGGGCGGCGGAGACCACCCCGGGGAGAGGCAGCGCCTTCAGGTCGATTTCACCGCCCTCGGGCAGCATGAGGGGCTCGCGCAGGGCGCCGATACGCAGCTCCGGGCCCTGCATATCAATGAGCAAATCTGCCTTTTTGCCGGTGATGCGCTCCGCCTGTCGAAGGGCTTCAATGGCTGGCGCACTTTCCATTAAGCTGCCGTGGGACAGGTTCAGCCGCACCCCGGTCATGCCAAGGCGCAGCATTTCCGCCAAGATGGCGCTGTGGGCGCAGGACGGGCCCAGGGTACCGTAGACGGACACCATGTTTTCATCTCCCCTTTCCCGGTTATCCACTGCATGGTATCACGGCGGAGCGGATAGCGCAATACATTTCGGCCCATGGCATAAATGGTCTTGTCAGAATTTGACCATTGTGATACTATATTTTTACAATGGGAGGTGAGGCGGCATGGAGGAATACCGGCGGCATTTGCGGATCTGGAAGCTGCTGTACCCGGTGGTCAGCCGCTATGTGCGGCGGAAATTTGCTTTGGACTGGGACACCACCCGGGTGAACGGGCCCGTGCTGCTGATTGCCAACCACGTTACCGCCTGGGACCCTTTGCTGATTGCCTCCGCCCTGGACGGGCGGCAGATCTACTTCGTGGCCAGCGAGCATATTTTCCGGCTGGGCTGGGTGTCGAAGCTGCTGCATTGGCTGGTGGCCCCCATTGCCCGGCGCAAGGGCACGGTGGGGCTGGACACGGTGAAGGCCTGCCTCAAGCACCTGCGGGAAGGGCACTCGGTATGCCTTTTCGCCGAGGGCGAGGGCTGCTGGGCCGGGGTGAACAGCCCTATCTTCCCCGCCACGGGAAAGCTGGCAAAAAGCTGCGGGGCCACGCTGGTGACCATGCGGATCGAGGGCGGGTATCTCAGCCTGCCCCGGTGGGCCCGGAAGGTGCGGCGGGGCCGGGTGCATATTGCCACCGTGGGCGTATATCCACCGGAGGTGCTTTCCGGCATGACCGCCAGGGACATCAACAAGGCCATCAGCCGGGATATCCGGGAGGACGCCTGGCAGCGGCAGCGGGAAGCGCCTGTGGCATACCGGGGCAAGGCCCCTGCCGAAGGGCTGGAAAGGGCCTTTTACCTGTGCCCCGGGTGCCGGGGCGTGGGCACACTGACGGCGAGGGGCGACACTGTTTCCTGCCGATGCGGGTGGAAGGCGCAATTTACGCCCTTCCTCTCCCCTGCTGCGCCCTTTGAGACGCTCTCGCAGTGGGACGCATGGCAGAAACAGGCGCTGCACCACCGGGATTTCCCCCATGGAGAGGTGCTATTCTCCGATGAGGACATCACACTGACGAAGGTGGATGCCGGGCACCGCAGCCGAAGGCTTTGCCGGGGAACGCTGCGGCAGTTTGAGGGCGGATTTTCCATTGGGGAATTTCGCTTCTCCCTGTCCGACGTCAGCCAGCAGGCCATGGTGCGCACCCATCTGCTGCTGTTCTCCGCCGGAGCGGATTACTATGAATTACGGGCCGAAAACGGGGCCAATTTACGGAAATATCTGGAGATTTGGGAGGAGAAATAGACATGGATTACTCTGCGGCCAACCTTTCCCTTTGGAACATCATCATTCAGCTGGGGCTGATTGCCGGGGCTATTTTGCTGGCCAATCTGCTGCGGCAGAAGGTGCCCTTTATCCGCAAGAGCCTGATGCCCATTGCGGTGCTGGCGGGCTTCTTGCTGCTGGCGGCAAAATACCTTGGCATCGCGCCGCTGGACGGGCAGATCATGGAGATTTTGGTGTATCACGGCATTGCGCTGGGCTTCATCGCCATGAGCCTGCGGGTGCCGCCGGAAAAGGCGGGCGGCAAGGGCGACTTTACGGGGCTGAAATCCGGCGCGGTCATCGTAAGCACCTATCTGGTGCAGGGCGTGACGGGACTTATCATTACGCTGGCGCTGGGGTACACGGTGATGCCGGGGCTGTTTAAGGCGGCGGGGCTGCTGCTGCCTATGGGCTACGGCCAGGGGCCCGGACAGGCCAACAACGTGGGCTCCAGCTATGAGGCCCTGGGCTTTGCCGGCGGGCGCAGCTTCGGGCTGGCCATCGCTGCGGCGGGCTATCTGGTGGCCTGCGTGGTGGGCGTGATCATCCTGAACGTGCTGCGGGCCAAGGGGCGCATCCGCGCCGGGCAGCAGCAGGAGGACGCCCCTACGGTGGACTTCTTCCAGAGCCGGGACGAGATTCCCGTTTCCGACTCCATCGACAAGCTGTCCATTCAGATCGCGCTGATCATGGCGCTGTATCTGGTGACATATCTGGTGTCACGGGGCATTACCGGGGGCCTTGCCGCGGTGGCGCCGGGCCTTGCCGAAACGGTGAACACGCTGATCTGGGGCTTTAACTTCATCATCGGCTCGGCGCTGGCCATCGCCCTGCGGGCTCTGCTGGAAAAGGGCCGGAAGGCGGGCCTTTTGAAGCGGCAATACCAGAACAATTACCTGCTCAACCGCATTTCCGGATTCTTCTTCGACATTATGATCGTGGCGGGCATCGCCTCCATCAACCTGGAGGACATCCGGGGGCTGTGGGTGCCCTTCTTGCTGATGGCGGTTTGCGGCGGCGTGACCACCTGGGTGCATCTGGGCATCGTGTGCAGGAAGGTGTATGCGGATTATTACTATGAGGGGCTGCTGAGCATGTTCGGCATGCTGACGGGCACCATCAGCTCCGGCGTGCTGCTGCTGCGGGAGATCGACCCCAACCTGTCTACCCCGGCGGCCAACAACCTGGTGACCGGCAGCAGCTTCGGCATCATCCTGGGCGCGCCGGTGCTTGTGCTGGTGGGTATGGCGCCTCGGTCTGACGCCATGTGCCTGGTGACCATGGCGCTGGCGGCGGTGTACGCGGCGGCGCTGATACTGCTGATTTTCAAGCTGCATCGCAGGGCGAAGTAAACACATTGACACATAGCGCCGCTCCGAGAGCTTCGGGGCGGCGCTTTTTTGCGGCTTTATGGTTGCAAGAGGCGGCGGCTGGGCGTATACTGGGGAAACGAGTGAAGGGGCGATGATTCCATGGGATACATAGTTTCGTTCATTAAGCGGGAGCCGGTGCTGGCGGTGGCGGCGGCGTGCGCGGCGGTGAGTTGCTGCTTTGTGCCGCCTGACGGGGCGTACTGGGGCTATTTTGACCTGCGGACGCTGGCGCTGCTGTACTGCCTGATGGTGGTGGTGGCGGGGCTGCGGCAGGCGGGACTATTTGGCCACATGGCCCACGCCCTGTGCGGCAGGGCCGGGACGGTACGGGCGCTGGCCATGGTGCTGGTGGGACTGAGCTTCGTCAGCGCCATGGTGATCACCAACGACGTGGCGCTGCTGACCTTCGTACCCTTTGCGATGACGGTGCTGACGCTTTGCGGGCGAGAGCGGGACTTAATCTACATTGTGGTGCTGCAGACGGTGGCCGCCAACCTGGGCAGTATGCTGACGCCGGTGGGCAACCCACAAAACCTGTACCTCTACTCACGGTATGATATGGCGTTCGGCGATTTCTTCGCCATTACGGCGCCCGTCTGGGGGCTTTCACTGGTGCTGCTGGCGGCGGCGTGTCTGCCCGTGAGCCGGGAAAAGCCCGTGTTGGCGTTGGGGGACGTGCCGGAGGTGGACAGGCGGAAGCTGTGGGTCAACGGCGCTCTGTTCATCGTGTGTCTGCTGGTGGTGGTGCGTGTGCTGCCCTGGTGGGGGATGCTGGGCATCGTGGCGGTGGTGCTGGCTGTCTTCGACCGGAGGGCACTGCGCCAGGCCGACTTTATGCTGCTGCTCACCTTCTGCGCGTTTTTCATCTTCTCCGGGAATTTAGGGCGGATCGACGCGGTGGCGGCGGCGCTGCGACGGCTGGTGGCAGGCCACGAATATATGGCCGGACTCTTAAGCAGCCAGGTCATCAGCAACGTGCCTGCGGCGCTGCTGCTGTCCGGCTTTACGGACAGGGTGCGGCCTCTGGTGCTGGGCGTCAACGTGGGCGGACTGGGTACGCCCATTGCCAGCCTTGCCAGCCTCATCAGTCTGAAGCTGTACGGCAAGGCGGAAGGTGCCCGGACGGGACGGTATCTGGCGGTATTCACCAACGTCAACGTGGTATTTTTGGCGGTTCTGTCGGCGGTGATCCTATTGACAGGTGCATAAATGCAGAATAGTACACCCGCCGGGGTCGGTTGATACGACTTCGGCGGGTGATGATTTATCTTTTTCGGCGGGAGATGCACAGGGCCACCAGGGCTGCGCCGCAGAGGGCGCCCAGACTGTCGATGGCCACGTCCAGCAGCGCCGGGCCGCGGCCGTCCACGAACATCTGGTGGAGCTCGTCGGTGGCGGCGTAAAGGGTAGCAAGGAGCCAAGCGGGCAGCAGGGCCCGGCGGGGCTCGCCCAGGGCGGCGAACCACAGACGCAGGGACACGCCCAGGGCGAAGAACTCGGTAAAATGAGCGGCTTTCCTGATATAAAGCCCGGTAGCAAGCAATAACGCTTGCCACTGCTCCGCCGTATAAGACGCCAGGGAGGGGCGAAAAAACAGGAAAAGGCGGCGGGCAAAGGAGGCGCTCAAATCAGAGGAGACGGCGGCGCTTTGGGCGGAAAACCAGAAGATAGCCACCATGATGGCCAGGGCCAGCACAGTGGCAAGGGTCAGCGGAAGCGCCCGGGGCGAGGGCACTCCCCTGCCCCGGTAGCGGCGAATCTCCATCACAGGACGCCCCTCTCTTGCAGGTCACGGCGCAGTATGTCCATGTCGCCGTGGAACACCACGCCCTCCATGCCCTGCTCCATGGCGGAGAGGACGTTGGGGGTGGAGTCGTCGATGAAGATACACTCCTCCGCCCGGAGGCCGAACAAGGTGAGGGCCTTTTGGAAAAAGGCGGGATCGGGCTTAAGAAGATGCCAGTCCGCCGATACCATAAGCCGGTCCCCGAAGTATGGGGCCATGGGCAGCCGGGGCCAGTAGACGTGGTGGCGCGCTGCGGCATTGGAGAGGAGATACAGGGGGTAGCCCTTGTCGGACAGCTCCCGGACCAGCTCTGTGGCGCCGGGCATGGGGAGGCGGGGCTCGTCCCAGTGGTGGACCAGCTCTGACGCCGCGGCGTGAAGCCGCTCCGGCAGGCGGCGGCACATGGAGGCCAGGGCCTCCTCCTCGGTGAGGGTGCCCTTATCCATCTGCACCCACTCCACCGTGTGGAACACCTGACGCTCCAGCTCAGCGGCATCCTCCCCGGTGACGCCCAGGCGGGCGATGAAGGTCTGGGGCTCGAAGCGCAGCAGAACGCCGCCCATGTCGAACAGGATATTGCGAATCATAGGTTCAAAATCGCCTTTCGTGAGAGTAGGGCTTCAGTTGTCCGCCCGGTTATAACCGTTTTTCATGTGGACACTGGCGTCATGGAGTACCTTATTGAGGGTGTCGGTGGTCTTTTCCCTTGCCATGGCGCACAGCTCGTCATTGGCCTTGGCCGCCAGAGAGAAATCGCCGGATGCCAGCATTTTGGCGTCATATTCCCGCAGGATGCGGCGTCCCTCCGTGGCTACGGCATTCTGATACCGCTCGATATTCTGGATGGAGGTGGCGTAGTTGTGATCCGCCAGGGCGGCGATCATCCGGGCGTTCCAATAGAGATTCTCGGTGGAGGCATCCAGAGTGACGCGGCTCAAATAGGCCGGGAAGCTGTCCACGCAGGTATAGACGGGCAGGGCGGGATTGAAGGCGGTGGAGCAGAAGGTAATCCACTCCACGCCCCGGATCTCCGCGGGCATATTGTCACGGATCTGGCAGATGGAGGTGACGCCGGTGCGGTTGATGCCGATGGAGCGATACATGCCGCGCTTGCCGGTATCGTGGGAGGAATAGGGGTTATACTCGGTGCCCTGGTAGTGGCCGGAGACCAGATATTTCACGTCCTCCACCGCCACTTTGCGGTCCGGCACCAGGGCCCAGGGGATGTTGTCGCTCTCGGGGGTGAACTCGGCGTCGGGGCCGTCCCAGCGGTGGGAATAGGGCGTGAGATAGCGGCCCATGAACCAGGCGCGAGGGGTATTGTAGATATGGTCGGAATCACGGCGTGAGCCGAAGATGTCCCTGGGGTTGCATTTGCCGTTTTGATTGCAGTCCAACTGATTATCGGCGATAAACTCCCGCAGATCGGCAGAGCAGAGATGGGCTTTCTTTGCGCCGAAGGCGTCGTCGAAGTCGAAGCCGTCCATGGCGAACTGATTGGGAGCAATGACCACCGCCTCATCCGGCACACGGCGTGCCATCCAGTGGTGACCGCCGATGGTCTCCAGCCACCAGACCTCCTTTTCATCGTTGAAGGCGATGCCGTTGGACTCGTAGGTGCCGTATTGCTCCAGCAGGGAAGCAAGGCGCTCCACGCCCTCACGGGCGGTATGGATATAGGGCAGCACCAGCACCACGATGTCCTCCTCGCCGATGCCGCCGGGAATCTCCTTTTCGCCCCGCTTTTTGGCGGGCTTTAAGGTAACCAGCGGGTCGGCGGAGAGGACCCGGGGGTTGGAGGTGATGGTCTCGGTGGCGGTCATGCCCACGCCGGCGGCGTTGATGCCGGTGGCGGCCCAGACGCCCTGCTTGGGGTCTACGCTGGGGCAGGCGGTATAACGCATGGGGTTGTCGGGCAGGTCGATCTCCACATGGGAGATGACGCTTTTATACTTCCGTTTCTGGTCCTTGGGGTTGACCACCACCAGCTTCTTCACATCGAAGGAGCCGTCGTCGGTGCGGGCAATCATGGTGGAGCGGTCATTGCTGGCGGCTTTGCCCACCAGAACAGTGGTACAGGGCATGGGATGTTCCTCCTTTATGGTTGGGGCGATGGCCGCCCCTCTTGTTATCCTCCCTACTGTACCACAACAGATGGTGGGATGCAATGGGTTTGAGCGCCACATATCGCCATTCGCAGTGGAAATTTCGTGAAAAACGGGCGCAAAAAATGATGTATCTTTATTTACTTATGGTTTGGGACGCGGTATACTATAAAAGATAATCGGACGGCGCGCACCCATGGCGGCATGGCGCCGGGAGGAGGAGACAAGGATGGCATACTTGACCGACATCGAAATCGCCCAGGCGGCAGCCATGCGGCCCATCTGCGACGTGGCGGCGGAGCTGCATATCCCGGAAGAGGCGGTGGAGCAATACGGACGCTACAAGGCCAAAATCGACCCCCGGGCGGTGGGGGCGCTGCCCCGACGCGGCAAGCTGATTCTGGTGACGGCCATCACCCCCACCCCTGCCGGCGAGGGCAAGACCACCACCAGCGTGGGGCTGACGGACGCCCTCAGGCGCATGGGCAAAAACGCGGTGGCGGCCCTGCGGGAGCCGTCTTTGGGGCCGGTATTCGGCATCAAGGGCGGCGCGGCCGGCGGCGGCTACGCCCAGGTGGTGCCCATGGAGGACATCAACCTCCATTTCACCGGGGATTTCCACGCCATCGGCGCGGCCAACAATCTTTTGGCGGCCATGCTGGACAACCACATCCAACAGGGCAACACTCTTGGCATCGACCCCAAGGCCATCACCTGGAAGCGGGCGGTGGACATGAACGACAGGCAGCTGCGCCACATTGTGGACGGCCTGGGCGGGCGGATGCAGGGCGTGCCCCGGGAGGACGGCTTTGACATCACCGTGGCCAGCGAGGTGATGGCGGTGCTGTGTCTGGCCACCGATTTAATGGATCTGAAGGCGCGGCTGGGGCGGATCATCGTGGGCTATACCTACGAGGGAAAACCCGTTACCGCTCATGATTTGAAAGCAGAAGGCGCCATGACCGCCCTGTTGAAGGACGCTATGAAGCCCAATCTGGTGCAGACGCTGGAGGGAACCCCCGCCTTTATCCACGGCGGCCCCTTTGCCAACATCGCCCACGGGTGCAACTCCGTGGCTGCCACCGACATGGCGCTGCGGTTGGGGGACTACGTGGTGACGGAGGCGGGCTTCGCCGCCGACCTGGGGGCGGAGAAGTTTTTGGACATCAAGTGTCCCATGGCGGGGCTGACGCCCTCGGCGGTGGTAATCGTAGCCACGGTGCGGGCGCTGAAATACCACGGCGGCGTGACAAAGGACCTGCTGGGGCAGGAAAATCTGGCGGCGCTGGAAAAGGGGCTGCCCAACCTCCTGCAGCACGTGGACAACATCAAAAACGTGTTCGGCCTGCCCTGCGTGGTGGCCGTCAATGCCTTCCCCACCGACACGGCGGCGGAGCTGCGGCTGGTGGAGGAAAAATGCCGGGCGCTGGGGGTCAACGTGGCCCTGTCCCAGGTCTGGGCCAAGGGCGGCGCAGGCGGCGAGGCCCTGGCCCGGGAGGTAGTGCGGCTGTGCGAGGTGCCGGGTGATTTCCGCCAGAGCTACGACGTGAACGCCCCCATTGCGGACAAGCTGCGGCAAATCTGCCGGAACGTATATCGGGCGGACGACGTGGCCCTGGCAGGCGAGGCGGTGAAGCAGGCAAAGCAGTTGGAGGCATTGGGCTTCGGCGGCCTGCCCATCTGCATGGCAAAGACACAGTACAGCTTCTCTGACGACCCCTCCCTGCTGGGAGCGCCCCGTGGCTTCACGGTGACGGTGCGGAACCTGAAGGTGTGCGCCGGGGCCGGCTTTATTGTGGCGCTGACAGGCGACATTATGACCATGCCGGGGCTGCCCAAGGCGCCGGCGGCGGAGAAGATCGACGTGGACGAAAACGGACGCATTACGGGGTTATTTTAAGCCATGGCAGAGATTTTGAAGGGCGCGCCTGTGGCGGCGGCGCTGACAGAGGAACTATCGCGGCGCTCGGCAGCCCTGCGGGATAAGGGTGTGGCGCCCTGCCTGGCCATTGTGCGGCTGGGGGCGCGGGACGACGACCTGGCATACGAGCGGGCCGCCATGAAGCGGTGCGACGCCGCGGGCATTGCCGTGCGGCAGATGGTGCTGCCGGAGGACGCGGACACGGAGGCGGTGCTGGACGTTATCCGGGATATCAACGAGGATGACGCCGTCCATAGCTGCCTTATCATGCGGCCCCTGCCCCGGGGCGTGGACGAGGCGGCGGTATGCGCCGCGCTGGCACCCCAAAAGGACGCCGACGGCATCACACCGGGAGCCATGGCGGCCGTGTACGAGGGACGGGGCGGTGCACCCTGCACCGCGGAGGCCTGCCTGACGCTGCTGCGGCACTACGGCGTGGCCATTGGCGGCAAGCGGGCCGTGGTGGTGGGGCGCAGCGCCGTCATCGGGCGGCCGGCGGCCATGCTGCTGCTGGGCGGGAACGCCACCGTCACCATTTGCCACTCCCATACGGCGGATTTGCCTGCCATTGTGCGTGAGGCGGATATCGTCATCGCCGCATTGGGCAAGGCCGAGGCTTTGGGGGCGGAGTGCTTCCGGGCCGGGCAGACGGTGGTTGACGTAGGCATCCATTACAGCCAGGCCAAGGGCCGGATGGTGGGCGACGTGGACTTTGACGCTGCGGCGCCCATTGTGGACGCTATCACCCCCGTGCCCGGCGGCGTGGGGGCGGTGACCACGGCGGTGCTGTGCCGCCACGTCATTGAGGCTGCCGAGAAATCGTTATAAACTATATTACAATACGTTGTCAGAATAGGGTAAGCGCGTTAAGTGCCGGCGGATGGGATGTTGCCTCCGGACGAAGCGGCGGATGCCGCGCGGTGCTTGCCCGCATCCGCTGCCACCGGGGGAGAATGGCTCCTTTTGTGGCAAAAGGTCACGAAAGGAGCATTTTTCTATGGAAAAGTTTCGATTTACGGCGAAGTCCATCACCAATCTGGCGCTGTTGACGGCGCTGGAAATCGTGCTGTCACGGTTTTTATCCTTCAGCGTGTGGAACGTGAAGATTGGGTTCAGCTTCGTGCCTATCGCCGTGGCTGCCATTTTGTATGGGCCGGTGGCGGCGGGGATCACGGCGGCGCTGGCGGACTTTCTGGGGGCCGTTCTGTTCCCCATCGGGCCCTATTTCCCCGGCTTTACGCTGACGGCGTTTTTGATGGCCGCGGTGCTGGGCATTTTTCTGCGGCAGGAACAGGGCTGGTGGCGCATCGCGGCGGCGGTGGTCATCAACCAATTCATTTTGGGATTATTCATGAATACCTATTGGATTTCTGTGCTGTACAAGTCGCCGTTTGAGACGCTGTTTCCTGTTCGGGCGGCCCAAAGCGCCCTTTTGACGGCAGTGCAGATTCCGGTGATTCACGCCGTGGCGCGGCTGTTGAAGCGGTACGGAGAGAAGGTGGCACGATGACGGGAAAAGAGGCCATTGCCTATATTGAGCGCTACACCTGGAGCACTACCCGGCTGGGGCTGGGGCGGACCCGGGCGCTGCTCCGCGCCCTGGGCGATCCGCAGGAGAGGCTGCGGTTTATCCACGTGGCGGGCAGCAACGGCAAGGGCTCGACCTGCGCCATGCTGGAGCGGATCATGCGCTGCGCCGGATACCGGACGGGGCTGTATATCTCGCCGTATATTCAGCAGTTCGGCGAGCGGATGCAGGTCAGCGGCGAGAACATCGGCGACGGGGATTTGGCGGCGCTGACGGAGCGGGTGCGGGCCGTGGCGGACGCCATGGCCGATCACCCCAGCCAGTTTGAGCTGGTGACGGCCATCGCCATGCTGTACTTTTTACAGCAGCGGTGCGACATCGTGGTGTTGGAGGTGGGCATGGGCGGGGCGCTGGACTCCACCAACGTGATACCCTGCCCGGAGGCAGCGGTCATCACCAATCTGGGGCTGGAGCACACGGAATACCTGGGTAGCACGCTGGCGGAAATCGCCGCGGCCAAGGGAGGCATTATAAAGAGCGGCGGCGTGGCGGTATGCTATGAATGCGACGACGAGGCCATGGCGGTGCTGCAGGCCATCTGCCGGGAAAAGGGCGCGAAGATGCGCCTTTCCCGGGAGGGGGACGCGGTAGGCGTAAGCCGGTCTTTGGACGGACAGCGGTTCATCTGGGACGGCAGGACCTATGATTTGCCGCTGCTGGGGGCCCATCAGCTGCGGAACGCCGCCGTGGTGCTGGAAACGGTGCAGGTATTGCGGGAAAAGGGCTGGTGCATACAGGAACGGGCTGTACAGCAAGGGCTGCGGCAGGTGCAGTGGCCGGCCCGGTTTGAAATTCTGAGGCGCAAGCCCCTCTATATTTTAGACGGCGGGCACAATCCCCAGTGCGCCCAGGCGCTGGCGCGAAACCTGG
The DNA here is from genome assembly GCA_017412585.1 of Oscillospiraceae bacterium. Lineage (GTDB taxonomy): Bacteria > Bacillota > Clostridia > Oscillospirales > Oscillospiraceae > Vescimonas. The sequence continues at coordinate 88,991 of JAFPXK010000024.1, forward strand.
CGGATTATCTGCCGGGACAAAGGGTGACTTTTTTGCTGGGGGTGCTGCGGGATAAGGACTACCGGCAGATTTTGGGGCTGATTGCCCCCTACGCGGAGAAATTGATTTGCGTGACGCCGGACAGCCCCCGGGCACTGACCGGGGCGGAGCTGGCGGCGGCGGCCCGGGAGATGGGGCTCGCCGCGGAGAGCTGCGACACCATCGAGGATGGCGTGGCGCGGTCGGCGGCGGAACCGGGACCGGTGGTGGCCTTCGGGTCGCTGTATCTGGCGGGCCGGGTGCGGACGGTGTTTCCGCTTTTGGAGAAAGGAGAGGCTTGACATGGCGGAACCCTTTGGAAAGATGACGGTGGAGGCGCTGGCGGCGCAGTTGGCCTCGGCCTCCCCTACCCCGGGGGGCGGCGGTGCCGCGGCCCTTTGCGGCGCATTAGCGGCTTCACTGGGGGCCATGGCCACCCATCTGACGGCGGGGAAAAAGAAGTTTTTACCCTTTGAAGAAGATCATCGGCAGATCATTGTGGCGTGCGATGTGCTGCGGGTGGATTTATTGGGGCTGATGGACGCCGACGCGGCGGGGTTTGCGCCCCTGGCCCAGGTGTACGCCATGGACAAAGGGCTGCCGGACTACCCGGCGCGGCTGCGGCAGGCCACGCTGGACGCGGCGGCGGCGCCCTACGCCATGGTGGAGCGGTGCCGGGACATGGTGGTGCTGCTGGAAGAACTGCGAGGCAAATGCAGCCCGCTGCTGCTGTCCGACGTGGGCTGCGCCGCGGCATTGGCGGGGGCGGCCATGGCGTGCGCCGCCATTAACGTGTGGGTGAACACACGGACGCTGCCGGAGGATGATGAAGCCCGGGCGCTGAAAGAACGCACGGCGGCGATTGTGGCGGAATTTGGGCCCCGGGCGGCGGCGTTGGCGAAACAGATTGCAGACGAGATGAAGGGAGAATGACATGAAAAGCGGACGCATTTTTCTCTCCGCCGTGCTGGCGGGCTTGAGCATCGGCTTTGGCGGGCTGGTGTTCCTCTCGGTGGAAAACCGGGTAATGGGGGCGTTTCTGTTCGCCATCGGGCTGTTCTGCGTGTGTACCATGGGGTTCCATCTCTTTACGGGCAAGGTTTGCTACGTGCTGCAAATCGACAGAAGCTATGCTCTCAGCATTCCCATCATCTGGCTGGGCAATCTGGTGGGCACCGGTCTTGTGGCGGGCGCGGCGTCGCTGACGCGGATCGGCCCGGCGGTGCGGGAGCGGGCGGCGGCGCTGTGCGCCGTGAAAACCGGCGACAGCCTGGTGAGCCTGTTCTTCCTGGGGGTGCTGTGCAACATCTTCATCTACATCGCGGTGGAGGGTTACAAGAGCAACCCCCATCCCCTGGGCAAATACCTGGCGCTGGTGCTGGGGGTGATGGTGTTCATCCTGTGCGGCACGGAGCACTGCGTGGCGGATATGTTCTACTTCTCCATGGCAGGTGCTTGGAGTGTCCGGGCGGTGGTCTGTCTGGTGGTGATCACAGTGGGCAACGCCGCAGGCGGCATCGCCTTCGCCTGGCTCCACGGGATACATAAAAAATAACGATCATTCGTCAAAACAATATAAAAGCAGGAGCTTTCGCTCCTGCTTCAGATTGTCAAAAAAGCATCGCAGATTTCGCGCCCGCAGGCGCGAACCATTGAAATCCGAAAAAAGTGACGACATGCGCGTCACTTTTTTCACTTCTCAGGCTACGAAGTGTGCGAATAGTGCGCCGGAGGCGTACTATTCGCGCGCGCAGTAGACTGCAATCCCATTGTCAAAAAACGGCATAGCCGTTTTTTGACAGGCTCAAGCAGGAGCTTTCGCTCCTGCTTTTTTTGATGTAATCGTCGGTCTTACTTGCGCTTCTTGCCCACAAAGGCCAGGCCAAGGGTGGAGGTAACGGCCAGGGCGGCGAAGATGGCCACGCCGGGGTCGGCGGTGCGGGGGCTCTTGACAGCAGCGCCGACGGACTCATCAGCATCCGTGTAAATCAGCGCGTAGGTGGAGAACTTATCCGAGCGGAAGGTGATGATTGGGCTTTCGGTGCTGCGAATAAGCTGGGTCTTACCGTCATGGCAGCGCACCAGATAATAGGTGCGGTCGGCTCCGCGCAGCGTCTTGGGTACCTTAATGGTGACAGACAGTGGATTGCCGCCTGTCTCCGTAATCAGCTCCGCGCTGCCGGTGCCGATCTTCTTCCAAAGGGACAGGTCCATGACAAGGCCCACGGTGCCGCCGTAGCGGCGGGCGGCCTTCTCCATTGCGGACTTGTCGGCCTCGGGCACCTCCTCATCAGAAAGGCCTCTGATCTCCAGGTACACGTTGACCTTTTCGCCCTCCTCATAGCGGGCGGACTCCTGAGCGGTGAGCATCGCCCTGGCAAAGGCCACGGTCATGTTGCTCACGCTGGTGGCAGGGGCCGAGTCCTTTACGTGTACGCTGGCCATAATGCTGGTAGAGGCGTCGTCATCGATCTGCTGGGTGTTGTCCACGTTGACCAGCTCCCAGCTTGTGTCCAGGGTGCCGGTGTAATTGCCCTTACCGGTGATGGTGATAAACCAGGTGCCGAAGTCCGAGGCGGTCAGGGTGCCGGAGAGGGTATAGTCCCCATCGCCCATGGGCTTGTCGCCGTCGGTCATGGTGATGGTGGGGCCTGCCTCCCCCTGGGGATTGACAAAACGATCCTGGGACATGGACAGCATGGCGCGGTTCAGCGGCTTGGGAGACACGGTCAGCACGCCGGTGACATAGGAGATGTTGTAATTGCCGGAGGTGAGGCCGCTGGGCGTGATGGTGTAATCGCCTATGGCGTCACCCTTGGTGTAGGTATACGCATACGCCAGCGTGCCGCCCAGGGAGGCCGCGGTGTCACCGGGGGCCAGGTTATCGTAGGTAACGCCGTTGTTGGCCGCATCGTCGCCATAACTGATGGTATGGGCATTGGCGGTAACGGTGAGATTCCTCCTGGCGATGATGAAGTCGGCGGTGGCGGAGGCGCCGTTATAGTTGGGGGTCTGGGCCACGGTGGCCTTGACGGTGTAGCTGCCGGCGAAGGTGGGGACGGCAGCGGAATAGGTGCCGTCGGCGGCGTTCTTGAGCTTATATTGATAGGTCACGGCACCGCCGCCGGGATTGCCGGAGGTGACGGAGGGCACGTTGGCCGTATCGCCAAAGGTCCAGCCGGTGAGAGACACCACGGGGGTGATGTCGGCCCGGCTGATGGTGAAGTTACCGGTGGCTTCGCCGGAATTGGTATTCGACGTGGCGGCCACAGCGGCATTGACGGTATAGCTGCCGGCGTCTGTGGGCGTGGCGGCGCTGGGGCCGTAGGCATTGTTGTCATTGTCGGTGCCGGAATAGGTATAGGTGACCTGGCCGCTGCCGATGTTGCCAGAGACGGAGGGGGTGTTGGCGGTGGCGCCAAAGTTCCAGCCGTTCAGAGAAACCGCGGGGTTGATGTCAGCCACTGTCACGGTTGCCTTGACGGCACCGGAGGTGGCGGATTTGGTCTGGTTATTGTCGGTGCGCTTGGCAGTGACCACACAATAGAAGTAATAATCCCCCACCGACTTGCCTGTGGGCACCGGGCAGGAGGCGGAGTTGGCCCCGGATAGGAGGGTGCCGCCGGAATTGCTGTTGGTGCTGCCATTGCTGTACCACCGGTAGGACAGGGTGTGGCCGGCAGGGGCGGTGGCAGAGACGGAGACGCTGCCGGAGGAATAGCCGTAGGTGAGGTTGGCGCCGGTGGTGCCGGTGATGGTGGGGGCGGTGGCAGGCAGCGCCGTCCACTTGGCGTAATAGGTCTTATTGCCGGTGGCGTTAGCGGGAATGGAGGTGACGGCGCTGCCGGTAAGGCCGCTGTTGCCATACCAGCCGTTGAAGGTATAGCCTGCGCGGGTCACATTGGTGGGCAGCGTGGCGCCGGTGCCGTAGGTATAAGAGGTCACATTGCCGCTCTTGACGGTGCCGCCGTTGGTATTGAGGGTGACGGAATAGGAGGCGGGCACCGCGTTGGGCACGGTGACAGAGGCGTTGGCGGTAGGCGTGCCGGACACGGTGACGGTGGTATCGCTGGTGCGGGACACAGTGATGCCGTTGGTAGTGGTGGCAGAAAAGGCGTTGAAATGATAACCGGTATTGGCGGTGTAGGTCACGGTGGTGATGGCGCCGGAGACGGTCTGGCTGGTGGCGCCGCCGCTTCTGGCGGCATTGCCGCCGCCGGAGATGGTGACGGTGCGGCTGATGTCTACCGTGGTTGCCTCAAAGGAGCATTCATCGTCGCTGATACGCAGCTCCCAGGCGTTATTCCCGGTAGGCAGGCTGAAAGTAAATGTACCCTTATCATTGTAAACATAAAGGGTGCCGTTCTTATCAATCGTCGCGGTGGAGTTCGCATGGAAACTTCTTGTGCCTCCTACCACCTGGTACAGCACCACATTGCTCCCGGAATTCTTGAAAGAATACGTGGCATTTCCGGTGACGGCATATACATCGCCGGATATCCAGCTCAGATTCGTCTGACTGGTGGTGTACGTCTGCCATGCCCAGGCGGTGGTGCTCAGGGGGCCGACGCACAGGCACAGGCTCAGCACTGCCGCCAGCGCAAGAGCCAGAAGACGCTTTACGTTACGCTTCATGTGGTTTCTCTCCTTTGCCTTCATTCTGCGGCGAACGACGGGAATCACGTCGCGCCGGACGCTGCTGCAAGGTATGCAATTTGCATAACTCTCCTCTTGTATAATATCAAATTTCGTCAAGATTGTCAATCCAGACGAATTTTCGATAGCATCCGACGAAAGGCAAAGGGGTCACGGCTGAGGGGTAAGGGTGAGGATGTCCTCCATGGGGATGACGGTGCCCTCCTGCATGGTGACGGTGTGGGTGACGGGATCCACGGTTTTCACGGGGCCGGAGACGGTGACGTAGGCGCCGCCGGATTTGTATTCGTCATAGACGAAATAGGTGATGGCGGCCTCGTCGCCCCGGCGGAGGCGGGCGAGCCTGTCGCTGAGTATGGCCCGCCGGCTGTCATCCAGCTCGATGCGTGGGGTGGTGAGCCGCTCCGTCTCGGCGATGGCGTCGTCGTAGCCCGTGAGGGCCGCGAAGGGGGAAAACTGGGCCGCCCGACTCTGCCGGGGCATGGGGGCGTGGCGGGGGGACACGGGGCGGTCTAAATGGATAATGTCGTCATAGCGGTGATCCGGATGGTCTTGCACAGCTCTCCCCTCCCCTACGCCTTGTGGCCGCCGATCTGGCGGTTGCGCTCGATGGTCATGGCGCCCTCCTCCAAATTCATGCCCTTCAAGACGGCGTTTTTGCCGTATTTCCGCTTCATTTGCAGCACCGTCTCCTGCAATCGGCGCTCTTTTTTCAGCCGTTCTTCCTCTCGGCGCCGCTGCTCCGCCTGGGCGGCAGGGTCGGTGAACAAATCCAACTGCTCCATGGTCGGGCCCCGGGCCGCCACCTCCGACTCGGTGGCCACGTGGGCGGCCACCACGCTGACCCGGCGCACCAGGAGGGCGGGGTCCACAATGCGGTCATAGAGGGCCATCATAGCGTCGGTGATGAGGCGGGTGGAGGAGGTCATGGCCCCCAGGTTGGCGCTGCCGTGGGCGTGGCGGGGCACGGCGCGGCCGTAATAGTCCGCCACAATCTCCCCTTGGTAGGCCTTGCGCTGCTCCGGGGAGGCCAGGCTCTCCCGGTCATAGCTGACGGTGAGGATAAGCTGGTCGGTGAGCAGGTGGCGGTCCACCAGGTCCAGGGCCAGAAGGTCCGTCATCTCCCGGACGATAAGCCTGCCGCCGGCAAAGTCATAAGGCCGCTGCAGCACCTGCCCGGCGCCGATGCTGTGATTCTCCGGACGGTAGGCCTTGATGTCGGCGATGGTGCAGGGCTCCACGCCCCAGGCGTGGTCGATGAGCAGCTCGGCATTGACGCCAAAGAGCTTGTAAAGTAATTCCTCATTACACCTGTCGTCCGGCCCGCCCAGGGAGCAGCGGGCCACGTCACCCATGGTAAAGAGGCCGTTTTGCTCCAATTTTCGCTGATAGCCCGGGCCCACCCGCCAGAAATCCGTCAGGGGGCGATGGCTCCACAGCAGCTTGCGGTAGCGCATCTCGTCCAGGGCCGCCACCCGGACGCCGTCACGGTCCGGGCGAATGTGCTTTGCCACAATATCCATAGCCACCTTGGCCAGATACAGGTTGGTGCCGATGCCAACGGTGGCGGTGATGCCCGTCTCCCGGAGGACGTGGCGAACGATCTCCATGGCGAAGTCGTGGGGCGTTTTGCCGTTGGTTTTCAGATAATCGGTGACATCCATGAACACCTCGTCGATGGAATAGACGTGGATATCCGACGGGGCCACGTATTTGAGATAAATCTCGTAAATCTGCGTGCTGACCTCCATATACCGGGCCATCTGAGGCGGTGCCACCAGGTAATCCAGCTTCAGCGTGGGGTCGCGGTGAAGGCTGGGGCCGTGGATGGAGCTGTCGCGGAAGGTGTGGCCCGGGGCGGCGCGCAGCCGCTGGGCATTGATCTCCGCCACCTTCTGCACCACCTCGAACAGTCGGGGGCGGCCGGGGATGCCGTAGCTTTTCAGCGAGGGGGTGACGGCCAGGCATATAGTCTTATCGGTGCGGCTGCTGTCCGCCACCACCAGGTTGGTGGTCAAGGGGTCCAGGCCCCGCTCCCGACACTCCACGGAGGCGTAAAAGGATTTCAGATCAATGGCCATATAGATGCGACTCATGCCTTTTCCCCTCCCCTCTTTGCGGTAGTATTGCAGCTATTATCCTATACCATTCCCCCATCGGTGTCAAGAAAAATGGAACAGATGTTTTATTTCCCAGGGAGTTGCCATTTGGGGCGAATGGTGGTATGCTATGGACAAAGAACATGCGGAAAGGAGCGCGGAATATGAAGTTCATTTCCTCTCATCTGGCCCAGGAGGCGGAGAAAAGCAAGCAGGAGCTGGCAACCCGGGCCGGGCAGGCGCTGCTGGAGCAGCTCCCCATCGACCAGAAGACCCTGCGGCGGGCAGCCAGGCTGCTGGAGCCCCGGAACATGAAGCGCCTGGCCATTGCGGCGGTGGGCGCGGCGGCGGTGGTGTCGCTGGCGGCCGGCATCGGCCACGACAGAATCTACCAGGCCGCCGTGGGCCGGGAGATCAAGAAGCAGCTGGAGCCTGTTCACAAGAAGCTGGATGAATTGCAGGCGCAAAACGAGGAATTGCGGCGGCAGAACGAGGCCTTGCAGCGGGAATTATCCGACAAGGTATAACGCCTTACAATCTTGATATAGCAACGCCCCCAGCCGGAGTGATACCGGTTGGGGGCGTGGTGTTTATGGAATAAGTACCTTATTTATCAAAGGAGGCGGACACGTCCTGCAAGAGGGTGCGAATTTCCAGATGCTGGGGGCATACCGCCTCGCAGCCGCCGCAGCCGATGCAGTCGGAGGCTTTGCCGCCCTGGGCGGTGAGGATCTGATGATAATAGAAGTCCTGATTCCAGTCGTGGAAGGTGCTCTTGAGATTGTAGCAGGAGAACAGGTCGGGGATCTGGATGCCCTGGGGGCAGGTGTTCTCATAGACGCAGTAGCGGCAGCCGGTGCAGGGGATGAGCCGCTGGGCCTGGAACACGCCCCGGACCCGGTCGATGGCGATGCGCTCGGCGTCATCCAGGGGGCGGAAGTCGGCCATGGTGGCGACGTTGTCCTCCATCTGGGCCAGGCTGCTCATGCCGGACAGCACCACACAGACGTTGGGGAAGCTGGCGGCGAAGCGGAGGGCGTAGCTGGCGTTGGAGCCGCCGTGAAGGCCGTCGAACACCGCCTGGGCCTCGGCGGGCAGCTCCACCAGATGACCGCCCTTCACCGGCTCCATCACCAGGACGGGCTTGCCGTGCTTAACGCAGACGTCGTAGCAGTTCTTACTCTCCACGGAGGGGCTGTCGTAGTCCACGTAGTTGAACTGCAGCTGCACCACGTCCAGTTGGGGGTAAGTGGTGAGAATTTCGTCCAGCACTTCCGCCGTGTCGTGGAAGGAGATGCCCACGTGGCGGAGCTTGCCCTCGGCCTTCATGGCGAAGGCGGTCTCATAGGCCCGGCAGCGTCTGAACTTCTCGAAATTGCGGCCGTCCTGGGCGTGCATCAGATAGAAGTCGAAATAATCCACGCCGCAGACGTCCAATTGGGACTGAATGAAGGGGCGGATATCCGCCTCGGACTGAAAATAGGGGTCGGTGAGCTTGTCGGTGAGCAGGTATTGGCTGCGGTCATAGCGGGAGGTAAGGCATTGGCGGATGATCTTTTCGCTCTCGCCGCCGTGGTAGCCGTGGGCGGTGTCGAAATAGTTGAAGCCGGCGCGGAGGAAGGCGTCCACCATCTGCTGCACCTGGGGGACGTCGATCTTGCCGTCGGTCATGGGGAAGCGCATGCAGCCGAAGCCGAAATTGCCGTGGATCTCCGGGAAGAAGGGATTGATTACCATAGTGTCACCTCGTTTATTTTGTGGTCAGCACCCAGGCGCTGTGGGCCGGGGCGCGGAGTGTCAAATGGCCGTTTTTCACGGCGGGAGCGGCGGTTTCCTCGGCGCGGAAGCCGTTATCGTCAGATGTGAAAACGCAGCGGAGGCTTTGGCCGTCGGCCACGCCCACGTCCCCCACGGGGATGGTCAGGTCACGGGCCTGGGGCAGATTGTTGCAGGCCACCACCACGGTGGCGGCTTCGTCGAAGCGGGCATAGGCGATGGTGCCGGTGTCTGCACAGAGGGCCTTGAGGCTGCCGGCACGCAGGGCGCTCAGGCGGCGGCGCAGGACGGAGAGGGCGCGGTGGAAGGCAATCATATTCTTGTCCTCCCGGCCCCAGGGGTAGGTGCGGCGGTTGTCCGGGTCCGTCCAGCCCACCAGGCCGGCCTCGTCGCCGTAATAGATGGTGGGGGCGCCGGGCCAGGTCATCTGGATGACGGCGGCCTCCCGGAACACGGCCTTATTAACCCCCTCCCCTGCCGCGGCGCTGCCCAGGGTGTTGAGGCGGCCCACGCGGCCATTGGTGCGGGTGAGGAAACGGCTGTGGTCATGGTTGCTCAGCTCGTTCATGGCGCACTGAATGGCGGGAGTGGGCAGGCGGCTCATATTCTCTGCCATGGCGCGGAAGAAGGCGGGGCCGTTTTGGTACAGGTCGTCACGGCGCTGGTCGGAGTGCTTTTCCACGCCGGTGAGGAAGTAGCCCACCGGCTCCATGAAGGCGTCGTAGTTCATGACGGTGTCCCACTCGTCGCCCCCCAGCCATTCGGAGGGGTCGCCGTAATGCTCGGCCACGATGAGCACCTGGTCGTTCACCGCCTTCACCCGGCGGCGGAACTCCTTCCAGAACATGTGGTTGAAGGCCCGACTATGGCCCAGGTCGGCGGCCACGTCCAGACGCCAGCCGTCAATGGAGTACGGCGGCGAAGCCCATTTTACCGCCACCCGGTAGATGGCCTCGCACAGGGCGGCGTCGCCCTCGTAATTCAGCTTGGGCAGGGTGTCCACCCCCCACCAGGCCTCGTATTTGCCGTTGAAATCAAAGCGGAAGAAATTGTGGTAGGGGCTGGCAGCGGAGGCAAAGGCCCCCTGGCCGCCGTAGAGGCCCTCCCTGTCCATCCAGCGGTGGAAGGAGCCGCAGTGGTTGAAGACGCCGTCTAAGATGATGCGCATGCCCCGGCGGTGCACCTCCCGGCAGAAGTCGGCGAAGAAATCGTCCCCCGCCTTGAGATTGGCGGGGTCGGTGGTGCGGACGCGGTAGCGCTCCGCGCCGGCGGCGTCGCGGGGGATGACGGTGAAATGGGGGTCGATATGGTCGTAGTCCTGGGTGTCGTACTTATGGCTGGAGGGGGAGATGAAAAGGGGGTTGAAATAGATGGCCTCCACCCCCAGGCTCTGGAGATAGTCCAGCTTCTGGCGGACGCCCGCCAGGTCGCCGCCGTAGAAGCGGTGGAAATCGCCGTCGGAGGGCAGCTCGTCCCAGGAGGCGGCTACGCCCGCCGGGGCACGGCCATAGCGGTACTCGCCGGGGGTCACGTCGTTGGTGGGGTCGCCGTTGCAGAAGCGGTCGGTGAAAATCTGATACTGGAGGGCGCCCTTGGCCCAGCGGGGCACGTGGTAACCCGGCAGGATGCGGAAGGAACGGTCCGGGTCCGGGAAGGTCAGGGCCTCCACCGGCTCGGCGCCGGTGCGGAGATAGTGGAACATGAGACCGTGCCAGCGGATGAGGAAGGAGTAGAACACGCCAACGCTCCAGCGGCACTCCACCCTGGCCTCGAACCAGTCGAAAGCAGCGTCGGTGCGGGTGAGGGCCATGTCCACCTCCTGGGCGCCGTAGCCCAGCAGCAGGGCCACGTGGGCCCCCAGGCCGCGGGCCATACGGAGGCGGACGGTGACCATGTCACCCACGTCCGGCTCTGACGGGGTGCGGAACAGCTCCGTTTCATCGCTGAATACGGTGGCAAGCAGCCGTTCCCGATCTTGTTCTCGAATCTCCATGACGTTTACACCGGGCGGACGGGCCCGGAATACTCCTTTTTGCGCGGAATATGCATTATGCTCAGCGGCCCTTTGGGCCCGGTTTCACATTATGGCATATCATATCATCATCATATTGGAATTTCAAGTGCGGCAGATGGATTTGACAGGTCAATCAGCAGGTGAATTACGGGTATAAAACGCCCCGGGAAGGTGCGGTGCCTGCCCGGGGGCGTGTGAGGCAAGATGCCTTTACAGTATATTCAGAAGCTTGAGAAAGCTATACAGCAGCCGGAGGCCGTAGAAGATGATGACGGCGCCGCAGACCTTATTGATGACGGTAAGCACCTTCTCGTTGATGCGGCTGCCCAGCAGCGACACGGCGGTGCCCAGGAAATGGAACCACAGCACGGAGGCGGAGGCAAAGCCCAGGATGAACCAGGCGTCCGTCCCGGCGGGAAGGGTGGCCTTGCAGGCACCCAGCATCATGGTGCCGTCGATGATGGCCTGGGGGTTGAACCAGGTAACCACGCAGGCGGTGACGGCGGCCTTCCACAGGGGCACATTTACGTCCTTGCCGCCGTCCAGGCTGGCTTTGGAGCGGAGAAGGCCCACGCCGATATAGATGACCAGCAGACTGCCCGCCGCCAGAATCACCTTTTGCAGCCAGGGCAGCGCCTCCATCAGCGCCCCGGCGCCCAGGAAACAGGCCAGGCCCAGGGTGATGTCGAAGAAAACCACGATGAGTATGGTGGGGTACAGCTTGCGGCGGGGCTGGGTCAAGGCGGTGTCGATGACGAACAGGTTTTGCATGCCGATGGGGGCGCAGTAGCTGAGGCCCAGCAGCAGGCCCTGGAGATAGACAGGCATGGGGCGGTCTCCTTTTCGCTTTGATGGCGGTATTGTACCATGGATGGGCGGGGCGCGCAAGGGTCGGGGCTCCCCTGCCCTGGGGCGGATAAGATTTTTTGCTTTTATGGAGCGTGTGTGGTATAATGTACAGGGTAAAAATTGCCATTGCGAAGGAGGATCACACCATGAAGCTGGCAGAGGCATTACAGGAGCGCTCGGACCTGAACCGGAAGATGGAGGAGCTGCGGCGGCGGCTGGGCAACTGCGTACTGGTGCAGGAGGGCGAGGAGCCGGCGGAGGACCCGGCGGCGCTGCTGCGGGAGCTGGACGGCGCCGTGGCGCGGCTGGCGGTGCTGATGGCGGCCATCAACCTGACCAACAGCAAAACCAAGGTAAACGGCAAGACGCTGACGGAGCTGATCGCCAAAAAGGACGCGCTGACGGTGCAGCTTGCCGCCTACCGGGACCTGGTATACACCGCCGGGCAGAACACCAGCCGGGCCCGGGGCACGGAAATCAAGGTGAAGGCGCTGCTGCGGGGCGCAGACCTGCAAAAGACGGCGGACGGCATCGCCCGGGAGCTGCGGCTGCTGGACAACACATTACAGGAGACCAACTGGAAGACGAAGCTGCTGGAAAAGTAAGGATAACAGCGGGTAGTCCCCCAGGCGCGCATATCAGGCGGCGGCTGCCTAAGCCGTAGTGTATGGTTGTGCCGCGGGCAGGCACGGGGTTCGAGTCCCCCAGGATCGTTATGGCCCCGACAGCGCATAACCGCATTGTGATTTCGCATCGCGCATTACCGGATATGGACTGGGCGACGAGGGTGGAGATCGGGGTAATTGATGATTTGCATGGCAAAAGGCTGTAAACCATTATCGGTTTACAGCCTTTTTATGATGCGGGGTCGGGTCAAATCACAGGGTTAGTCAGCGTGCCGATACCGTCCGCCTCACACTTGACGGTGTCGCCGCTTTGCAGGAACACCGGGGGCGTCATGCCCATGCCCACGCCGGCGGGGGTGCCCATGGAGATAATGGTGCCGGAGTGGAGGGTCATACCGGCGGACAGCTCGGTAATCACATCCTCGATGTCGAAAATCCACTGGCGGGTGTTGCCGTCCTGGCGCTTTTCGCCGTTGACGAAGCAGCGGATGCCGATTTCCGGCGGGTAGGCAAATTCGTCGGCGGTAACGATGCAGGGGCCCATGGGGGTGAAGGTGTCCAGGCTCTTGCCGAAGAAATACTGCTTGTGGCCCGTCTGCACCTCACGGGCGGAGACGTCGTTGATGATGGTATAGCCGAAAATGTAGTCCTTTACCGCTTCCCGTTTCACATGGCGGGCGTCCCGGCCGATGATAACGGCGATCTCCGCCTCGTAGTCCAGCTGCTGCGTCACGTCGGGGTGGCTGTCGATGGCGCCGCCGTGGGGGACGGCCAGATCCACCCGCTTGCCGAAGTAGACGGCCTGGTTTTCCCGGATGAGCGTGGGGTGGAACCGGGCGGCCTCCTTGGTGTGGTCGGCAAAGTTCATGCCCAGGCAGATGATATCATGGGCGGGCCGGGGAATGGGGGCCAGGAGCTGCACCTCCGTAAAGGGGATGCGCTCGGCGCCCAAATCCGCAGGAACACCGGCGCGGATCAGCTCCTCCATGGAGGCGAACTGCCGCAGGGGGATGACGCTCTCCCCCACCAGCACGCCCACCAGCTCTTCATTTTTGTGGGTAAAGGTGATGAGTTTCATGGTATGACCTCCCTGCTTACAATTCCCGCGTCATCCAGTAGGGCATTTCCGGAATTTCATCACGCCCCAGCGGTATTTTTACATCCGTGCGTTCCGGCCCATACAGCTTTCTGTGCCAGTCCATAATCTGCCATATCGAGTAATCCTCCGCTCCAAATAGAAGGGCTTGCCATCGCATCCCGCAAGTGGCCATTTCATAGGCGGGCAGGAACCCATTGCGGCGATAGAATCCAATGCGGCGTGTACGAATGCTATTCTCTGCAGCATCGTCGCCAGGCACAGGCAATTCAGATTCCGTTACAATGGGAAAGGCCATAGACTGCAGCCGTTTTAGGATTTGTGCGCCAAGACCACCATTGCGAAGTGACGCCTTGACACCCAGATAGTCCAACAGCACAAGCGGTACTCCGTCACGTTTCCAAAGCGTAGCATATCCCAGCGCGGCTTCACCATCAAAAAGGCCATATATTTGGTAGCGGCCTTGTTCTATTAAAGAAAGAATGTCCGGGAGGGGTTTACGCTCGTTTTCGGCAAATGCTTCCGAAAAATCGGTGACATACCATTGCTCGATTTCTTCTTTCGACATCATACGAAATTCTAACATAGTCCCCCCCATTTACTCACAAAAAGCCATAGGAAATAAGCGCCTTACGTAAGCTATATTATACTGGTTTTTGTAGGAATTGCAAGGTGTGTCACGCCACGGATTGGGCCAGCTGTACCAGCTCCACCGGGGTGAGGGCGTCGGAGGTCAGGGCGAACACCAGGCAGGCCTCCGTATCCACCCACAATACAGTGGTATAGTCGTTGCCGTTGCGGATCGCGCCCTCGTGGCCGGAGACGGAGACGCTGTCGCCGCCCCCATAGAGCGCCAGCACGTTCTGGGCCGTGTTTTCCTGTCCCTCCAGGGAATAGGTCTCATAATTAAGGGTCAGATAGGTGTTGGCGGCGGCGTCCACCTCCTCCATATCCGCCTGGGTCATGTATTGCCCCATGACGTGGCAGACCACCGTATGGACATAGGGCGTGTAACGGTCGATAATCCAGGCAAGGGCTTCTTCGTCTCCCTGCTGTAGCCGCTGCAGCGCTTTGGCGTCGTGCAAGGTATCATCTCCTCTGTATCGTCGTCTTGAACGGCCGTTCGCTTATAATAACACAGTTTCGTGGCAAAAGGTTTCATGACGCTGAAAATATTGCGGGCTTTTCATCCGGCCCGGGATATGGTATATTATGTAATCAGTATGCAGACAAGGCGGAAGGAGGCGGCGCGGATGGATGGGCGGCTGACGGAGATCTCCCGACGGGAGGTGCTGCGGTATTTACAGTGGCGCGGCGGCGAGGTGCCGGAGGAGCTTGCGCGGCAGCTGGACGGCTGCCAGGCGGCCTTGCTGGCAGCGGCCCGGCCCCGGGTGGTCTGGCGGCGGTACGATTTGCTGCCGGATATGACACTTGCGAGCACGGCGTTTCGCTTGCAGGGACAGGCGATCGGGCGGCTGCTGGCGGACTGCCGGGAGGTGATCCTTCTCTGCGCCACGCTGGGGCTAGAGGCCGAAGCCCTGCTGCGGCGGGCCCAGGCGGGCAACATGGCGGAGGCGGTAGTGCTGGACGCCATGGGCAGCGCCGCCATTGAAAACGTGTGTGACAATCTGTGCGGCGATTTGGCGAAACAATTTGCGCCCCGGTATCTGACTGACCGATTCAGCCCCGGATACGGGGATATGCCCATCGCGCAGCAGCAGGCGCTGTTTGACACCCTGGACGTGACCCGGCAAATCGGGGTGACGCTGACGGAAAGCGGCCTGATGGTGCCCCAGAAATCGGTGACGGCGGTGGTGGGCATTGCCCACAGACCGCAGCTCCGGCGGCGGGGCTGCGGCAGCTGCGAAAACCATGAACAATGCGCCTATCGCAAGGAGGGCAAGCACTGTGAAGCGTAAAGACTTGACACTTCTCGACGGCGGCATGGGCACCATGCTGCAGCGCGCCGGACTGCCCATAGGCCAGTCGCCGGAGCGGTGGAACGTGGATTTCCCGGAGAGGGTGACGGCGGTACACCGGCAATATGTGGAGGCGGGCAGCCGGGTGCTGTACACCAATACGTTTGGGGTAAACCGCTTCCGGGCGGCCCGGTGCGGCGCTGCGGTGGAGGAACTCATCGACGCGGGCGTGGCCTGCGCCAGGGAGGCCGCCCGGGGACATGACGCGGAAGTGGCCCTGGACGTGGGGCCCATCGGGCAGCTTTTGGCGCCCCTGGGCACCCTCACCTTCCGGGAGGCCTACGACGTATTCGCCCAGGTGATGAAGCGGGGGCAGGACGCCGGGGCGGACCGCATCGTCATTGAGACCATGAGCGATTTATACGAGGTGAAGGCGGCGGTGCTGGCGGCCCGGGAATGCACCAATCTGCCGGTGTGGGTGACCATGACCTTCGCCGAAAACGGACGGACCTTCACCGGGGTGACGGTGCCCGCCATGGCGCTGACGCTGGAGGGGCTGGGCGTGGAGGCCATGGGCTTCAACTGCTCGGTAGGGCCCCGGGAACTGGTGGCGTTGGCCCGGGAGCTGCACCGCTGGACGGACAGGCCCATTATTTTCAAGCCCAACGCAGGGCTGCCAAACCCGGCCACCGGGGGCTACGACATGACGGCGGAGGCATTTGCCGCCGCGTGCGCCCAGGCATTGAACAGCGGGGCCGCCATCTTCGGCGGCTGCTGCGGCACCACGCCGGACTATATTGCCGCTCTGGGCCGTGCCCTGGACGAGGGCGGCGAAGTGGCCCGCCCCACGGGTGAGAAGCGCAGCGGCGTTTGCTCGGCCACACGAGTGGTAACCACGGAGGGCATACACGTCATCGGCGAGCGCATCAACCCCACCGGGAAAAAGGCATTGCAGCAAGCGCTGCGCCAGGGCGACATGGACGCGGCGGCGTCCCTGGCCATAGCCCAGCAGGACGCCGGGGCGGAGATTTTGGACGTGAACGTAGGCGTGCCAGGCCTGGACGAGGCGGAGATGATGGCCCGAGCCGTCCGCGCCGTGCAGGCTGTTTCGGATTTGCCGGTGCAGATCGATTCCTCCGACCCAGCCGCCATTGAGGCGGGGCTGCGGGCGGTGAACGGCAAGGCGGCGGTGAACTCCGTCAGCGGCAGCCGGGCGTTGCTGGAGGCCGTTTTGCCGCTGTGCAAAAAATACGGCGCGGCGGTGGTGGGTCTTTGCATGGATGAAAAGGGCATCCCCCAGACGTGGCAGGATAGAGTTGCCATTGCAAAGCGGATCATGGAGGCGGCAACGGCTGTCGGCATTCCCAAATCCGATATCTGGATTGACTGCCTGACGCTGACGGTGTCGGCTCAGCAGGAGCAGGCGGTAGAGACACTGCGGGCGGTGCGGTACGTGACGGAGGAGCTGGGCCTGGCCACGGTGCTGGGGGTCAGCAATATCTCCTTCGGCCTGCCCCAGCGGCAGCAGATCACCGTCAGCTTTCTCACCCAGGCGCTGCAATGCGGGCTGCGAATGCCCATTGTCAACCCTAATCAGGAGGCTGTGATGGACGCGGTGGCGGCCTGCCGGGTGCTGTCCGGCGAGGACAGGGACAGCGCGGCCTACATCGCCAGGATGGGTCGGGTCTCCCCTGCCGCGCCTGCGGCGGCGGAAAGCGCTATGCCGTTGGAGGAAGCGGTGCTGCGGGGACTGGGGGCCCAGGTGGCCGAGGCCACAAGGGCGGCCCTGGCCCACGCTGACGCCCTCCAGGTGGTCAACGAAAAGCTGATTCCCGCCCTGGACCGGGTGGGGCGGCTCTACGAGCAGGAAAAGCTGTATCTGCCCCAGCTCATCAACGCCGCCAACGCCGCCTGCGCCGGGTTCGACGTGGTGAGGCAGGCCATTCTGGCCCAGGGCGGCAGCAGTGTGTCACGGGGCAAGATCGTACTGGCTACGGTGCAGGGCGACATCCATGACATCGGCAAAAACATCGTAAAAGTGGTGCTGGAGAACTACGGCTACACCGTCATTGACCTGGGCAGGGACGTAGCGCCGGAGACGGTGGTGGAGACGGTGATTCGGGAGGACGCCCGGCTGCTGGGCCTCTCGGCGCTGATGACCACCACGGTATCGAAAATGGCGGAGACCATCGCCGCCGTGCGGCGAAGCGGACACGACTGCAAGATCATGGTGGGCGGCGCGGTGCTGACGGCGGACTACGCGGCGGAGATCGGTGCCGACTTCTACGCCCGGGACGCCAAGCAGAGCGCCGACATTGCCGGGAAGGTGTTGGGATAAGGAGGTGTTTCCTATGGCGGACGTGATGCGGCTGTACCACACCGGATTTGCGGTGATCCCCTCCCCCGACCTGCTGCGGGGGCGGAAAAACGCTGACTTCGGGCAGGGCTTTTATCTGACGGACGACGTGGCCTTTTCCCGGCGATGGGCACGGCAGCGAAGCTGTGAAGTAACTTACCTTAACAGCTATGAGTTGGATTGCCGTGGGCTTCGGGTGAAAGAATTCAGCCGGGACGAGGCGTGGTTTGACTATATCTTCCGCAACCGGCGGGACGAAACGGACGCTTTGGCGGGATATGACGTCATTATGGGCCCCATTGCCAACGACACCATCTACGACACCTGGGGCATCACCACCAGCGGCTTTTTGCCCCGGGAACAGGCGCTGCGGCTGCTGTCCATAGGGCCGGAGTACCGGCAAATCGTCGTAAAATCCCCCGCCGCCGTGGCAAGGCTGCGGTTTTTGGGGGCGGAGGCGCTGACGGCGGAGGAGATTGCCCGATACCGGGAGACTGTGGCCCGGGAGGAGCGGCAGTTCCAGACGGCATTTGCGGCCCTTTTGGCGGAAATGAACGAAGATTGACAGCTGTTTTAGGCAAAAAGATACCCGGCAGGGATGGCGAACGACGCTCCCTGCCGGGTTTTTACCATCATTTACACGCAGGCCAGGGTCAAGCTCAGGAGAGCGGTGGCAATGAGCATCACCGCGAAGCTGACGGGCCATTTGCCGCCCCGGTTGAAGCCGTAAAAGTCCTCCCATTTGTGGCGGAACACCACCTGGGTCATGTAGACGACGCCGTAGAGAAGCACCGGCACCACGCCCAGGAGGGCGGCGAGGGCTGTCAACACCAGGCGGTCCCACAGGAGGTAGGTGGCCAGGGCCAGCAGTGGGCAGGCCAGATGGAGCCAGAAATCCGGGCCGGTGAGCAGGAATTTGGCGCCGAATTGAGGCAGCAGAAACACAAAGACCGTCAAAAGCGTCACCATGACGGACACGGTGGCGACGAATTTCAGCGTCAGTGCCCAGGGCCAGATCGAATGATGCAGTCCCATGGCGGCCACCAACAGGCAGGACGCGGCGCAAAGCAGGTTGGACAGCACGGTGAAATACCGCAGAGCCACGGCGCCCAGCTTTCGGATGTGGCGGGCCACCGCCTGGCACACGAGGGCAGCGATGAGGATGTTCAAAATGACGGAGGGCATGGGCGGATTCTCCTTTTTATTTGGTTAGGATCAGCATACCACATTTTGGGACATTGGTCAAAGGGGTTACAACGGGAAGGCCACGGCGCTGCGGTACAGGGCTTGGAGCAGGGTCACGAAGTTCCGCACCGCCGGGCGCTGATCTTTCCGGTGGGTGCAGAGGACGCAGGAGAAATGCTCGGCGCAGTCGTAGGGTATCCAGGCAAACTGGCCGCTGAGGTCGTTGAGGAAGCCGGGGGCCAGGCACACGCCCCGACCGGCGGCCACGTTGGTGAGGGTGGTATCGTGGTCGGGGCAGCCAAGCGGCGTCGGCAGGCGACAGCGTGCGGCGTTGGCTCAAGGACAACGGAGTGCTGTGAGGTGACCGTGATGGATTTCGAAAAGGGATATGTATATAGGCTGATGGACCAGGGCGTTCACCTATTGAAATGCATTTCGGCACAGACAAAGGCCATCCCCGGCGGGATGGCCTTTGTCACAGATTGTCTAAAAAGCATCGCAGATTTCGCGCCCGCAGGCGCGAACCATTGAAATCCGAAAAAAGTGATGACATGTACCCCAAGGGCACTGGCTCCACCAACCGCTCATTCTTCGCGGGGTGTCGCTGGCGCGCGTCACTTTTTTCACTTCTCAGGCTACGAAGTGTGCGAGCGA
>JAFPXK010000025.1 GCA_017412585.1 Oscillospiraceae bacterium
CCGCTGCTGCTGCGCCATAGCGACGGGCAGGAGACGGAGGACGTAAAAAACGCCTATTTTCGACACAGGGAGGAACCGTAAATGGCCGGAATGCTCTATCTGGTGGCCACGCCCATCGGCAACCTGGGGGACTTCTCCCCCCGGGCCGTGGAGACGCTGGGCCAAGCCGACTTCATCGCCGCCGAGGATACCCGGGTCAGCGTGAAGCTGCTGAACCATTTTGGCATCAAAAAACCCATGGTATCCTACCATGAGCACAATAAAGCCGCCGCGGGTCCCGCGGTGCTGGAGCGGATTTTGGCGGGGGAGACCTGCGCATTGGTGACGGACGCCGGCATGCCCGCCATCTCCGACCCCGGGGAGGACCTGGTGCGCCTGTGCGCCGAAAACGGCGTCACCGTCCAGGCCATCCCCGGCTGCTGCGCCGCCGTCAGCGCCCTGGCGGTGTCCGGTCTGCCCACGGGCCGCTTCACCTTTGAGGGCTTTCTCAGCGCCAAGGCCCAGGAGCGGCGGGCGAAGCTGAAGGCCCTCAGCGGCGAGGAGCGCACCATGGTGTTCCACGAGGCGCCCCACAAGCTGCGGCCCACTTTGGCGGACATGGCGGCCATCCTGGGCCCGGACCGGCCCATCGCGCTGTGCCGTGAGCTGACCAAGCTCCATGAGGACACCATGCGCACCACCCTGGGCGATGCCGTGGCCTATTATGACCAGAACGAGCCCCGGGGGGAATACGTGCTGGTGGTGGCAGGCCGGGCGGCAAGCGACGCCCCCGCCATGACGCTGGCAGAGGGCGTGGAGCGGGTGCTGGCCCTCCGGGCAGAGGGCATGAAGATGAAGGAGGCCGTCCGCATCACGGCGGACGACACGGGCCTGAACCGGAACGAGCTCTATCAGGCCGCACTAAACGCCCAATAGATTAGCGATATTTCGCCAACCCTCTTCTGCCGCCCTTTTTCCTTCCGTCCCCCTTTTTACGGCATAAAAATCCCCGCCCGGAGCCGGGTGGGGATTTTTGTACGCAGTTACTGATTTTTCAGCTCTTTCAGGCACTTGGGGCAGATATTCTTGCCCTTGAAGTTGATGATGTCCTTGCTGCCGTCGCAGAAAATGCAGGTGGGACGGTACTTTTTCAGCACAATGGCCGAGCCGTCCACATAGATCTCCAGGGGGTCCTTCTCCGCGATGTCCAGGGTGCGGCGCAGCTCAATGGGCAGCACGATGCGGCCCAGCTCGTCCACCTTGCGTACGATGCCAATTGATTTCACTTTCTATCTCCTCTATCTCTCAAAACAGCCTTGCTGAAACGAAAAATCGTCAGCTTATCTTGTTCCTTGCATATTGTGACACAATTTGTGTGGTTTGTCAACCATAAAACGGCTAAAATGATAATAATTTCACAAATAATCGCTATTTTTTCGGCATATTGTATAGGGAGAGAGGGGGAAGGGCCATGGCGATGGACGCGGTGTGGACCATTTTGACGGTGACGGCGGTGATATGGGGCGCTGCCGCCGGGCGGATGGGGGCGGTGAGCGCGGCAGCGCTGGAGGGCGCGGCGGCAGGGGTGCAGCTGTGCCTGTCCCTGGCGGGGGCGGTGTGCCTGTGGTCGGGGGTGATGGAGCTGCTGCGGCGGTGCGGCCTGGCGGAGAAGCTGGCGATGGTGCTGCGGCCGGTGCTGGGGCGGCTGCTGCCGGAGGCGTCGGCAGACCCGGACACCCTGGCGGCCCTCAGCGGCAACGTGTCCGCCAATCTGCTGGGCCTGGGCAACGCCGCCACGCCGCTGGGCATGGAGGCGGCCTGCGCCATGGCGGAGGGCTGCGGCGGCAGGGCGTCGGATGAGCTGGTGCGATTGGTGGTGCTGAACACCGCCTCCATCCAGCTGCTGCCCACCACGGCGGCGGCCCTCCGGACGGCCCTGGGCAGCGCCGCGCCGCTGGACATCCTGCCCTGCGTGTGGATCGGCTCCGCCCTGTCGGTGGCGGCGGGGCTGCTGGCGGCGCGGCTGCTGGAGGGGGTGTGGCGGTGAGCGACTACGTGGTGCCGGTGCTGCTGGCAGGGGCGGCGCTGTACGCCCTGGCCCGCCGCACGGACGTGTACGCCGCCCTTACCGACGGCGCGGCGGCGGGGCTGAAAACGGTGGGGCGCATCTTCCCCTCCCTGGTGGCGCTGCTGACGGCGGTGTATATGTTCCGCGCCAGCGGGGCCCTGGACGGCCTGACGGCCCTGTTCGCCCCGGCCCTCAGGCTGCTGGGGGTGCCGCCGGAGACGGCGGGCATCATGCTGGTGCGGCCCATCAGCGGCAGCGCCGCTCTGGCGGTGGCGGGGGAGGTGATGGCCGCCCACGGCCCCGACAGCAACCTGGGCCGCACGGCGGCGGTGATGCTGGGGTGCAGCGAGACCACCTTCTACACTGTGGCGGTGTATTTCGGCGCGGCCCGCATCCGCCGCACCCGCCACGCCATCCCCGCCGCCCTCATCGCCGACCTGACCGGGTTTTTGGCGGCGGCGTGGACGGTGAAGTTTTTCTTTCCGGAGTAGCCGTTTTTGGACAGGAAAAAGCCCGCCGGACGAAAGTCCGACGGGCTTCTTTTTTCACATGTACCGGTGATTATTCAGCGGGGCTGATAGCACCGTTGGGACATGTATCGGCGCAAGTACCGCAGTCCAGGCAGGAATTGGCGTCGATCACATAACGATCATCACCCTGGGAAATCGCACCCACGGGACATACGTCTGCGCAAGCGCCGCAGCTGACGCAAGCAGAACCGATCTGATAAGCCATAACAGCACCTCCTATTAAGATTGGTACAGCCATTGTACCATGAAAATGAAAAAAAGCAATACCCATGTTTCGGCAAAATCCTTTCCCGGCGTGCAAATTGACAGCCCTTTGCCCCCTATGGTACAATCAGAAAAATACAATAAGGAGGCATCGTCATGGCGTATACCTATGGGTTTTATGAAGAAAGCGCCGCCTACGTCCGCTCCCGCTGGCCCCATGAGGCGGAAATCGGCCTGGTGCTGGGCAGCGGCTGCGGCCCCCTGGCCGACAGCATCACCGACAGGGTGGAGATCCCCTACGAGGACATCCCCAACTTCCTGCGCTCCACCGTGTCCACCCACGCCGGCAAGCTGATCCTGGGCACGCTGGGCGGCAAAAAGGTGGCCTGCATGTCCGGCCGTTTCCACTCCTATGAGGGCTACGACTTTGAGCAGCTTGCCGCCCCGGTGCGTCTGTTCCGGCTGCTGGGGTGCCGCTGCGTGGTGCTGACCAACGCCGCCGGCGGCGTCAACCTCCACTACCGGCCCGGCGACGTGATGATTCTCTCCGACCACATCAAGCTCATGGGCCACAGCCCCATGCGGGGCCCCAACGTGGAGGAGTTCGGCCCCCGGTTCTTCGACGTGAGCAAAATGTACACCCCCGAGCTGCGGCGCATCGCCCGGGAGTGCGCCCCAGGCAGCGGCCTCACCGTCCACGAGGGCGTCTACTTCTTCATGCCCGGCCCCCAGTTTGAGACCCCCGCCGAGATCCGGGCCATCCGGGCCCTGGGGGGCGACGCCGTGGGTATGTCCACCGTCACCGAGGCCCTTACCGCCGCCCACTGCGGCATGCCGTGCCTGGCCTTCAGCGTCATCACCAACATGGCCGCCGGCATTTTGGATCAGCCTCTGTCCGACGAGGAGGTGAACCAGGTGGGCCGTAAGATCGCCGGGGCCTTCAGCGCGTATCTGGGAAAGGTGGTAGAGCGCCTGTGAGCCGCCTTTTGCTGAAAAACGGCCTTCTGTACACCCCGGAGGGGGTCATCACCGGCTATCTTGCGGTGGAGGGCAGGGCCATCACCTACGTGGGCAACTCCCGCCCGGCGGGGGACTTCGACAGCGAAAAGGACCTGTCCGGCAAGCTGGTGCTACCGGGCCTGGTCAACGGCCACACCCACACCGCCATGACGCTGCTGCGGGGCGTGGGCAGCGATTTGCCCCTGCAAAGCTGGCTGTTCGATAGGGTTTTCTCGGTGGAGGCCAGGCTGACGGCGGAGGATATCGCCGCCGGTACCGCCCTGGCGCTGCTGGAGATGATCGGCTGCGGCACCACGTCCTTCACCGACATGTATTTCTACCCCCAGGTGGCGGCGGAGCTGGTGGCAAGCAGCGGCATGAAGGCCAATCTCTGCTACCCCGTCCAGGCCTTTGACCCCGGGGAAACGTATGAGAAGAACCCATCCGCCCGGGAATTGGAAGCCCTTTGGCGTGACTGCCACGGCATGGCGGAGGGCCGGGTGCTGGTGGACGGCTGCCTCCACGCCGAGTACACCTGCAACGACGACGTGGCCGCCGGAGTGGCCGCCTTTGCCAAAGAAAAGGGGCTGCACATGCACGTCCACCTCAGCGAGACGGCCGGCGAGCACCGTGAATGCCTGGCCCGTCACGGCTGCACCCCCGCCGCCTGGATGGAGAGCCGGGGCGTGTTCGACGTGCCCTGCTCCGCCGCCCACTGCGTATGGGTCACGGCGGAGGACAGGGCCATTTTCCGCCGCCGGGGCGTCAGCGTCATCCACAACCCCAGCAGCAATATGAAGCTGGGCAGCGGCTTCGCCCCGGTGCCGGAGCTGCTGGCGGAGGGGGTCAATGTGGCCCTGGGCACCGACGGCGCCGCCAGCAACAACAATCTGGACATGATGGAGGAGCTGCACCTGGCGGCCATTCTCCACAAGGGCCGCCGCCACGACGCCGCCGCGGTGCCCTGCAACCCCGCCATCGCCATGGCCACCCGGGGCGGCGCCATGGCCCAGGGCCGGGCCGACTGCGGTCTGCTGGCCCCGGGCATGGGGGCCGACCTGATGGCCATTGACCTGGACAGGCCCCATCTCACCCCCTGCCTGGACGCCCCTGCCCTGGTGACGTACAGCGCCCAGAGCGCCGACGTGTGCCTCACCATGGCGGACGGCAAAATCCTCTATGAAAACGGGGAATTTTTGACGCTGGACAGGGAGAAAATCCTCTTTGAGGCCCGGGCCGCCGCCCGGCGGATTTACGGATAAGGAGAGCGCCATGGAGAGAGCCGACAAGGACCTGGCATTTATGCTGCAATATGAAAACGTGGCCTGGTATGACCAGGGGGCCGTCCGCATTCTGGACCGCCGGGTGTACCCCCGGCAGGTGTCCTTCGTCACCTGCCGCAGCCATGAGGAGGTGGCCGCCGCCATCGCCGCCATGGTCACCCAGTCCACCGGGCCCTACACCGCCGCCGCCATGGGCATGGCGCTGGCGGCCTGGGAGTGCCGGGGCGAGGCCGCGGAGGAGCAGCGGGCCCATCTCCGCGCCGCCGCCTACACCATCTCCCACGCCCGGCCCACCACCGTGGGGCGGATGGAGCGCATCACCGGCGGCTGCCTCCACTGGGCGGAGGAGGCCCTGGACAGGGGCGAGAGCGACCTGGCCGACGGCATCCGGGACTACACCGTGGCCGTCAACAATGTGCGTTACGGCAAGGTGGAGCGGATGGCGGGGTATCTGGCGGAGCAGTTTCCCGCCCACGGCACGGTGATGACCCAGTGCTTCGGCGAGACCATCGTGGGCATGATGCTGCGCCAGTGCCGCCGCCAGGGGAAGGACATCCGCCTCTTCTGCCCCGAGACCCGGCCCTTCTTCCAGGGGGCCCGGCTCACCGCCACCGTCTGCCGGGACATGGGGTTTGACGTCACGGTGATCACCGACAATATGCCCGCCTGGGTCATGGGTCAGGAGAAGGTGGACGTGTTCACCTGCGCCGCCGACGCCATCTGCTGCGACGGCCATATCGTCAACAAGGTGGGCACCTTTCAAATCGCCATCGCCGCGGGCTACATGGGCGTCCCCATGTACGTCAGCGGCATCCCCGACGCGGGCCACCCCACCGTGGACACGGTGAAGATCGAGCTGCGCAACGGGGCGGAGACACTGGAGGCCATGGGGGTGAAAACCGCCGCCGACGGCGTCAAGGGGTATTACCCCGCCTTCGACATCACCCCGCCGGAGCTGGTGCGGGGCGTGGTGACGGATCTGGGCATCTATTCGCCCTACGACCTGCCCCAATATCTGGCCAAAGCGGACATCGGCCCCTACGAGCTGGTGATTTGAAAGTGCACTTATAAATGAAAAAGACGCCGTAAAGGCGTCTCTTTTCAGATTGTCAAAAAAGCATCGCAGATTTCGCGCCCGCAGGCGCGAACCCATGAAATCCGAAAAAAGTGACGACATGCGCGTCACTTTTTTCACTTCTCAGGCTACGAAGTGTGCGAATAGTGCGCCGGAGGCGTACTATTCGTGCGCGCAGTAGACTGCAATCCCATTGTCAAAAAACGGCACAGCCGTTTTTTGACAGGCTCAGACGCCCCGCGGGGCGTCTTTTTTGCGTATGAATTAGAATAGCCACATGGCGAGGATGCCCGCCATCTCCCGGCACCAGTAGCCCGGCCCCAGATACCAGGGGCTGGGGCAGGAGGCGGCCCAGGCCGTCAGGCCGTTTTGTGCCCCGTAGGCGGCGCAGCGGTACTGGTGGAAGCCGTCGGTGGCAATGACCACCTGCCGGGGCAGACGGTTTTCGGCAATGACGGCTGCGCTGAAGGCCATGTTCTCCGCCGTGGAGGTGGATTTGTCCTCCCGGTAGAGCCGGGCGGGGTCGATGCCCATGGCGGTGAGGGCGTCGGCAATGCAGTCCGCCTCGGTGACGGTCTCGGCGTCGTCCATGCCGCCGCTGCACACGCACGCCGCCTCCGGGTGGGCGGAAAGATAGCCGTAGGCGGCGTCGATGCGGCGGGCAAGCATCACGCTGGGCCTGCCGTCGTACACCTGGCACCCGGCCACGATGACGGTGCAGGGTTCATCGGCCGGGGGCACACGCAGCGCCGCGGCGGCCATCACCGCCGCCAGCACCGCCGCCATGGAAAGCCCTGCCGCCATGACGATGTTGCTCAGCCGCCGCAGCCACCGGGGCAGCCGCCCCATGACCTTGGGCGCCAGCAGCCAGGCGGCGCACCACAGCAGCACCGCGGCGGGCCACACCATGCCGATGTGGAAAATGCCCCACGCCGCCGGGAAAAGGAAGTACCCCGCCCCCGCCAGACACAGGATGCCTATGGCGCGCTTCACGTCAGTTCTGCGCAATGTGGTTGGCGATGCGCTGCATGATCATGTCCAGGGCCACCAGATTATGGCCGCCCTCCAGCACGATGATGTCGGCGTACTTCCGGGTGGGCTCCACGAACTGCTCGTGCATGGGCTTGACGGTGGTGAGATACTGGTTCACCACGCTCTCCAGGCTGCGGCCCCGCTCCTCCACGTCCCGCAGGGCCCGGCGGAGGATGCGCACGTCGGCGTCGGTCTCCACGAAGATTTTGATGTCCAGCAGGTCCCGCAGGGCCTTGTTCTGGAAGATGAGGATGCCCTCCACCAGCACCACCTTGGTGGGCCGGACCTCCACGGTCTCGTCGGTGCGGTTGTGGATGGAATAGTCGTACACCGGGCAGTGGATGGTCTGTCCCGCCTTCAGCTTTTTCAGGTCCGCAATCATCAGATCGGTGTCGAAGGCGTCGGGATGGTCGTAGTTCTGGCGGCAGCGCTCTTCAAAGGGCCTTTCCTGCCGCTTGTAGTAGTTGTCGTGGTGGACCACGCTGATGTCCGCGCCGAAGCGGCGGGCCAGGTGGTCGGTGAGCGTGGTTTTGCCGGAGCCGGTGCCGCCGGCGATGCCGATGAGAATGGTGTTCATGCCCTGTTCCTCCCCTAAGATTCTACCTGTCATTATAGAATGGCTCCGGGGTGAAATGCAAGGCAAGTTGTAAAAAAAGGATGAATTTCGCGGAATTGGATTGACGGCGGCGGCGAGGGTGGGCTATTATGTAAATGTAATACAATTACTACACTGGGGGAGCATGGGTATCCCCCCGGAGGTTTGCTTATGAAATTGGTGAAGTGCAATCGCTGCGGCGAGATGTATTCCGACAGCTATCGCAACTGCCCCTTCTGCGAGGAGGAGGAGCATTTCCGTAAGGGCGCCCGCTACACCGGCCCCCGGAACGGCCGCCGCCGGGAGACACGCCGCCGGGCCCCCAGCATCGTGGGCCCCGTGGTGATTTTGATCGTCATTCTGATCCTGGCCCTGCTGGTGTGGCACTTCCTGGGCGACAAGCTGGCCCTGCGCCGCAGCCCGGAGGAGACCCCCGTGGACACGTCGGACACCGTCACCCCCGGCGGCGTCACCCCCGGCGGGAACGGCACCGGCGACGGCGCGGCGCCCCAGTCCGGCCTGGAGATGGATAAGACGCTGCAGCTTGCCGTGGGCCAGAGCGGCACCATCAACGTCTCCGGCGGCACGGAGTACGACTGGATCAGCTCCGACCCCACCGTGGCCACCGTCAACGGCTCCGGCGAGGTCACTGCCATCGGCGAGGGCACCGCCATCATCACCGCCACCGACGTGGGAGGCGACAGCGCCGTCTGCTCCGTCACCGTCACCGGCGAGGGCGGCCAGAGCGGCGGCGACAGCCAGAGCGGCGGCGCCACCGTCAACCTCTCCGGCCTCACGCTGAAAACCGAGTATGGCACCACCATCAAGCCTTACGAGACCGGCAAGTTTGACATCTCCATGAAGAAGGGCGAGGCCTTCCGGCTCACCGTGGAGGGCACCGACGCCGCCTTCACCTGGTCCAGCGCCGACAGCACCGTGGCCACCATGAGCGAGAAGGGCACGCTGAAGGCGGTGAACAAGGGCAACTCCATCATCACCGGCCGCAGCGGCGACACCGCCATCAGCATCTACGTCCGGGTCAGCTGATACGATACGCACAACGAAAAAGGAAGCCTTCGGGCTTCCTTTTTTTGCACACATATTGGGCTGCATTTTTGTCCGCTTTTTCAATAGGTAAATTCGTTTCTTTTCTTGTCATGGCCGGACCGTTATGCTATAATGCAATATAACTATCCGTATGCGCACCGGGAGGATTATCCACATGACGGCACGGGATTTCCGCGAAAAAAAGCCTTTGATTCTGTTTCTGCACTATTTCAGGCCCCATCTGGGCCTTTTTGCGCTGGATATCTCCTGTGCGCTGCTGATTGCCCTGGTGGATCTGGCCTTCCCGCTGGTGTCCCGCCGGGCCATGTACCAATGGCTGCCGGAGAAGCAGTATTCCGTGTTCTTCCTGGTGATGGGCCTGATGGTGGCGGCTTACGTCATCCGGGCGGGGCTCTACTTTGTGGTGGCCTACTGGGGCCACACCTTCGGCATCCGTGTGGAGGCGGACATCCGGCGGGATCTCTACGCCCACGTTCAGGAGCTGGGCTTTGACTTCTTCGACCGCAACCGCACCGGCGTGCTCATGAGCCGCATGACCACCGACCTTTTCGACCTGACGGAGCTGGCCCACCACGGGCCGGAGGATCTGTTCATCAGCCTGGTGACCATCATCGGCGCGCTGGTGATCCTCTTTCGCGTCCAGTGGCGGCTGGCCCTGGTGGTCACCGTCATCATCCCCGTGTTCCTGGTGTTTCTGATGCAGCGCCGCCGGGCCATGTCCGACGCCAGCCGGGCCGCCAAGCAGAAAACCGGCGTCATCAACGCCGAGATCGAGTCCGGCCTCAGCGGCATCCGCACCACCAAGGCCTTCGCCTCCGAGGCGGAGCAGCAGCAGCGCTTCGACCGGGCCAACGAGGTCTTTAAGACCGCCAAGCGGGGCTTCCACCGGGAGATGGGCCTTTTTCTGTCGGTTATGGAGCTGTTCATCAGCCTGCTGTCCGTCACGGTGATCGCCGTAGGCGGGTGGCTGATTATGGACGGCAGGATGAACTATATCGACCTTATCACCTTCAGCCTGTACGTCACCACCTTCGTCAACCCCATCCGCAAGCTGGCCAACTTCGCCGAGCTCTTCTCCAGCGGCTTTGCGGGCCTGCAGCGGTTCACCGAGCTGATGGGCACCGAGCCCACCATACAGGACGCCCCCGACGCCGTGGCCATGGAGAACGTGGCGGGACGCATCACCGCCGAGGACGTGTCCTTCTCCTATAAGGAGGACACGGAGGTGCTGCACCACCTGTCCCTGGCCGTGGCCAGCGGCGAGACGGTGGCGGTGGTGGGCCCCAGCGGTGGCGGCAAGAGCACCCTTTGCCAGCTGATCCCCCGGTTCTACGACGTGGACAGCGGCAGCATCGCCATCGACGGCGTGGACGTGCGGAAGCTGCGGCAGCACGACCTGCGCCGCAGCATCGGCATCGTGCAGCAGGACGTGTTCCTCTTTGCCGACACCATCCGGGAGAACATCCGCTTCGGCAAGCCCGGCGCCACCGACGAGGAGGTGGCCCAGGCCGCCCGCCGGGCCGAGATTTACGACGATATCATGGCCATGCCCGACGGCTTCGACACCTACGTGGGCGAGCGGGGCACCCTGCTCTCCGGCGGCCAGAAGCAGCGTGTGGCCATCGCCCGCATCTTTTTGAAAAATCCCCCCATCCTCATTCTGGACGAGGCCACCTCCGCCCTGGACAGCGTCACCGAGTCCCGCATCCAGAGCGCCTTCGATGAGCTGGCCGTGGGCCGTACCACCCTGATCATCGCCCACCGGCTCAGCACCATCCGTGCCGCCCACCGCATCATCGTCATCCAGGACGGCCGCATCACCGAGGAGGGCACCCACGCCCAGCTTCTGGCCCAAAACGGCGCCTACGCCACGCTGTACCGCACCCAGAACGTGGGGGAGATGTATGGATAAGCGCGCCACTCTGGACCGCCTGACCCGGGACGAGGAAGAGCGCATCACCCTGGGCCGGGTCTGGGACCTGGCGGAGAAGTGTGAAAGCCGGGACATCCCCGGCCACACCGGATTTCTGACGCCTCAGGAGCAGCTTTTGTGTCAGAATTTGCTGCAAACCCTGGGCCTGGGGGAGAGAGCGACGTTCTGGGGCGGCTACGACGGCGCCCAGCGCTGCCAGCTCCACCTGCTGCCCTCCTGGGCGGAGGGGCCGGAGGAGGACGCCATCGCGGCCCTCCGGGTCCGGTGGTACACCGGCGAGCACCCCACCCACCGGGATCTGCTGGGCAGCCTCATGGGCCTGGGCATCACCCGGGCCACCATAGGGGACATTCTGGTGGACGGAAGCGGCGACGCCGCCGACATTCTCACCGTGCCCGCCACGGCGGAATACCTTTTGCAGCAGTGGGACAGGGCGGGCCGCACCCCCATTCAGTGCCAGGCGGTGGGATTACACGATCTCCATCTGCCCCGGCAGGAATTCAAGGAGATTCGGGACACCGTGTCCTCCCTGCGGCTGGACAGCGTGGTGGCCGCCGCCTTCTCTATGGCAAGGGGCAAGGCCGCCGACCTCATCGCCGCCGGGCGGGTGCAGGTCAACTGGCAGGACGCCCTGAAGGGCGACAGGCCCGTGGCCCAGGGGGACGTGATCACCGCCCGGGGGCTGGGAAAATGCATACTCTCTGCCGTGGGGCAGCCCACCAAAAAGGGGCGCCTGCCCATCACCGTGCAGCGCTATATTTGAGGATAGAAAACCATGAAGCAGGAAAAAATCGACCGTATCAACGCTCTGGCCCATAAGGCCAAGGCGGAGGGACTGACGCCGGAGGAGCTGGCGGAGCGGGACGCGCTGCGCCGGGAGTATATCGACGCCGTCACCGGCAGCCTCCGCCGGGAGCTGGAACACACCTACGTGGTGGATCAATTCGGCCGCAAGAAGAAATTACAGCCCAAGGGAGGCGTTCGGTCATGAATTACGATTACGACCCCAATACCGGCTTCCGCCCCAGGCAGAATAACCGTCCGCCCAGCAATAACAGCGACTGGGTGGGCTGGCTGCTCATCGGCCTGTTCTTCGTGACGGGCCTGTGGCCTGTGGGCCTCATTATGCTGATCTCCAAGCTCAGCGACGGCAGCAGCCGCAAGAAGGTGAACCGCAATTTCACCGTCAACACCGGCAGCAATTACCAGCGCTACCAGCAGGCTGCCCGTGACGTGGGCGCCGCCCAGCAGAAGCAGCAGACCGGGGAGGCCGCCAGGCCCCAGGCGGTGAAGCGCTCCGCCCAGGCCATCGCCGACCTGACCCACACCCCCCAGTACGGCGCCAAGGGCGCCAAGATCTTGAAGCTGGTGGGCGCCATACTGGGCATCAGCGGCCTGCTGGCGCTGGGCGGGATCATTGGCGACGCCATCTCCGGCTATATGATGCCGGAGTTTGAGGATCTGTTCTATATGACGGGTCTCGTGGCAGGCGGCGCCAGCATGTGGCTGGGGGGCCTGGGCATGCAGCGCCGGGCCCGCCGCTTTGCCAAGTACCTGGCCTACGTGGGCAATCGCAAGGCCATCCCCATCAACGATTTGGCTGTGGCTGCCGACGTGTCCGAGGCCAAGGCGGAGAAGGACCTGGAGATCATGGTGGAAAAGGGCCTGTGGGGCGAGGGCGCCTTCGTGGACGCCGGGCGGGACATGCTGTTCCTGTCCCCGGAGGCCGCGGAGCAGTATTACCGCCAGCAGGACAATCCCCCGCCCCCGGAGACGGAGGAGGGCTACTCCGGCATACTGCGGAATATCCGCCGGGCCAACGACCGCATCGCCGACCCGGTCCTCAGCGAGAAGATCGACCGCATCGAGGAGGTGGCCGGCAAGATTTTCCGGCTCATTGAGGAGCAGCCGGAGAAGAAGGCCAAGGCCAACACCTTTTTGAATTACTATCTCCCCACCACCCAGAAGCTGCTGGACAGCTACGCCGATTTTGAGGAGGCGGGCGTCAGCGGGGAGAACCTGACCGAGGCCAAGGCCCGCATCGCCGACACCATGGACAACATCGTCCGGGGCTTCGAGCATCAGCTGGACGAGCTGTACCAGGCCCAGGCCCTGGACGTGGACAGCGACATCCGGGTGATGGAGGCCATGCTGCGGCGGGACACCGCCAGCGCCAAGGAGGACTTTGGCCTGGACGGCGGCACCGCCGTGCAGGAGGCCGATACAGAGATCGAGTAAAAATTTACAGAGAGAAAATCATAAAGAGGAGGGAGAGGCGTAATGTCAGAGCAGATGCAGCGCTTCTACGGGGGCCAATGGACCCGGGCCTATGAGTGGTTCGGCGCCCACCCCACCGAGTCGGGCTGGCACTTCCGGGTCTGGGCGCCCAACGCCGCGGACGTGAAGCTGGCCGGCGACTTCAACGGCTGGCAGGGGGAGTATATGTTCCGCACGCCGGAGGGCGTGTGGGAGGTAACGGTGCCCCAGGCCAAGCAGTACGACGCCTATAAATTCGCCATCACCACCCAAAGCGGTGAGCTGATTTGGAAGGCCGACCCCTTTGCCTTCCACGCCGAGACCCGGCCCGACAATTCCAGCAAGCTGTACGATATCGCCGGCTACGACTGGAAGGATAAGACCTGGGAGAAAAAGCGGGCGGAAAAGGGCCTGCTGGACGGGCCGCTGAATATCTACGAGGTGCACCTGGGCTCCTGGCGGCGGCACGACAACGGCGCCACCTACAGCTACCGGGACACCGCCGACGCCCTGGCCGACTACGTGAAGGACATGGGCTACAACGCCGTGGAGCTGCTGCCCGTCACCGAGTACCCCCTGGACGACAGCTGGGGCTACCAGTGCACCGGCTACTTCGCCCCCACCAGCCGCTACGGCACCCCCCACGACTTCATGTACCTGGTGGATAAGCTCCACCGGGCGGGGGTGGCGGTGATTCTGGACTGGGTGCCCGCCCATTTCTGCAAGGACAGCCACGGCCTCATGCAGTTCGACGGCAGCTGCCTCTATGAGTACGGCGACCCGCTGAAATGGGAGCACAAGAGCTGGGGCACCCGCGTCTTCGACTTCGGCAAGAACGAGGTCCGTTCCTTCCTGTACTCCTCCGCCGCCTACTGGCTCCACGAGTACCACATCGACGGCCTGCGGGTGGACGCGGTGGCCTCCATGCTGTATCTGGACTATGACAGAGGCGGCGGCGAATGGCGGCCCAACGTCAACGGCGGCCACGAGAACCTGGAGGCGGTGTCCTTCCTCCAGGACCTGAACCGCATGGCCTTCACCGAGAAGCCTGGGGCGCTGATGGTGGCGGAGGAATCCACCGCCTGGCCCCTGGTGACCTATCCCCCGGAGGAGGGTGGTCTGGGCTTCAACCTGAAGTGGAACATGGGCTGGATGAACGACGTGTGCCATTACTTAAAGATGGACCCCTTCTTCCGCCATGACCACCACAACGATCTGACGTTCTCCATGATGTACGCCTTCTCGGAGAACTTCGTGCTGCCCCTGAGCCACGACGAGGTGGTGCACATGAAAGGCAGCCTCCGGGGCAAGATGCCCGGCGACGACTGGCGGCAGCTGGCCGGCGTCCGTGGGTTCTACACCTATTTCCTGTCCCACCCCGGCAAGAAGCTGACCTTTATGGGCGCGGAGCTGGGCCAGTGGCACGAGTGGAACTTTGCCGGAGAGCTGGACTGGTATCTCCTGGATAACCCCGCCGAGCGGGGCACCCACGAGTGCATCCGGGAGCTGAACCGCATCTACCGCAAGGAAAAAGCCCTGTGGGAGAACGACCACGACTGGAGCGGCTTCCAGTGGCTGGTGGCCGACGACAACACCGACAACGTGGTGGTGTTCCTCCGCCGTGACAAGGCGGGGAAGGAGCTGATCGTAGCGGTGAATTTCTCCCCCTGCGTCTATGAGGACTACCGCTTCGGCGTGCCCCCCAAGGCCACCTATGAGGAGGTCATCAACACCGATGACGCCCGGTGGGGCGGCAGCGGCGTCACCAACGGCCCCCTGGCCACCCAGCGCGTCCCGTCCCACGGCTGGGCCCAGTCCATTTCCATGCGCATTCCGCCCCTTGGCGCCGTCATCCTGCGCGGCAAGGGACTTATGAAGAAAAACGGAGGTGTTACACAGTGAAGAAAGAATGTGTAGCCATGTTGCTGGCCGGCGGCCAAGGCAGCCGTCTGTACGTGCTGACCGGCGATATGGCAAAACCGGCAGTCCCCTTTGGCGGCAAGTTCCGCATCATCGACTTCCCCCTGTCCAACTGCACCAACTCCGGCATCGACACCGTGGGCGTGCTGACCCAGTACCGGCCTCTTGAGCTGAATGCCTACATCGGCAACGGCCAGCCCTGGGAGCTGGACGGCCGTGACGGCGGCGTACATATCCTGCCCCCTTACCAGAGCGCCACCGGCGCCAGCTGGTACAAGGGCACCGCCAACGCCATCTACCAGAACATCGGTTTCGTGGACCTGTATGAGCCGGAGTATGTGGCGGTGCTGTCCGGCGACCATATCTATAAGATGGATTACGCCGATATGCTCCGCCGCCACAAGGAGGCCGGCGCCGCCTGCACCATCTCCGTCATGGAGGTGCCCTGGGCCGAGGCCAGCCGCTTCGGCATCATGTCCGTCAACGAGGCCGACGACATCACCGAGTTCGCCGAGAAGCCCAAAGAGCCCAAGAGCAACCTGGCCTCCATGGGCATCTACATCTTCACCTGGCAGAAGCTGCGGGAGTACCTCATCGCCGACGAGAACAACCCCGATTCCGAGAACGACTTCGGCAAGAACATCATCCCCGCCATGCTGAACGCCGGTGAGAAGATGGTGGCCTACCGCTTTGCCGGCTACTGGAAGGACGTGGGCACCCTGGACTCCCTGTGGGACGCCAACATGGATATGCTCCTGCCCGGCAGCGGCCTGAACCTGCTGGACAAGAAGTGGCCCATCTACGGCCGCACCCCCTCCTGCCCCCCCACCTTCGTGGGCCCCGACTCCGACGTGGGCAACAGCGCCATCGCCAAGGGCGGCACCATTATGGGCGAGGTGAAGAACAGCGTCCTCAGCTTCAACTGCACCGTGGGTGAGGGCGCCAGCGTGGCCTACTCCGTGGTCATGCCCGGCGCCACCATCGAGCGGGGCGCCAAGGTGAGCTACGCCATCGTGGGCGAGAACTGCCACATCGGCGCAGGCGCCGTGGTGGGCTGCTCCCCCGAGGAGGCCGAGCATTTCGACGCCTGGGGCATCACCGTCCTGGGCCCCAACACCCAGGTGGCCCCCGGCGAAAAGGTGGAGGCCAAAACTATGCTGGATAAGACCCACGGAAAGGAGAACGCAAGATGAACGGTATGCATGGCATCATCTTCTCCTATGAGAAGGCAACCGACCTGCGGGAACTGATCGAGGCCCGCGTACACGGCTCCATTCCCTTCGCCGGTGAATACCGGGTGGTGGATTTCGTGCTGTCCAACTTCGTCAACGCCGGCGTCACCGACGTGGGCGTCATCATGCAGGGCAAGTGCCAGTCCATGCTGGACCATCTGGGCACCGGCAAGAGCTGGGGCCTGAGCCGCAACCACGGCGGCCTGAAGCTGCTGCCCTCCTTCGCCTACAACGAGCGCCGGGGTGACGACGGTCACTTCCGGGGCAAGGTGGAGGCCCTGGGCAACGTGATGGACTACCTGCGCCACATCCGCCAGGACTACGTGGTGCTGGCCGACAGCGACCTCATCATCAACCTGCCCCTGCAGCAGGTGCTGGACGACCACATGGCCTCCGGCGCCGACATGACCTGCGTGTGCACCTCCGTCCCCGGCGACCGGGACGACACCTATTTCAAGGTGGACGACACCGGCCGCATCGTGGACACCTCCTACCACGGCTACGACACCACCGGCTACCGCTGCCTGAACGTGTTCGTGCTGCGCAAGGATCTGCTTATCGACCTGGTCACCGACTGCATGGCCCACAACCGTTACAGCTTCCGCCACCACATCCTCCAGGATAAGGGCAGCGAGCTGTGCTTCCGGGCCTGGGTGTGGGACGGCTACGCCGCCCGCATCAACAGCGTGTCGGCCTACTATGAGCGGTCCATGGAGCTGCTGAACCCCGCTATCCGCGCCGAGCTGTTCCCGGCGGAGCGGCCCATCCTGTCCAAGGAGAACGACTCCCCCAGCACCTACATCGACCCCACCGGCGAGTGCGTCAACTCCCTGATGGGCGACGGCTGCGACATCCAGGGCACCGTGCGCAACTGCGTGCTGTTCCGGGGCGTCAAGGTGGAGAAGGGCGCCACCGTGGAGAACAGCATCCTCTTCAAGGACACCGTGGTAAAGGCCGGCGCCACCGTGCGCTGCGTCATCACCGACAAGAACGTCACCGTCAACGAAAACGTGACGCTGATCGGCCATGAGCACTATCCCGTGGTGGTGGAAAAGGGGAGCGTGATCTGATGAAGATCCTGTTCGCTGCCAGCGAGGCGTTTCCGTTCTGCAAAACCGGCGGCCTGGCCGACGTGCTGGGCAGCCTGCCCGTGGCCCTGGCCGCCAAAGGCGACCAGGTTTCCGTGGTGCTGCCGCTGTACAGCCAGATCCCGGCCCAGTGGCGCCAAAGCATGACCAACCGGGGCAGCGCCTACGTAGACCTGGGCTGGCGTCATCAATACTGCGGCCTGTTTTCCCTGGTGTACGAGGGCGTGACCTGGTATTTTCTGGACAACGAACAGTATTTTCACCGGCCCTCTCTGTACGGCGAGCTGGATGACGGCGAGCGCTTCGCCTTCTTCTCCAAGGCGGTGGTGGCTATGCTGCCCGCCATGGACAGCCTGCCCGACGTCATCCACTGCAACGACTGGCAGACCGCTCTGGTGCCGGTGTACCTGAAGGACGCCGCGGCCCGGTGGGAGGCGGCCCGGGCCGTCAAAACCGTCTTTACCATCCACAACATCGAGTATCAGGGCCGCTTCGGCCGGGATACCCTGGGGGACATCTTCGCCCTGGGCGACGGCTGGTGGGACGACGGCACCATGGACATGGACGGCGGCGTGAACCTGATGAAGGGGGCCATGCTGGTGGCCGACGCCGTCACCACCGTCAGCCCCACCTATGCATCCCAGCTCCACGACCCCTACTATGCCCACGGCCTCCATCCCATTGTGGACATGATCGGCCCCAAGCTCACCGGCGTCCTCAACGGCATCGACCTCAAGACCTTCGACCCCGCCACCGATGAGGCCATCGCCGCCAATTACAGCACCCGGAGAATGGCGGGCAAGGCGGAGTGCAAGCTGGCCCTCCAGGCCGCCCTGGGCCTGCGGGAGGACAAGGACACCCCCATCATCGCCATGGTGACCCGCCTGGCGGGCCACAAGGGCGTGGACCTGGTGTGCTGGGCCTTCGACGAGATCATGGCCACCGGGGCGCAGATGGTGGTGCTGGGCACCGGCGAGGACTATTATGAGGACTTCTTCCGGGCCCAGGCCAGCCGTTACGTGGGCCGGGCAGCCGCCTGCATCACCTACAATGAGGGACTGAGCCACCGGATCTACGCCGGCAGCGACCTGTATCTGATGCCCTCCCGCAGCGAGCCCTGCGGCCTGAGCCAGATGATCGCCATGCGCTACGGCACCGTGCCCATCGTCCGCAAGACGGGGGGCCTGGCCGACAGCGTCAAGTCCTGCCAGGTGGGCCAGGCCGACGGCACCGGCTTCCTCTTCGACACCTACGACACCGGCGATATGCTCACCGTCATTCGCCAGGCCACCGGCCTCTATTACGGCAATCGCGCAGGCTTCAACGCCGTGCGTAAACACGGCATGGCCGCCGATTTCAGCTGGAAAAACAGCGCCGCGGCCTACCGCACACTTTATCAATCACTTTAAGGAGCGGATTCATGACTTATTCCAAGCAACAGTTGAAAAAAGCGATCCAGCGCAAGCTGCGCATCAATTACGGCATCACCGAGGAGCAGGCCACCGAAGGCGAGATTATGCGGGCCTGCGCCCTGGTGCTGCGGGACATCATGGCAGAGCACGGCTTTGAGACCCGCGAAAAGGCTGCCCGGGAGGGCCAGCGGAAGGTACACTATATGTCCCTGGAGTTCCTCATGGGCCGCAGCCTGATGAAGAACGCCTTCAACATGGGCCTGCTGTCCACCCTGCGGGAGGCCATCGACGACCTGGGCTTCAAGGCGGCGGACGTGTTTGAGGTGGAGCCCGACGCGGGCCTGGGCAACGGCGGTCTGGGCCGCCTGGCCGCCTGCTATCTGGAGAGCATGACCACCCTGGAGATCCCCGCCTTCGGCTACTCCATCTGCTACGAGCTGGGTCTTTTCAAGCAGAAGATCGTGGAGGGCCAGCAGGTGGAGCTGCCCGACGCCTGGAAGGGCCTGGGCGACGCCTGGCTGCTGCCCAAGCCCCAGGAGGCGGAGGAGGTGCGCTTCGGCGGCACCATCCGCACCCGCTGGGACAACGGCCACCTGATGGTGGTCCACGAGGACTATACCCGTGTGCTGGCCGTGCCCTGCGACATGGAGATCGCCGGCTACAAAACCGACCACGTCAACACCCTGCGGCTGTGGGACGCCCGCAGCCCCAAGCCCATCGACATGGCCCTGTTCTCCCAGGGCCAGTACCTGCGCTCCGGCGAGGAGCGGGCCATGGCGGACGTGATCTCCAAGGTGCTCTACCCCGAGGATAACCATTACGAGGGCAAGAGCCTGCGGCTGAAGCAGCAGTATTTCTTCGTCAGCGCCACCATTCAGTCCATCACCCGCAAGCACATTGAGACCTACGGCACGCTGAAGAACTTCCACGAGAAGAACGTCATCCAGATCAACGATACCCACCCCGCTCTGGTGATTCCCGAGCTGATGCGCATCCTGGTGGACGACGCCGGCCTCAACTGGGACGAGGCGTGGCACATCACCTCCCACTCCGTGGCCTACACCAACCACACCGTGCTGGCCGAGGCCCTGGAGGTATGGCCCCAGCAGCTGTTTGAGCAGCTGCTGCCCCGGGTGTGGCAGATCCTCACCGAGATCGCCCGCCGCTACCAGGAGAAGGTGGAGAAGTTCTATGACGATCCCCAGAAGGTGGCCCGCATGGCCGTTATCTGGGACGGCGCCGTGCGCATGGCCAACCTGTGCATCGCCGGCGGCATGGCCGTCAACGGCGTCAGCGCCCTCCACAGCGGCATCCTGCGCCGCGACGTGTTCCGCGACGCCGCCGCCATGGAGCCGGAGAAGTTCAAGAACGTCACCAACGGCATCGACCATCGCCGCTGGCTGGGCGAGATCAACCCCGGCCTGGACGCTCTGCTGAAGGAGACGGTGGGCGAGGGGTATCTGCTCCACGCCGACATGCTCTCCGGCCTGGAGAAATACGCCGACGACAAGGCCGTGCTCAAGCGCATGGAGGAGATCAAGACC
>JAFPXK010000026.1 GCA_017412585.1 Oscillospiraceae bacterium
ACGAAACAATACGATACCCTTTACCATTTACCCAGCCCTTGCGGTGGTCGATTCTTGGGCAACCGGGCCGCCGGGGGCGTCGGCCCCTACGGTGGGTTGTCGATGGCGGGTGCCGTTCATCCGGGGTTAGTTGGAATCGATACCCGGATTTGGCGGGACACGTAGCGCCAGCGACACCCTGCGAAGAATGAGCAGTTGGTGGAGCCAGTGCCCTTGGGGTAAGCCCCGCCCTTACGAAACAATACGATACCCTTTACCATTTACCCAGCCCTTGCGGTGGTCGATTCTTGGGCAACCGGGCCGCCGGGGGCGGCGGCCCCTACGATGGGTTGTCGATGCCGGGTGCCGTGCAGCCGGATGCGGCGGGACACATAGGCCCCGCCGCCTGGCTTTTTCTATTCATTCATCGTCCTGCCAGACGCGGCCCTTCACGCCGGCGCAGAACACGCTGTCTCCGGCGGTAACGTTGCCCTCCACATGGCCGCAGCGCACCTCGTCCCCGGCGGACACGCTACCGCCCACGTCTTCGCAGTCG
This sequence comes from Oscillospiraceae bacterium, assembly GCA_017412585.1. Lineage (GTDB taxonomy): Bacteria > Bacillota > Clostridia > Oscillospirales > Oscillospiraceae > Vescimonas. Next base: position 536 of record JAFPXK010000026.1, read on the forward strand.
ACGCTGTCGCCGGCGGTAACGCCGCCGCCTACGTTGCCGCAGCTGACGCTGTCGCCGGCGGTGACGCTGCCGCCTACATCGCCGCAGCGCACGCTGTCCTCCGCATGAACGTCGCCGCTCACCGTGGCGCTCTCGCACAGCACGCTGCCCTGGGCGTAGATGCTTCCCACCACGTCACCGCTGTAATGCAGCTCGATAGTCGGCGCGCCCACGTCCAGGTGGATCGGCCCGATCTGGACGCCCCTGCCGGTGCTCCTGTCGCCGAACTGCACCATGTGGCGGCCCACGTAGCACACTGCCCGCAGCGCCCCGTCGTCGGGCCAGGGCAGCTCGCCGATCTCCAATCCCGCCGGTCTCTCGTCGGTCTGCGCCGTGTCCTGCGCCGGCTCCTCTGCCGGTGCGGGGGTCTCCCGGCCGAACAGCGCGTCGATAGTGACGCCGAATACGTCCGCCAGCGCCGGCAGCAGCATGATGTCCGGGCAGCACTGGTCGCTCTCCCATTTGCTGACGGCCTGGTTGGTGACGCCCAGTTTCTGGGCCAGGCCCTCCTGCGTCAGCCACTGGGCCTTGCGGTACGCGGCGATGCGCTCGCCGAAATAGATCTGTTCCATATGCTCCATCCTTTCCCGGCAGCGCCGGCTGTGTGGTCGCGACTCTGGCTTTCAGTATAGCGGCGGCAGCGCAAAATGCAAGGTTTTCGTGGTTGGAACGGCTTTCCAACCGACGGTTGGAAAGGAAAAGCGGGGAAACCCGCCCTACAAACGGTGGAGCCGTTTCTCCGTAGGGCGGGACCTGCGTGTCCCGCCTTTCGGGGCGAGGTAATCGGAACGGTTTTGTTGGTTGGGGGTGGGTTGGGGTTTTGGTTGTAGGGGAGGGGCTCTGCTCCTCCCTTTTTCCGTATATCGCCGAGGTAAGGGCGGAGCAGCGCCAGCGACACCCTGCGAAGAATGAGCAGTTGGTGGAGCCAGTGCCCTTGGGGTAAGCCCCGCCCCTACAAAGCATTATGACATCCTTTTCCATTCAACCGACCCTTGCGGTGGTCGATGCGTGGGCAACCGGGCCGCCGGGGGCGGCGGCCCCTACGAATGGTTGTCGATGGCGGGTGCCTTGCAACCGGGGTTGGCGGTTATTGTCGCCTGGGTACGGGCCGCCGGGTCGTCGGTCCCTGCGGTGTTGGACGAGGCCGGGTGGCGTTTATCCGGCCTTGGCGGTTGCCGCTGCGTGGAATGCGGGCGCTTCTTGAAGCGCCCCGGCGAAAAAGCCACCCTCGCCGACCTGTTGGGTGGCGAGGGTGGCTAGTGTTTTACTTCTTCTCCTTCAGGAGCATGGCTTCGATTTTGGCCCGGTCTTTGGGGTCGATATCGTCCTTTTTGCGGTCGAAGAAGTCCTCGATGACGCCCAGGTGGACGCCGGTTTTATAGTTGATCTTGTAGTTGATGACGCCCAGCTCGTCTTTCAGCCGGCGCAGCGCTTCATTCTCCATTTTCGTCTCCTTCCCGGGTGTCTTCCACCTCGATTTGCTTGATGTTCATTTCATTCCCCTGCTGCAGCCAGGTGTTGCCGCTGCCGCAATGGGGACAGGTTTTGCCGTACTGTACGGTGGGGTAGGTCTGCTTGCAGTCGTCACACCAGGTAACGGCGGGGATCTCCTCGCACAGCAGCTTGGCCCCGTCGAACAGGGGGAATTTCTTGGTGTACCAGTTCCAATAGTCGTACAGGTAGGAGGTGACGATGCCGGACACCTGGCCGAACTCCAGGGTGACGGAGTGAATCTTCGCCACGTGGTTTTCCTCCGCGATGCGGGACACCTGCTTGACCACGTAGTTGACTAAGCCCAGTTCGTGCATGGCCCGTCCTCAGTCGGCCTTGCCGGAGGCCTTGTGCTTCAGAATCTTCACGGTGCGCTTGGGCAGGTAGGCGCCGATGGCCTTGAACTTGTCCTCGGCGGGGATCATCCGGGAGTAGGCGTCGCCCATGTTGCGGATGAGGTGGATGGCGTCGAACTTGCACTGGACGGTACACATACCGCAGCCCAGGCACTTGTTGGTGTCCACCACGCTGCGGCCGCAGCTCAGGCAGCGGCTGGCCTCGGACTTGATCTGCTCCTCGGTGAAGATGAGGCGCTCGTCGTGCATGGTGCGGGCCTTGGCGGCATCCACGCCCTTCACGGCGCGGCGGGGCTTATTTTTGGCCTCCTCGGGCAGGACGATGTCGTCCTTATTGAGGGAGGCGAAGTGGCGGGTGTTGCGGTGGATGGTCAGGCTCTGGCCCTCGTTGACGAAGCGGTGGAGGGACACGGCGCCCTCACGGCCGGCGGCCAGGGCGTCCACCACGAACTTCTGGCCGGTGTAGACGTCGCCGCCCACGAAGATGTCGGGCTCGGCGGTCTGGAGGGTAACGGGGTCGGCGATGGCGATGCCGTTGGGGCGGAATTCCACCTTGGTATCTTTCAGCAGCTCCTTCCACTCCACCTTCTGGCCGATGCAGTACAGCACGGTGGTGCAGGACTCGAAGGCGGTGTCGTTATCGTCAAACTGGGGATCGAAGCGGCCCTCGGCGTTCTTGACGCTGAGGCAGCGGCGGAAGTGGATGCCGGTGGCGCGACCGTCCTCGGTGTCGATGGCGGTCTGGCCCCAGCCGGCGTGGATGGTGACGCCGTCGGCCTTGCACAGCTCCTGATCCTCCTCGCCCATGGGCATATCCGCATAGGATTCAAGGCAGTAGAGGTTGACGCTCTTGGCGCCCTGACGGATGGCGGTGCGCGCCACGTCCGCGCCGATGTTGCCGCCGCCGATGACGACCACGTTGCCGGAGAGCGGCTCGGCCGCGCCGGAGTTGACCTTCTTGAGATAGTCGACGCCGGGCATCACGTTCTCGGCGTCGTCGCCGGGGATGTTGAGCTTGCCGCCGTAC
>JAFPXK010000027.1 GCA_017412585.1 Oscillospiraceae bacterium
CGCGTCCGGTTGAACGGCACCCGGGTACAACAACAATTCGTAGGGGCGGGGCTCTGCTCCGCCCTATGCCGTTGCCAACGCCCGCCGCGTCCGGTTTAACGGCACCCGGGCACAACAATTCGTAGGGGCGGACGACACTGTCCGCCCTATTCTCGTCATTCGCCCTTTATGCTGCTGAGCCCTTTACGCTTTCAATCCCCAATCGTCTCAATGGTCCCGCCGCCCAGCACCTCTTCGCCGTCGTACAGCACCGCTGCCTGGCCGGGGGTCATGGCCCGCTGGGGCTGGTCAAAGGTGAGGCGCAGCGTGCCGTCGGGCAGGGGAAAGGCGGTGGCGGCGGCCTCTCGCTGGCTGTATCGCGTTTTGGCGGTGCAGCGGATGGGTCCGCCGGGAACGGGGATGATCCAGTTCACGTGGGAGGCCGTCAGCGTGCGGTGCATCAGCCTGTCGTTGTCCCCCAGGGTGACCGTGTTCGTTTTCGGGTCCTTGTCCAGCACGTACACGTGGCGGCCCAGGGCAATGCCCAGGCCCTTGCCCTGTCCGGTGGTGTAGCAGGGCAGCCCCTTGTGGCGGCCCAGCACGTTGCCGGCCTCGTCCACAAAGTCGCCGGGGGTCAGCGCCGCGCCGCTGCGCTGCAAGAAGCCCACGTAGTCCCCGTCCGGCACGAAGCAGATGTCCTGGCTGTCGGGCCGGTCGGCGTTGGTGAGCCCTGCCTCCCGGGCCAGGCGGCGGATGGCGGGCTTGTCGTAGTCCCCCAGGGGCAGCAGCAGGCGGGCAAGCTGGGCCTGGGTCAGCTGATAGAGCACGTAGGTCTGGTCCTTGCTGCGGTCTGCCGCCCGCAGGAGGCGCCAACGGCCCGCCGCCTCGTCGTATTGCACCCTGGCGTAGTGCCCGGTGGCGATGCAGTCATACCCCAGGATGAGGGCCCTGTCCAGCAGGGCGCCGAATTTCAGGCAGCGGTTGCAGTCGATGCAGGGGTTGGGGGTGCGCCCGGCGCAGTATTCCGCCACAAAGCGGTCCATCACGTCTTTTTGGAACCGCTCCGTCTCGTTGAACACGTAAAAGGGCATCCCCAGGCCGCAGGCCACAGACCGGGCGTCAGCGGCGGCGTCGGCAGAGCAGCACTTGCCGTCCTCGCCGGGGAATAATTTCAGCATGGCCCCGGCGCATTGATACCCGGCGCGCTGCAGCAGCAGCGCAGCGGCGGAGCTGTCCACCCCGCCGGACATGGCGATCAGCACTTTCTTCATTTGCGGCATGGAAAACACCTCCGGCGAAATGGAATGAATCATGAATAATGGCGGCGTCCGCTGCGCGGATTATTCTGAATTTGCCGCGCAGCGGCACCTGAATGATTCGCTTTTGCGTTTTATAATTTCAGTATTCATCAAAACGAAAACAGCGCCGGGACGGGCGCTGTTTCGTCACTCAGTCCAGCTTTTCAGAGGTAAAGGCGGTGTAGGGCAGGGCGTCGGACAGGGCCAGCAGCACCCTGCTGTGGCCGCCGGCGTAGTCGCCTATGGTCTGGCGCAGCTCGCCGCTCTCCGCCCGGCGGTCCGGCAGCGCCACGGTGACGGTGGTGCCCTCTCCCTCCCGGGAATCCAGCATCAGCCGCCCGCCGTGGGCCTCGGCAATGGCCCGGCACAGGGGCAGCCCCAGGCCCACGCCGTGCCGGGCGGGGTCGAGGTCGAAGCCGTGGTGCCACCGGTCGAACACGGTGTCCATCCTGTCCTCCGGAATGCCGCAGCCGGTGTCGAACACCGTCAGCAGCAGCTGGGCCCCGGCCCGGCGCACCGTCACGGTAACGGCGCCGCCGGCAGGGGTGAATTTCAGCGCGTTACTCAGCAGGTTCCAGAGGAGCCTGTCCATGTGCTCCCGATCCAGGCCCACGATGTGCCCCGTCAGGTCGCAGCGCCAGCTAAGGGCCACGTCCCTCTCCCGGAACAGGCCCTCGGCCTCGGCGCAGCGCTCCTCCAGCCAGCGGTCCACAGCCACGTTGGCCTTGTGCAGCATCGCGTCGCCCTCCAGCAGTCCGGCGGCGGAGAGCTGGTCGGCCAGGCGCATCATGCGGTAGTAGCTCTGCTGCAAAATGGCGGCAGAGCGCCGCTCCCGCTCCCCGGCGTCCTCCGTCAGGAGCCACTGGGAGGCAAGGCCGATATTGTTCAGCGGCAGCCTGATCTGCCGGGCCACCGACGCCAGTATTTCATGGAGCGTCTGCTCCTTGTTCTCCTCCACAGCGCGCCTCCTCTCTATCCTCCATCTTGCCCCGCAGCAGGGCGATTTTTCCTTGGAAAGATGGGGATTTACGGCCATATCATACCAAATGGCCGGGGAAAAAACAAGGCATTTGTCATCTTTTGCCGAAATCGCACCGCCGATGAAAATTTTTTCGGAAAAGGTATTGCAATTTTGCGAAAATTGCATATAATCTAAACGTCCCATACGTTTGATATATTCCATCAGAGAGGAAGTTTGTATTATGAGCATCAAAGTTGGTATTAACGGTTTTGGCCGCATCGGCCGCATGGTCCTGCGCTGCTCCCTGAAC
>JAFPXK010000028.1 GCA_017412585.1 Oscillospiraceae bacterium
CCCACCCCGCCCCCTCGACAGAAATCCCAAACAAATTCGCAAATTTCTTTTGCTTTATCCGCGGATATATTGTATAATATCCCCAATAGACAAACACCAAAGGAGGGGTCACATTTGGAAACGCCGTACGCAATCGAAATGCTGCACATCACCAAGCGCTTTCCCGGCATCATCGCCAACGATGACATCACCCTCCAGCTCAAGCGCGGAGAGATCCACGCCCTGCTGGGGGAGAATGGCGCCGGCAAGTCCACGCTGATGAGCGTGCTCTTCGGCCTGTATCAGGCAGAGGAGGGCGTCATCAAAAAGGACGGCAAAGAGGTCACCATCCACGATCCCAACGATGCCAACGACCTGGGCATCGGCATGGTCCACCAGCACTTCAAGCTGGTGGAGTGCTTCACCGTGCTGGACAACATCATCCTGGGCGTGGAGCCGACGAAGCACGGCTTCCTGCAAAAGGACGAGGCCCGCAAGAAGGTGCTGGCCCTGTCGGAGAAGTACGGCCTGCAGGTGGACCCCGATGCCGTCATCGAGGACATCACCGTGGGCATGCAGCAGCGCACCGAGATTTTGAAGATGCTCTACCGCGACAATGAGATCCTCATCTTCGACGAGCCCACCGCCGTGCTCACCCCCCAGGAGATCGACGAGCTGATGAAGATTATGAAGAACCTGGCTGCCGAGGGCAAGTCCATCCTCTTCATCTCCCACAAGCTGGCCGAGATCATGGCCGTGGCCGACCGTTGCACCGTGCTGCGCAAGGGCAAGTACGTGGGCACCGTGGAGACCGCCAAGTCCTCCCCCGAGGAGCTGTCCGCCATGATGGTGGGCCGCAACGTCAACTTCCACGTGGACAAGAAGCCCGCCCATGTAGGCGACGTGGTGCTGGACATCCAGCACATGTCCGTGGCCTCCAAGACCCACAAGAAGGACGCCGTCCACGACGTATCCATGAAGGTCCGCCGGGGCGAGATCGTCTGCATCGCCGGCATCGACGGCAACGGCCAGTCCGAGTTCGTCTACGGCCTCACCGGCCTGGAGCCTCTCAAGAGCGGCACCATCACCCTGGACGGCAAGGACATCTCCAAGGCCTCCATCCGCCAGCGCAGCACCTCCGGCATGAGCCACATCCCCGAGGACCGTCATAAGCACGGCCTGGTGCTGGACTACTCCCTGGAGGACAACCTGGTGCTCCAGCGCTACTTCGAGGAGAAGTTCACCGACCGCATCGGCTTCCTCCGCCGGGACAACATCCGCAAGTACGCCGACCGCCTCATCGACGAGTACGACGTCCGCTCCGGCCAGGGCCCCGTCACCGCGGCCCGGGCCATGTCCGGCGGCAACCAGCAGAAGGCCATCATCGCCCGCGAGGTGGATAAGGGCCCCGAGCTGCTGGTAGCCGTGCAGCCCACCCGCGGCCTGGACGTGGGCGCCATCGAGTTCGTCCACCGCAAGCTGGTGGAGCAGCGTGACGCCGGCAAGGCGGTGCTGCTCATTTCCCTGGAGCTGGATGAGGTCATGGACGTGCCCGACCGCATCCTGGTGATGTACGAGGGTGAGATCGTGGGCGAGCTGGATCCCAAGACCACCACCCAGGAGGAGCTGGGCCTGTACATGGCCGGCGCCAAGAGAGACGAGGTGAAGGCATGAAAAAGAATCTGCTGAAAAACGCCGCCGTGCAGTCCCTGATCGCGTCGCTGCTGTGCATCGTGCTGGGTCTGCTGCTGGGCTTCATCGTGCTGCTGTTCATCAATCCCAGCGGCGCCGGCGAGGCCATCCTGGCGGTGGTGAAAAACTTCTGGAACTACTCCCGGGCCAATCTCCAGGCCAAGAACTTCGGCAACACCCTGGTAAAGACGGCCCCCCTGCTGATGTGCTCTTTGAGCGTGCTGTTCGCCTATAAGGTGGGCCTGTTCAACATCGGCGCCGCCGGCCAGTACGTGGTGGGCTCCTGCGCCTGCCTGTACGCGGCCCTGGCCTGGCACTGGAGCTGGCTGCCCTGCCTGCTGATGTCCATCGTGGTGGGCGGCATCTACGGTGCCATCGTGGGCCTGCTGAAAGCCTACTGCAACGTCAACGAGGTCATCTCCGGCATCATGCTCAACTGGATCGGCCTGTATACCACCAATATGCTGCTGGCCACCGTCAAGGAGCCCACCAGCCCCTACACCCTGCACCTCAAGACCGACGCCACCCAGGCCATGCTGCCCACCCTGGGCCTTGGCAAGCTGTTCAGCGACAACGGCAACGTCACCATTGCCATCCCCCTGGCGGTGCTCATCGCCATCGCCATCATGATCCTGCTGGATAAAACCCGCCTGGGCTATGAGCTGAAGGCCACCGGCAACAATAAGAACGCCGCCAAGTACGCCGGCATGGCGGAAAAGCGCAACATCATCCTCACCCTCATCATCGGCGGTGCGCTGGCAGCCATGGGCGGCGCCTTCCTGTACCTCACCGACTTTGAGCAGTGGTCCGTCACCCAGTCCTCCGTCCCCGGCATGGGCTTCAACGGCATCGCCGCCGCCTTCCTGGGCGGTCTGAACCCCATCGGCACCATCTTCGCCTCCTACTTCATCCAGCACATCACCTCCGGCGGTGCCTTTGTGGACCTGTCCAAGTATTCCTCCCAGATCTCCGATCTGATCTCCTCCCTCATCATCTACCTGTGCGGCTTCGTGCTGTTCATCAAGTACACCATCAACATGGGTATCGCCAGGAGTGAGGAAAAGGCAAAACAAAAGGCCGCTGCGGCCGATGAGAAAGGGGGCGCCAAGTAATGTTGCTGCTGGTACAATACACCCTGATTTTCGCCTCCGTGCTGATGCTGGTGGCCCTGGGCGGCTGCTTCTCCGAGCATTCCGGCGTCATCAACCTGGGCCTTGAGGGCATCATGGTCATCGGCGCCCTGGGCGGCGCGCTGATGATGCGCGCCCTGCCCAACTCCTGGGCCGCCCTGCCCACTATCCTGGTGGTGCTGCTGGGGGCCGTGGTGTTCGCCGTGGCCTATTCCGCCCTGCTGGGCGTGGCCTGCATCAACTTCAAGGCCGACCAGACCATCGTAGGCACGGCGCTGAACATGCTGGGCGTGGCCGCCGCCACCGTGCTGGTGAAGGCCATCAACACCGCCGCCGACCCCAACAACGTCTCCTCCGAGATCCAGTACGTGGAGGCCAAGAAGAAGTTCCTGGTGAATATCGCCGGCTTCGAGTTCAACTGGTTCATGCTCATCGCCATCATCATGCTGGTGGTGGCCTACGTGGTGCTGTATAAGACCCGCTTCGGCCTGCGCCTCATGGCCTGCGGCGAGCATCCCCAGGCGGCGGACAGCGTGGGCATCAACGTCTATAAAATGCGCTGGGCCGGCGTCCTCATCTCCGGCGTCTACGGCGGCATGGGCGGCATCTGCTACATCCTGGCCGGCGTGTCCCTCTGGAAGTTTGAAAACGGCGTGGCCGGTTTCGGCTTCCTGGCCCTGGCGGTGATGATCTTCGGCCAGTGGAAGCCCACCCGCATCGCCCTGGCAGCCCTGCTCTTCGGCCTGTTCCGGGCCCTGAGCAACGTCTACTTCGGCTTCCCCTTCCTCATGGCCCTGAATATCCCCGGCTCCGTCTATAACATGATGCCGTATCTCATCTCCCTGGTGGTGCTGGCCTTCACGTCCAAGAAGTCCCGGGCCCCCAAGGCCGAGGGCATCCCCTACGACAAGGGCCAGCGGTAAAATCCAATTCAATTCGAAAAAAGAGACGGCGCAAGCCGTCTCTTTTTTGTGGTATGAATTGACAGCGCCGCCGTCGTAAATTGCCGCTTCGCGCACCCCATGTCGAAGCCCGTCATAATTCGTCGAGCGATTGCACTTGCAAACGGCGTCGAAGTATGGTAGCATGAAACATGCCAAACAGCTTCATAGAATTATTGTGCATGGTGTGCGTACGTCGTGCATTTTTGCTTCAGC
>JAFPXK010000029.1 GCA_017412585.1 Oscillospiraceae bacterium
CAGACGGTGGACGTGTGCGATACCCTTACCGTCACCGCCCACACCGGCGGCGGCATCGTCCTGACCTGTACCGACCCCGCCCTCTCCACCGGGGAGGACAATCTGGTATACCGGGCCGCCGCCCTGTTCTTTCAGCGCACCGGCCTCCCTCCGGAGGGCGTGACCCTGCACCTGGAGAAGGTCATCCCCATGCAGGCGGGGTTAGGCGGCGGCAGCGCCGACGCCGCCGCGGCCCTCCGTGCCCTCCGCCGTCTCTACGCCCCGGCCCTGCCGGATAGCGAGCTGGAGGCCATGGCGGCGGCTTTGGGCAGCGACGTGCCCTTCTGCGTCCGGGGCGGCACCGCCCTGGCCGCCGGGCGGGGGGAAAAGCTGTCGCCCCTGCCACCCCTGCCGAAGTGCTGGGCGGTGCTGGTGAAGCCCCATGAGGCCTACTCCACCGCCGCCATGTACCGCCGCATCGACGACACCGCTTGCTATGACCCCCTGGACGCCACCCCCATGGTGTCCGCCATCACGGCGGGTGATCTGCCCGGCGTCTGCGCCGCCATGACCAACACCTTCGAGAAGGTGCTGCCCCCGGACGCTGCCACCCCTGCCCTATGCCGCCGTCTTATGGCGCAGGGTGCCATGGGGGCCATGCTGTCCGGCAGCGGCAGCGCCGTGTTCGGCCTGTTCGCCTCCCGGGAGGGAGCGGCCCAGGCGGCTGCGGCCTTGCAAACGGAACAATCTGTATCATTTTTTGGCAGGGTCATATAAGATTCAGAACGCCCCAGGTTTAAAAAACGAAAATTCCGTCCATCATGGAACTGTCAATTTCCGTGATGGACGGTGTTTTCTATGATGAAATTTACGATAAAGCGTATAGAATTGGCGATGCTGCTGGCCTTTGCCTTTACGGCCCTCTGGGGCGCCGCCAGCACCCAAAAGCAGGAGGATCTGGCGGATAAAATGATTCGCCTCCACGTGATTGCCCGCTCCGACAGCGACGCGGACCAGGCGGTAAAGCTGCTGGTGCGTGACAATGTGTTAGCCTTTACACAGGGCTTGATGAAAGGTGTTTCCGGCGTGGATGCGGCGGAGAAAACCATCGAAAGCCATCTTCCCGACATCCAGCGCATCGCCAACGCCACCCTGGCCGAGAGCGGCTGCGGCTATACCGCAAAAGCGGAGGTAAAAGTGACGGAATTTCCGGAAAAGACCTATGATTCCTTTGCTTTGCCTGGCGGAAAGTACCTTGCTCTCCGCGTCCTGCTGGGGGAGGCCGAGGGCAGGAACTGGTGGTGCGTGGTCTACCCGCCCCTGTGTACCGCCTCCGCCGTGGCGTGGGAGGACACGGCGGAAAAGGCAGGCCTTTCGGCGGAGGAGATCGCCCTGATGAAGCGGGAGAATACCCACTACGAAATCCGCTTCAGAGTGGTGGAATTGTGGCAAAAACTCCGTATTTATATGGGAAAATAGAAGGAATAGTTGCTAAAATGACAGCGGCGGCCCTGGGGCCGCCGCACTTTACATTCCAGGCAAATGTTTGTATAATGGTGGGAGGATTTTTGGACACTTCTTGTGCTTTAATTAGAAAAAACGAGAAAAAGGAGGGGATTTGTATGCTGCAGCTGTGGATCGGCCGGGCTGGTTCGGGCAAATCCCGAAAGGTATTGGACGCCGTTTCCGGCAGCCGCCATCTGCGCCGCCAGCTGCTGCTGGTGCCGGAGCATACCTCCCACGAGGCGGAGGTGGACCTGTGCCGCGCCCTGGGGGACACGGCGGCGCGGGACGCGGAGGTGCTGACCTTCCGCTCTCTTGCCACCCGTGTGCTGTCCCAGACCGGGGGCCTCTCCGACTTCACGCTGGATAACGGCGGCAAGATCCTCACCCTGCGGCGGTGCTTACAGGAGCTGTCCCCCTCTCTGAAGGTGTTTGCCAGGCCCTCCCGGCGCTCCGCCTTTCTGGAGCAGCTGATGACACTGTTCGACGAGTTCGGCGCCTATGCCATCGCCCCTGATACGCTGATGGCCCGGGTGACGGACCTGGAGGGGGCGGCAGGGGACAAGCTGCGGGACGTGGCGCTGCTGTACGCCGCCTACGACGCCCGGCTCCACGCCGAGGGCTTCGACCACCGCGCCCGGATGCAGAAGCTGGCGGACGCCCTGCCCGGCAGCGACTATCTGGACGGCGCGGACTTATACGTGGACGGCTTCTCCCTCTTCAACGACCAGGAGGAGCGGGTGCTGCGCCATGGGCTGACCCATTGCCACAGCGTCACCGTGACGCTGCTGGGGGACAAGCACGACGCCACCCTCTTCGGCAACGCCGTGCGGGAGCGGGAACGGCTGGTGCGCCTGGCCCGGGAGGCGGGCGTTGCCTGCGAAATCCAGTACCTTACCGCCCGGATGCCGGGGGCGCTGGGCCATCTGGAGCAGCACCTGTTCGGCGAGGAGACGGCGTGGCCGGAGGAGACGGAGGCCGTCACCCTCTACCGGGCAGACACGGCGTACAGCGAGGTGGAGTGGGTGGCGTCTGCCATCCGCCGTCTGGCCATGCAGGGCGTGCGCTACCGGGACATGGGCGTGGCCTGCCGCCGTATGGAGGACTACGGGCCACTGATTCGGGAGGTTTTCCACCGCTGTGAGATTCCCGCCTACGTCAGCGTCCGCAGCGATATATTGGAAAAGCCCGCCATTACCATGCTGACCTCGGCCCTGGACGCCGTCACCGGCGGCTTTGGGTATCAGGATATGTTCCGCTGCCTGAAAACCGGCATGGCCGGCATTACGGCGGAGGAGTGCGACGTGCTGGAGAATTACGTCATCGCCTGGAACATCCGGGGCAGCACCTGGATCCGGGAGGAGGACTGGGCGGCCCATCCGGGAGGCTACGGCCTGGCCATGGACGACTATTACCGGGCGCAGCTTCAAGCCATCAATGCCATCCGCCGCAAGGTGCGTGGGCCCTTTGCCGGGCTGCACCGGGCCATGACGGAGGAGGCCACCGCCCGGGAAAAGGCGGCGGCGCTGTACCGCTTTGCCCACCAGACCCGGGTGCCGGAGACGCTGCAGGGGGCGGCGGAGCAGCTGGCGGCGTCGGGGGACACCCAGACGGCGGCTGAATACCGCCAGGTTTGGGAGATTTTCTGCGACGTGCTGGACCAGTTCGTGGAGATTTTAGGGGACACGGCGGTGGACGGCGAGGAGTTCGCAAGGCTGCTACGCCTGGTGCTGACCCAGTACAGCGTAGGCACCATCCCCACCACGCTGGACCAGGTGAAGGTCAGCGAGATCACCCGCAACGACCGCCATCCGGTGCGCTATATGTTCCTGCTGGGGGCCAACGACAGCGTGCTGCCGCTGACGGAGCACCAGGCCGGCATTTTGGACCGGGAGGACCGTCAGACGTTGCAGCAGCGGGAAATCCGGCTGTCGGATAACGATTTTGACCAGTTGGACAACGAATTGCAGAACATTTACGCCTGCCTGGTGCAGCCCACGGAGGGGCTTTGCGTCAGCTATCCCACGCTGGACGCCAGGGGCGTGGCGCTGCTGCCCAGCTTCGTGGTACACCGGCTGGAAAAGCTGTTTCCCGGCGGACGGCGGCTGCAGGAGGACGGCAGCTACCGGCTGGAGATGCCCGCCACGGCCCTGGAGGCGGCAGGAGAGCAGATGGGCTCACCGCTGTGGCGGCACTTTGCTGAAGACCCTGCTTTCGAGGGTGTGTGCCGGGCCATGGAGCGCAGCAGCCGGATGGAGCGGGGCAGCCTGTCGCCGGAGGCGGTGCGGGCACTGTACGGCAGGGAGGTGCCCATGTCCGCCAGCCGGATGGACAAGTTCAACTCCTGCCATTTTGCCTACTTCATGCAGTACGGCCTGAAGGCCAGAGAGCGGAAGCAGGCGGATTTCGATGCCTCCCAGGTGGGCACGTTTCTCCACTATCTGCTGGAAAACGTAGCCCGGGAAGCGGGGGAAAAGGGGGGCTTCGCCGCATTGGACAGCGAAGGCCTGCGCCGGATGGTGGAGCGCTACGTGGAGGAGTACACCGCCACGGAGGTGGGAGACCTGAACGGCAAAAGCCCCCGGTTCCGCTTTCTGTTCCGGCGGCTGCGGGATGAGGCGCTGGCTATTGTGGAGAGCCTGGTGGAGGAGCTGCGCCAGTCCGACTTTACGCCGGTGGCCTTTGAGCTGGGCTTCGGCGGCAGGGACGGCGCGCTGCCCGCCATCCACGTGGAGGACGGCGACACGGCCCTGTCCGTCACCGGTAAGGTGGACCGGGTGGACGCCTGGGAAAAGGACGGCAAGCTGTACCTGCGGGTGGTGGACTACAAGACGGGCAAAAAGGAGTTCAAATTCACCGAGGTGCGCTATGGCATCGGCATACAGATGTTGCTGTATCTCTTTACCCTGCAGCAGCAGGGGGAGGCCTATTTCGACAAGCCGGTGGTGCCGGCGGGGGTGCTGTATCACCCCGCCAAAGACCCTATTCTCTCCATGAGCCGCAACAGCAGCGACGAGGCCATCGCCAGCCGGCGGCTGAAGGAGCAGAAGCGCAACGGGCTGCTGCTCAGCGACACGGAGGTACTGTACGCCATGGAGCATGGGGCACCGGCGGAGGCGGTATACCTGCCGGTGGGCTGCCGGAAGGACGGCTCCCTCACCGGCAGCCTGGCCTCCGCCGAGCAGCTTGGCAGGCTGAGCCGCCACGTGGAACGGGTGCTGCGGCAGATCGCCGGGGAGATCCGACGGGGCAACATCAGCGCCGACCCCTGCGTTTTCGACGCGCAGAAGGATGCCTGTACCTTCTGCCCCTACCGGGCGGTGTGCTGTTTTGACCAGCGGTATGACAAAAAGAGATACATGCAGAAAACGGATGACAAAGCCTTTTGGCAGATGCTGGAGGAAAGGGAGGAGGAAGAACATGGCCGTAACGCTGACTGAACAGCAGAAAACCGCCGTGGAAAACCGGGGCGGGCAGCTTCTGGTGTCCGCCGCCGCCGGCAGCGGAAAGACCAAGGTGCTGGTGGAGCGGCTGTTCCGGGCCGTCCGGGAGGGCGGCAACGTGGACGACTTCCTCATTATTACCTACACCAAGGCCGCCGCCGCCGAGCTGCGGGGCAAGATCGCCAAAGAACTGGCGGAGCAGCTGGCTGCCGCGCCCGACGACCAGCATCTGCGCGCCCAGCTTTACCGGGTGTACTGCGCGGACATTAAGACGGTGGACGCCTTTTGCGCGGCGCTGCTGCGGGAGAACGTTCATCTTTTGAACCCCATCGGCGGACGCAGCTACACGGCGGATTTTCGGGCCATGGATGAGCAGGAGGCCGCTGTGCTGCAGCACCACGTACTGGAGGACACGCTGGAGCGGTTTTACCAGACCATGGACGAGGAAAAGGAGCAGCTCATGCGTACCCTGGGCCAGGGCAGGGATGACAGAAAACTGCACGACCTGGTGGCAGAGCTCCATGCCAAAATCCAGAGCCACCCCCGGCCGGAAGCCTGGCTGGCGGAGATGCGCCGGGAGTGGGAGACACCCATCACCGACCTGACCAACAGTATCTACGGGCAGGTGGTGCTGGCGGACGTGGCGATGGCGGCGGACTACTGGGCCGGTCAGATGGAGCGGGCGGCAGGGCGAATGAAGCCGGACTCGGATGTGTGGAAGGCCTACCATAATCAGTTCATATCGGAGGCGAAGGCCATCCGTGCCATGAGGGAAAATCTGAGTCAGGGCTGGGACGCCATGAAATACGCCGTGCCCGCCTTCCAGCGGCTGAGCCCCGTTAAAGCCTGCCCGGAGAGCGAGCAGGCCAAGGCCATCCGCAACAAGTGCAAGGATGAACTGAAGAAGATGGCAGAGATCTTTGCCATCAAAGAGAAGGATTACATCGATGATATCCGGGCTATGGCACCGGCCATGCTGGCACTGGTGGATCTGACGGCGGACTTTGCCCGGGCCTACCGGGAGGAGAAGGCAAAGCGGAACGTGATGGATTTCGCGGACATGGAACACTTTGCCATTGCCCTGCTGCTGGATGAGAACGATCAGCC
Organism: Oscillospiraceae bacterium; assembly: GCA_017412585.1. Lineage (GTDB taxonomy): Bacteria > Bacillota > Clostridia > Oscillospirales > Oscillospiraceae > Vescimonas. The sequence goes on from JAFPXK010000029.1 coordinate 6,033, forward strand.
TACGGAGCTGGCCCGCCATGTGGCGGAGCGGTACCGGGAGATCATGGTGGACGAGTACCAGGACAGCAACGAG
>JAFPXK010000030.1 GCA_017412585.1 Oscillospiraceae bacterium
CCATAGCTATCAAAACTTTTTATCCTTACGCGGTCCCGGTAATTGACTGAACCCGGAATCACGCAAGCTCATTCAACGTTTTTCAACGTTTTCTGGTGCTTTTCGTTCGTTCATTGTTTAATTTACAAGGTACACATCCCGTAACCGCGGAACAGTTGATATATTAGCATCGAGAAGGCCGTTTGTCAACAGTTATTTTCAAAAATTCCACATTTTTTTCGCTTTGGTTTTTTCTGTTTCCCTTGACAGGGGGATTATAATGAGTATACCTTATTTTATATGCGATTTCATCACGGATTATTCTCACGAGGACCATTGAAAGCGTAGCTATGCTAGAAATATTGACAACCTTTTTTCAAACGGCGCTGCAATCGCTGCTGCAGGCGGTAGTACCGGCACTGTTTACTGTGGCGCGGATCGTCAACGCCATATTGGCGGTGGTAATCCTGGTGCGGTGCGCCCGGTCGTTGTTCGCGCCCCAGGAGGACGAGCTTTGGGGTGTGCTGCGGCTGGAAAACGGCACGGACTATCCCCTGACCCACTGGGAGAACACCATCGGGCGGGCCAAAAGCTGCGACGTGTGCGTGCATTTCCCCTCCGTGTCCCGGCAGCACGCCAATTTGTGCCGCAACGACAGGGGCGTATGGACGGTGTACCCCATTGGCACGGCGCTGGGCGTGCGGTATCAGGGGCAGGTATACACCACCCCCTTCTGCATCGAAAACGGCGACGACTTCTCCATCGGCGGCGTAACGCTGCGTTTTTTCGCCGCCGGCGACAGAGACGAGCTGCAGCTCAACCGCCAGCGTGCCAAGCCGGGAGCCAAGGTGTCACGGGCCGGTACGCTATGGCTGCTGACGTTGTTCCAGGCTCTGACGGCAGCCCAGTTCATCCCTGCGCTGACGGCGGACAATCTGCTGCCCATCCTGGTGGGCTTCGGCGGGCTGTGGGGCGCCATGTGGCTATTATTTATATGGTATCGCCTGTGCAGCCGGACAGCCTTTGAGGCGGAGACGCTGGCCTTCTTCCTGCTGACGGTAGGCTTCGGCATGATCGCCGCCTACTCTCCCGCCACGTTGCTGAAGGAACTGGCCACGGTGCTGCTGGGCATGGTGCTGTTCCTGTTCATGAGCATCGTGCTGCGCAGCCTGCCCCGTTCCATGCAGCTGCGATGGGTGGTGGCGGCGCTGGCGGCAGGGCTGCTTGCCTTCAACCTGCTGTTCGGGCAACGGATATTCGGCGCGAAGAACTGGGTCTCCCTCGGTCCCATCAGCTTCCAGCCGTCGGAATTTGTGAAATTGGCCTTTGTGCTGGTGGGCAGCGCCACGCTGGACCGGCTGTTTGCCAAGCGGAATCTCATCTTTACGGTGCTGTTCAGCGGCTTTTGCATCGGCTGCCTGGCGCTGATGAGCGATTTCGGCACGGCGCTGGTGTTTTTCGTAGCCTTTTTGTGCATCGCCTTTCTCCGCTCCGGCGACCTGCCCTCCATCGTCATGGTGACGGCGGCAGCCGGGGTGGCCGGTGGCATCGTGCTCCACTTCAAGCCCTATATCGCCCAGCGGTTTGCCGCATGGCGCCACGTGTGGGAATACACCTCCTCCACCGGCTATCAGCAGAGCCGCACCATGTCGGCCATCGCCTCCGGGGGCTGCTTTGGCGTGGGGCCGGAAAAGGGATGGCTGAAATACCTGGGGGCCGCCAACACCGACCTGGCCTTCGGCGTGGTGGGGGAGGAATTCGGCCTCATCGTGGCACTGTGCTGCGTGGGCGCCATCATCATACTGGCGCTGTTCACTCTCCGGTGCGCCGCCACCGCCCGCTCCACCTTTTACACCATCGCCTCCTGCGCCGCCGTGGCCATTTTGACCACCCAAACGGCGCTGAATGTACTGGGCGCGGTGGACGTGCTGCCCCTCACCGGCGTAACCTTCCCCTTCTTGTCGGCGGGAGGCTCCAGCACCATCGCCTGCTGGGGGCTGCTGGCCTACCTGAAGGCGGCGGACACCCGACCCGCAGCCAGCTTCACCCTGCGGCTGCCCAAGGGCTGGCGGCGGTTTATGAAGAGCGGCCCGGACGAACCGCAGACGGAGGATACGCCGGAGGCCGACATTACGGAAGAAAACGCGGGACAGGCAGACGGCGAACGGCTTGGCTTCTTCGCCGACCGGCCCGATATTCCGGTGGACGAAATTTTCGGAAAGGGCGGTGAGGCGGAATGAAGCAAGTCACGCGACGGACGCTGCTGGTGTTGCTGCCGGTGGCCATACTGGCCCTGGGCGTCCTCTTTTTCCTGGCGGAATACGTGCTGCACGGTGCGGCCTGGGCCGCCTTTTCCGCCAACGATACCACCCACGCCCAGGGCCGGTTGACCGCCGGACAGATTCTGGACCGCAGCGGTCAGGTGCTGTACGACGCAGAAAGCGGCAGCTATGCCGAGGACTGGATCACCCGCATCGCTACCCTCCACGCCGTGGGCGACGGCAGCGGCAACATCGGCACCGCCGCCCGGTCCCAGTACGCCCAGCGCATGGTGGGCTTCAGCCCCATCACCGGGGCCCACGGCAAGGGCAACAAGCTGTATCTCACCATTGACGCGGAGGTCTGCGAGACGGCTTACAGCCTCCTGGCGGGCCACAAGGGCGTGGTGGGGATCTACAATTATGAAACCGGTGACATTCTGTGCATGGTGTCTGCCCCCAGCTTCGACCCGGCCTGGCCGCCGGAGATTCGGGACGGCGACAGCGCCTATGAGGGCGTGTACCTCAATCGCCTGCTGTCTGCCACCTTTACCCCCGGCTCCGTGTTCAAAACCGTCACCACCGCGGCGGCGCTGGAGAAGCTGGACGGCGTCGCGGAGCGGACGTTCACCTGTGAGGGCAGCTACCGCATCGGCGACGACGTGATCACCTGCCCCCACGTTCACGGCCAGCAGACGCTGCGGGACGCCTTCGCCAATTCCTGCAACTGCGTGTATGCGGCGCTTGCCATGGAGCTGGGCGGGCGGACGCTGCGAAGCTACGCCGATAAGGCGGGGCTGCTGTCGTCCATGGACGTCAGCGGCGTGGCCACGGCGTCGGGCAGCTTCACCGTGGGCGAGAGCTACGAGCTGGGCTGGTCCGGCGTGGGCCAGTATAACGATTTGGTGAATCCCTGCGCCATGGTGGTGCTGATGGGCGCCATTGCCCGGGACGGCACCCCCGTCCTGCCCCGTGTACTGTACCGGGAAACAGGCTCCCTGGGTCTGCCCCACATCGTGCCCTCCGCCGATACCGGCAGCGCCGTCTTCCGCCGTGACACCTGTCGCACACTCCGGGAGATGCTGCGGAACAACGTGGAGGCGGGTTACGGCCAGTCCCATTTCGGTGATCTGGCCATCTGCGCCAAGTCCGGCACGGCGGAGGTGGAGCCCGGCAAGGCGCCCCACGCCTGGTTCAACGGTTTCCTGGACGACCCCGAGCACCCCCTGGCCTTCGTGGTGCTGGTGGAAAACGGCGGCAGCGGCGCCACTGTGGCGGGAAATATCGCCTCCCAGGTGCTGCAAAAAGCCGTGGAGCGGATGGACGGTAACTGATGCACAAGCTGAAAACAGCCACCCCAGCGGGGTGGCTGTTGTATTATGCATTTATTTCCTCGGAAAAGTTCAAGCCCAGCCGCCGCTTCATCCGCATAAAACAGATAAGGCAGAGGGCAATCTGCACCACGGTGGAGCAGGGCGTGGCCAGGCCGATGCGGAACAGGCTCACCGGCTGGATGTGGCTCATGAAAAACGACACCGGCACGCGGACGCAAAAGGCGCCCACAATGCCCTGCACCATGACGAAGCGGGTGTACTCCATACCGTTGAAAAAGCCGATGAAGCAGAACAGGAAGCAGGTCAGCAGGCAGTCGATGGCATAAGCCTTCAGATAATCCGCCGAGGCGGCAATCACCTGTGGGTCGCTGGCAAAAATGTAGGAGAGGATATCGCCACGGAAGAAGTTCAGCACGAACATGGCCACGCCGAACACCACCGACACCGCCACGGCGCAGTTGAGCCCCTGGACGGCCCGGTGCAGCTTGCCTGCGCCCCGGTTCTGGGCCACGAAGGCGGACATGGCCTGCATGAAGGCCGCCGGCACCAGCATGATGAAGGCGCACACCTTCTCCGCCACGCCCACGCCGGCGGAGGCCACCAGGCCCAGACCGTTGACGATGGCCAGGATAACCAGGAAGGATACGCCCACCAGCAGATCCTGCAGCGCAATGGGCGCGCCCAGGGCCACGATTTTGCCCATCAGCCTGCCGTCGGGCCGGATGGTGCGGAGGGAAAAGGCAAAGGGCAGCTCCTTTTTGCGAATCAGCAGCAGGGAGATGACCACGCTGATGAGCTGGGCAAACACGGTGGCCAGGGCCGCGCCCCGGGCGCCCATGCCGAAGCCCGCCACCAGCAGCAGATCGCCCGCTACGTTGCACCCGCAGGCGATCATCACCGTCACCAGGGGCGTACGGGAATCCCCCAGCCCGCGAAAAATGCTGCCGATGAGATTATATAAAATGATAACGATAGCGCCGAAGCCGCAGATGCGGATATACCCCACGGTGAGGTCAAAAGCCTCTGCCGGGGCCTGCATGGTCCGGGCCAGGGCGCCGGACAGCAGCGGGATGGCGCAGGTCAGCACGGCGCCGATGGCCACAAACAGGCACACGCCGGCGCCTACGATGCGCCCGCCGGCCTTCGCGTCCCGCTCCCCCACCTTCTGGGCCAGGAAGACGGTGACGCCCATGGCCATGCTGGACACGATGTTGGTGATGGTCATCATGATCTGTGACCCGGTGGACACCGCCGACACGTCCTCCGCCCCGGCGAACTTGCCCACCACCAGCAGGTCTACCGCGCCGTACAGCGCCTGTAAGAACAGGGCCAGCAGCACCGGCAGCACAAACCGCAGCAGCGGGCCCAGGATTTTCCCCTCGGTGAAATTGTAGGATTGTTGTTTCATGGAATCTCCCGATTTTTTGATGCGCAAAACGATTTATTGTTTCTTGCGCCGCCTGACATAGATGGTGCTGATACGGCCCAGCAATACATCAAACAGCACGAAGATGACCGCGCCCAGGAGGATGCAGGTAATCAGCACCCAGCGCAGCACCGTGGCAAACTCCTCCGCCAGGCCGTCCAGCGCAAAGACATAGATGAGCAAAAGATACATGGCGGTGACGGCGGCGCCTGCCAGAGCCAGCTTCGCTGCCCAGCCCGCCGCGGCGGGGCGGATGGCGTCCAGCCGGGGCTTGAGCAGCGGATAATAGCCCAGGAAAAGGTACAGCGACGCCGCCTCCTTGTCAGGGCCCAGCAGCAGGCCCAGAATAGCGGTGGCGGCAAAGCAGGTCCAGGCGTGACGGGGCGAGCACTCCAGGCGGATCACCGCCAGCACCGTGGAGGCCAGCATGGGGCAGATGTACAGCGCCGGGGGCACCAGGCCGCCCAGGCACAGCAGCACCACCCCCAGCGCCGTCATGACGCCGCAGAGGGCCAGTTGTTTCGTAGATGCAGACACGGCCTTTCCTCCCTGTCACACGATTATCGCACCAGCGGCAGCGTTTTCAGCAGATAGTCGGCAATGGCCCGGTTGCCCTCCCGGTTGGGGTGGACGCCGTCGATGAAAAACTCGGGATGGTTTTCCGTAAAGGCGTACAGGTCGATGACGGGTACGCCGTACTTCTCCCCCACCTGCAACACCGTGGGACGCACGCCGTTGACGATGGCATCCTCCACCACGTCGAAGCCGATGACGCCGGTGGCGCTGTCCGGGAAGGGCCGGGGCGGCGTCATCAGCACCACCTGGGGGTGCCAGGGCAGGGCCAGCAGCTTCTCCACCGCCTCGTCATACTCCCGGGCAAATCGCTCCCGGTTCCAGTTGAAGGGCTTGGTGTCGTTGGTGCCCAGCATCAGCGTCACCAGCTCCGGGCGGCAGCGGCGGAAGTGTGGCAGGAAGCCGTACTTCACGTAGGGGAAATGGCCCTCCTTTTGCAGCGTGGCGCCGGAAACGCCGTAGTCAAACACCTGCCAGCCCTCTCCCAGGCTCTTCTGCAGCAGGAAGGGCCAGGCGTCGGCCTCCCGGGTGTCCACCACCCCCGCGCCGAATGTGATGCTGTCGCCAATGCAGCCCATGCGGCGCTTTTTCCGGTTAATGGGGGGCTGCTTGCCGTATTTCAGCCGTCCCCACAGCAAATCCCATCTCATATTGGTATCCTCCGAAAAATCATCGTTCAAAAAAAAAGCACTTGCTCTCGCAAGTGCTTTTTTCTGGCAGCGGGAGAAGGATTCGAACCCTCACATACGGAGTCAGAGTCCGCTGTGCTACCTTTACACAATCCCGCTGTGTTCCTGACGAACACATGTTATTATACAGATTTCTCACGGTTTGTCAACACATTTTTGCGAAAAAATAAAAACGGCCCGCCCGGGCGTACCCGGACGGACCAAAGAGAGGGGAAAACGGAGTTATTGGGCCAAATCCTGGGCCAAAAAGTACTTTTTCATGGGCTTGTACAGCAGGGCGAAAATCACCAGGCACAGCGCCATGTCGATGGCCACGTAGCTGCCGTTGTAGGCGGCGGAGTAGAGATAGGGGTTGGCAAAGGTGGTGTTGAACAGCTCCACCGGCTCATAGATGCGGTAGATGGTGACGCCGCTGATGAAATGGACGATAAACCGCAGCACGCAGCCCACCACCGTGCCCGCGAACACGCCGTACTTTTGGCGGGCAAAGAGGCCGGCGAAGCCCAGCACCGTAAAGGCCACCACGTAGTCCAGCAGCATGCTGGTCCAGCCCCAGGCATAGGCGCCGTCGAAAATGAGCTGCAGGATACCGTAGGCCAGGGAGCACAGCAGGCCGTCCTTCAGGCCCCAGCGGACGCAGTAGAGGAAGATGGGCAGCATACCGATGCACACCGAGCCGCCCTGGGGCAGCTCAAACAGCTTCAGATAGCTCAACGCCGTGGCCGCCGCCACCATGATACCGCCCTCGGTAAGGGCGCGCAATGCGTTATTTTTCATGATTTCTCTCCTTTATGGATGAAAAAATACCGCCTCACGGCCAATGGCGGCGTGATGCGGCACTTGCAAACGGTATGATCGCATTCCTACGCCGGCATTACCCGGATCAGGTTCGAGGGATCGGAGCGGAACACGCCCCATCTCAGCCGGCTCTGGCCAGCACCCCTTGGATTGTGAGGCTATTATAACGCAAAGAAACGGGGCTGTCAACGCCCCGTTTTTTTGTGTTTGTGCGTCCTTCCGCGCTTCTGCGCGTCGCTTTTTTCGCCGCGGTAGCGCCACTCATTCATAAACCAGGACAGCAGAAAGATAGCGAAAACGATTGCCACGCTAATGCTGAAATCAGCAACAGAAACGGAAGCAGGGAATTCCCTCCTCAAAAGGCAGGTTCCCAGCACCGCACCCGCCAGAAGCGCAAGCATCCCCGGCAGATGGCGGATAAAGTAGCGCCACATTCCGCCGCTGCGCTCCTTCTCCCATTTCTTCACAAAGTCAGACATCGCCGCCGTCCCTCCTTATCATCAGGTCCCACTTTACTTAATTGAGACTGTCCACGCTTCTCCGTCGACCAGGTACTGGAATTCCGTCAGCGCGGGGTCGTTCATCACCCGCAGCAATGCCGCAAAATCATCCACCGTGTTTATCTCCGGCAGGCGGCTGCTTTCCACCCATTCCATCTGCCCTTCATCCGAAGAAACCACCGTTCCGCTGTACTCCGTGGTCTTAAAGAGAAAGACAACGTATCGCCCTTCCTTGATGGGAAACTGCTTTACGCCCACCAGTCTCGGGTTTTTGATATCCAGCCCGGTTTCTTCCTTCATTTCACGCACCACCGCGTCAACGAAGGATTCTCCCGGCTCCACGTGACCGCCGGGAAGCGTATATCCCTGCCAGTCCTTTTTCACCCTGTTCTGAAGCAGCATTCTGTCTCCGTCCGTGATGAGGCATAATACCGTCAGCTCCACGTTTTCCGTTCTGCTCATTCCCATCAGTGCTGTGACTTATGCAGCAAATCGTTGCGGATGTCCCACAGCTTCTGGCTCAGGTCCACGTAGTAGGAGTGGGGATTGTCGAAGCGCTTCACCTCGTCCCACAACGTATCCACCTGCTGCTGGCAGTAGGCCTTGATCTCCGGCAGGGTGGGGCTTTGGTACACCAGCTTGCCTCCAAGGAAGATGGGCTCCAGGAGCTGGCGGGCGTGGAAATCGTAGACGGTTTTCTTCTTCCAGGTGGCGTTGGGGTCGAAAATCTCCAGATCCTTGCTGTCGTCCACTTCCTCGTCATACACCGTCATATAGTCGGCGATGGCCTTGCCGGTATCGTTGCCGTAGAAGCGGTAGACCTTCTTGAAGTGGGGGACGGTGATCTTCTCCACGTTCTCGCTGACCTTGATCTTGGGCACCACGTTGCCCTGGTCGTCCTCCACCGCCACCAGCTTATATACGCCGCCGAACACAGGCTCGGACCGGGCGGTGATCATCCGCTCGCCCACGCCGAACATGTCGATCTGGGCGCCCTGGAGCAGCAGGTCCTGAATGAGGTACTCGTCCAGGGAGTTGGAGGCGGAGATCTGGCAGCTCTCCCACCCGGCCGCGTCCAGCATCTCCCGGGCCTTGCGGCTCAGATAGGCGATGTCGCCGCTGTCCAGACGGATGCCGCACTTGGTGATGCCCCGGGGCCGCAGCACCTCGTTGAACACACGGATGGCGTTGGGCACGCCGGATTTCAGCGTATTATAGGTGTCCACCAGCAGGGTGGCATTGGTGGGGTAGGTCTCGCAGTAGGCCTTGAAGGCCTCGTATTCGCTGTCGAACATCTGCACCCAGGCGTGGGCCATGGTGCCGCCGGCGGGCACGCCGTAAATCTCGTCGGAGATGGTGCAGGCGGTGCCGGCGCAGCCGCCGATGTAAGCGGCGCGGGCACCGATGATGGCGGCGTCGGCCCCCTGGGCCCGGCGGGAGCCGAACTCCAGCACCGTGCGGCCACGGGCGGCCCGGCAGATGCGGTTGGCCTTGGTGGCGATCAGGCTCTGGTGGTTCACCGTCAGCAGGGTGAAGGTCTCAATGAGCTGGGCCTCAATGGCCGGAGCCCGCACCACCACCAGCGGTTCCCGGGGAAACACCGGGGTGCCCTCGGGGATGGCGTAAATATCGCCGGTGAAATGGAAATCCTTCAGATAGGCCAAAAATTCCTCGCTGAAATAGTTCCGGGAGCGGAGATAGGCAATGTCCCGCTCGTCAAAATGCAGGTTCTGGATATAGTCAATGAGCTGCTCCAGGCCGGCGGCAATGGCGAAGCCGCCGCCATCCGGCACCCGGCGGAAAAACACGTCGAAATAGCAGATGCGATCCTTGTAACCCGTCTGGAAATAACCGTTGCCCATGGTCAGCTCGTAGAAGTCGCAGAGCATGGTCATATTCAGCTTATCTTCCGTTCTCATAGCGTTATCCTCAAAAGGCCGCCAGTTTTGCCCCGCAGGGCACAGCCTTCCCGCCCATTATACCACAATTTGCCGCTTTCGCAACATAGAAAAAGCGCGGCCCGAAAGCCGCGCTTTAATGCCTTGATGCAGGCGGATTACTCCTCGTCCTTATTGGTGGCGTTGGCCAGGTCGCTGAGGTCGAACTCCAGGCGCTCGCCGCAGTTGGGGCACACCACCTCGCCGTCGGCCAGCACGTCCTCGTCGAACACCACTTCCTCCTCGCAGCAGGGGCAGGTGGTGACGAACAGCTCGTCGTCATCGTCGTCCTCGTCATCATCCTCGTCGTCATCATCCAGAGCGAAGTACAGCGTCTCCTCCACGTCGCTCAGGTCCTCGCTGACGGCGTCCAGGCCGTCCTCCAGGTCGATGATCTCGCTCTCCACGTCGGCGAACTCCTCCGCCATAGCGTCCAGCACGTCGATGATACCGGCAATCAGCTTGCCTTCCTTGGTCTCCTCGTCCAGCTTCAGGCCCTCGGCCAGACCCTTCAGATACGCTACCTTCTCGGAAATTTCCATTGTGTTGCTCCTTTCCGGCGGCGCACACCGCCCAGTCCTATTGGTGGTTCGGTCTTTAGGATTTACTTGGCGCGGCCCAGATATTCACCGGTACGGGTGTCAATGGTGATCTTGTCGCCGATGTTGATGAACAGGGGCACCTTCACCTCGGCGCCGGTTTCCACGGTGGCGGGCTTGAGGGTGTTGGTGGCGGTGTTGCCGGCCAGGCCCGGCTCGGTCTCGGTGACCTCCAGGTCCATGAAGTTGGGGCACTCCAGGCCGAACACGTTGCCCTTATAGCTCAGCACCTTGCACACGGTGTTCTCGGTGATGAACTTGAAGGCGTCGCCCAGCAGGTCCTTGCCCAGGGGCACCATGTCGAAGGTCTCCTGGTCCATGAAGTAGTACAGGTCGCCGTCATTGTAGCTGTAAGACATATCCTTGCGGTCAATGAAGGCCTCCTCAAACTTGGCAGTGGGGTTGAAGGAAGTCTCGGTGACGCCGCCGGTGACGATGTTCTTCATCTTGGTGCGCACGAAAGCGGCGCCCTTGCCGGGCTTCACGTGCTGGAACTCCACCACCTGCATGATCTTGCCCTCATACTCGAAGGTCTTGCCGTTTCTGAAATCGCCGGCAGTAATAGTTGCCATAATTATGTCCTCCCATATTGATGAGGGAACATGACGATTCCCTCGAAATGAATAGTGCAGCCAAAATTAGCCTCATATATTGTACATGAACACCTGCCGTTTGGCAAGGGTTTTACATGAAATTCTGCAAAAAAGTGCTTACAGCACCAGCAGCGCCTTGGGGGCCTCGGTGATGAGATGGCTGCCGTCGGCCTTGATGACCATCACGTCCTCAATGCGGACGCCGAACTTGCCGGGGATGTAGATGCCGGGCTCGGCGGAGGTGACGGCGCCGTCGGGCATGGGGTTGTGGTTGGAGGGGGCGTTGTTGGGGGCTTCGTGGATGTCGATGCCCAGGCTGTGGCCGAAGCTGTGGCCGAAATACTGGCCGTAGCCCGCGTCCTCGATCACCTTGCGGGCCGCGCCGTCGATGTCCGCGCCGGAGACACCCGCCTTGGCGGCGGCGATGCCGGCCAGTTGGGCCTCCAAAACGGTGTTGTACACCTTCCGCATCTCCTCGGTGGGCTCGCCCACGCAGACGGTGCGGGTCATATCGCTGCAATAGCCCTCGTAAATGCAGCCGAAGTCCATGGTGACGAACTCCCCCGGCTGCACCTGCCGGTCCGTGGGCACGGCGTGGGGCATGGAGCCGTTGGGGCCGGAGGCCACGATGGGGTCGAAGGAATTCTTGTGGGCGCCGTACTCCATCATCAGATACGTCAGCCGGGCGGCGATGTGCTTCTCCGTCATACCGGGCTGGATCTCCCGGCAGATCTGGTCGAGAGCCTTCTCCGCAATGCGCTGGGCGGCGGTGAGGCGGCGGATCTCCTCGGCGTCCTTCACGGCGCGCAGATCCTTCATCAGGTCGCTGGCGCCTACCATATCCGCCTTCAGCTTGGCGGACAGGTCGTTGTACGCCGCCACGGTGAGGTTGGCGTCCTCATAGCCCACCGTCCTGATGCCCTGGGCGGTAAGCACGTCGTTGATGCACACGGTAAAGGGCCGCTGGGCGCTGATCTGCTCAATGACGGCAGCGTCGCCGATGGCCTTGCCCGCCGCCTCGGTGTAGCGGGAGTCGGTGAAATACCAGCTTCCCTGGCGGGTGATGAGGGCCATGCCCTCCCCCATGAAGCCGGTGGCATAGAAGCAGTTGGAATCGGAGGTCAGCAAAATGGCAGGCAGATTGCCCAGGGCCTGGCTGATACGTGCAATGTGATTCATAGCTTATTTCTCCTTTCGCAGGGCCTTGAAGGGCCGCTGTAATAGATGTAAAAAGTGGTTCCATGGGCCTACGGGGCCCCCCAGGGGCTCCACCATCAGGGCCCATAGCCCGGCGCGGTTAGCCGCCAGCATATCGGTGAGCAGCTTGTCGCCCAGGGCGGCGGTGTGGGCGGCGTCGATGCCGGCCCGGGCCATGGCCCGGCGGTAGCCGCCGGTGCCCGGCTTGCCGGCGTGGCCCTCGTACAGGATGCCCAGAGGCTGGCAGAAGGCCGCCACCCGGGCGGGATTGCGGTTGTTGCTGACCACCATGACGGTGATGCCCACGTCCGCCAGGTCGGCGATCCAGTTGCACACGTCGCTGTCCGGCACCTTCACCCGCTTGGGGGCCAACGTGTAGTCCAGGTCGCACAGCACCAGCTGGATGCCCCGGCGGTGCAGCAGTTCCGGCGTCACCTCCTGATAGGAGGCAAACACCCGGTCGGGCCGCAGGGAAAAGGCCATACGCCTCCCTCCTTTCGGTGCAATCAGGATGATTTCCGCTGATAGTATCAGACTGTAGACACTTTGTCGACAGTTTGATAGTATATCATTTTTCCCGGGAAATACAAGAAAAAATCACCTGCCCGAAACCGGGCAGGTGACGTGCGCATTAATAGTAACGCTTGTTGCGGTTCTTGCGAGCGGCCTCGGACTTCTTGCGGCGCTTGACGCTGGGGCTCTCATAGCACTCACGGCGGCGCACCTCAGCCACGATACCGGCCTTGGCGCAGCTCCTCTTAAAGCGCTTCAGGGCGCTATCCAGGCTCTCGCCTTCCTTCACATGGACTTCGGACATCTATTTTCCCTCCCTCCGATATACCCGGGCTTTATCCGCAGGTACTCTTGAAGAAGTCATAGCACATGACTTAACAGAGGATATTATACGCAACGCTCCCCCGGCTGTCAAGCTATTTTTTTGCATTTTTGTGGTTATTCTGCCCCTTTCTCCCATCGGTCAGGCGCTGCCCGCCGGATGCAAGAGTTATGTAAACTTGCACATGGTCATATCAATATTGTAGTCCTCCGGGTTGTCAATATCCGTTCCGTTCTCCCCGAACACGCATTTATTGATCCACATGCTGTTGTCTCTGGACATGTGTACCACCCGCACTGCCGTCTCATTGCGGCGCAGCTCGCACACCCCCAGCACCTGCATTCCCTCGAACAGGGAGTCGATCTCCACGCCCACAGTGTTGTCCGTAAAGAGGCAGAAATCCGCGCCGATGGTGGTAAAGCGCTTGACGGAAACGGCGGTGTCCCAGCCGGAGAAGCGGCAGCCCATCAGTATCACCGGGCGCAGCGCCGCAAGGCCCACGCCGCCCTGTCCTTCAAACGTCACGTCCCGCAGCACGATTTGGGGCGCCGTGTCCTCCACCGTGGCCCCGGCGGCAAACACCGTGTCCTCCCCCCTGCCTATCACAGTGAGGTCACCCCTGAAGCGGACGGCTTCGGTATAGGTGGCGGCAGGAAGATGGAGAGTGACGGCGTAACGCCCCGTCTGAGACAGGGGCTCCACGGCGTCGATCACCCGCTGGAGCGCGGCGGCGTCATCCATGGGCGCGATGGTGCCGTCCACAGTGATCTCCTTCGTCAGTGACACGTCCATCACCTGGTCCAGGTAAATCACGTCGCCGTTTTTCATCTCCACCGTCCAGCGCAGCACCGCCCGGCCCGCCGGGCCAATGGCGTTTGCCAAATAGCTTTGCAGAAGATCATCGGAATAATGATACCAGTTATTTAAGCTGCTCGGCTCCAGCCACACGGCGGCGTTGCCGGACACGTCCTCCAGGCGGTAAGAGGCCACCAGGGCGTCTAACTCCCGGGGGCAGGGCAGCTCCCCCGGCCGCTTGGCACACAGCACCATCGTGGTGCCGCACTGGCCGCCCTCAGCCGCCCAGCCTTCCCACCGCCCCTTCGGAGCAGGGGCGTCATTGTATATCTGCGGCATACCCGCAAACAGCAAATAAACCTGTCCATTCTCGGCGGTGTATTCTATATAATAGGGATATTCCGCCCCCTCCGCCACGTCGCCGGGCAGGGGCGTCACAGGTTCGGATTCAGAGACGGCAAGGCTCTCCAGCAGCGCGTCCAACGGGTCCGTATTCTCCACCGCCTCCTGCTGTGCCTCAAGCGCCGCCAATGCGGCGGCCTCCGCCTCCCGCCGCTCCTTCGCCCGGATGGCACGGACGCCCAGCACAATGGCGACGGCGCTGCCCACAAGGGACGCCGTTACCACCGCCGTCGTGATTACCCGCCGCAGGCGGAAGCGGTTGATGCGCCGAGGCGGTGAGACGGTATGCCGCTCCACCTGGGAGGCGGCGCAGTAGGGACACAGGGAGGCCCCATCCGGCAGGTCGGCCCCGCACTGAACACACTTCTTCATACGTCCAGCGCCTCCTTCAGCGTCAGCGCGTCGGGAAAGCGCCCCTCCGGGTCCACCGTGGTACAGCGGCGGACGATGCGCCCCAGGTCGCCCCTTGCCAGTTGGCGGGAGGGATGCTGCCCTGTGACCATCACGTTCAGCAGCACGCCCAGGGAGTAGATATCCGCCCGGCCGTCGGTCTGCTTCAGGCCAAACTGCTCCGGGGCGGCGTAGCCGGTGGTGCCCATGATCTGGGTGTCGGCGCTGGCCTGGGGCTTCACCATGCGGGAGGCGTCAAAGTCGATGAGCACCGCCTCATCCCCCCGCAGTATCACGTTGCTGTCCTTCACGTCCCGGTGAACCGCCCCCAGGGAGTGGAGCACCCACAGGGCGTCGCACAGGTTGCCGGCGGCCAGGCGGGCCTCCTTCTCCGTCAACACGCCGCCCTCCAGCAGAAACGACAGCGTGTCGCCCTGGATATACTCCTCCAGCACCGCCACGGAGCCGTCCTTCTCCGCCACCTCCTCGATGCGTGGCAGGTAGCGGCACTCCACCGCCAGCAGCTTGCGGTATACGTCGCCGCTGCCGGTATAGTGCCGAAACACGTACCGCTTTCCCGTGGCCCGGTGGCGCAAAAGCGTCACGGTGCCCCTCCCGCTGCGTTTCAGCGTTTTTTCCACCATAAACTGCTCCTCCACGGCGTGGAGCAAGAAATCATACACCAAAAAAACCTCCTTGATACTATGCTCCCGGCATATTGATTTTTTGGCGAATTCAAGTATCATTATGATATAATATTTGAGATTATTTGTAAAGGAGTGCCGAATGGAGTCGAAGAACACTGACGCCCTGCAGCGGGAGCTGATGCAGGCCAACAATCTGGATCGATTCCTGACGGAGAATGACAGCAGCTTCCGCAGCGAATCGGCCCCCGAAATGCTCAAACGTCTTTTTGAAAAGCGAAACATCACCAAGGCTGCTTTGGCCAAGCAGTCCGGTATGAGCGAGGTGTACCTCCATCAGGTTTTCTCCGGCCGCCGCAACCCCTCCCGCAACAGGCTGCTGTGCCTGTGCTTCGGCCTGCAGGCCACCTTTGAGGAGACCCAGAATCTGCTGCTGCAGTGCCGTCTGGCGCCGCTGTACCCCCGGGACAAGCGGGACGCCATTATTATCTTCTGTCTGAGCCACGATATGACCCTTTTCCAGACCAACGACAAATTATTTGCCGAGCGGGAGGAAACTCTCTGCTGACGGCATACCCCATTATGGCGCAAATCCCCGCGAAGCCGATGGCTTCGCGGGGATTCTGTTTTTACTTGGCGGGCTTGACGATAAGGTTGATGAGCTTATTTTTCACGAAGATGGTTTTCACCACGCTCATGCCCTCGGTGGCCTTCCTGACGCGGTCACTCTCCAGCGCGGCGGCCTTGACGGCGGCCTCGTCGCTGTCGGTGTCCACCACCACGGTGCCACGGAGCTTGCCGTTGACCTGCACGGCCATCTCCACCTGGGCGTCCACGGTCTTGCTCTCGTCATACTCCGGCCAGGGGCTCTGCATGGCCATCTTGCCACACGCGGCGGCAAAGCCCATGTTCTCCCACATCTCCTCGGCCATGTGGGGCACGAAGGGGCTCAGCAGACGGATGAGCACGCTCAGGTCGCCCCGGGACAGGCCCTTGCTGTAAAACTCGTTCACCAGCGTCATCAGCGCGGCGATGGCGGTGTTCATCTTCAGCTCCTCGATGTCGGCGCTGACCTTCTTGATGGTCTTGTGGACGGAGGCCATGTTGGCCTTGGAGATGCCCTCCTCATCGCTGACCATGTCCTGCAGATTGAAGCAGCGGTCCAGGAAGCGCTTGCTGCCCTTCACGGCCTCGTCAGACCAGGCGGCGGTCTTCTCAAAGTCGCCGATGAACATGATGTAGAGCCGCATGGTGTCGGCGCCGTAGGCCTTGATCACGTCGTCGGGGTTCACCACGTTGCCCAGGGACTTGGACATCTTCACCGCCGGGCGGGTGGCCATAGAGCCGTACTTGGCGATAAGGGCCTGCTTCTCCTCCTCGGTGTCCACGTTGCCGATATAGTGGGGGTTCTTGCCCAGGATCATGCCGTGGCTGGTGCGCTTGGCATAGGGCTCCTTGGTATGGACAAGGCCCAGGTCGTAGAGGAACTTGTGCCAGAACCGGCTGTACAGCAGGTGGAGGGTGGTGTGCTCCATGCCGCCGTTGTACCAGTCCACAGGGCCCCAGTATTCCTCGGCCTCACGGGAGAGGAACTCCTTATCGTTGTGGGGGTCCATATACCGCAGGTAGTACCAGCAGGAGCCGGCCCAGTTGGGCATGGTGTCGGTCTCCCGCTTGGCGGGGCCGCCGCACTGGGGGCAGGTGGTGTTGACCCAGTCGGTCATCTTGGCCAGGGGGCTCTCGCCGTCGTCGGTGGGCTCGTAGCTCTCCACGTTGGGCAGCAGCAGGGGCAGCTCGCTCTCATCCAGGGGCACCCAGCCGCACTCGGGGCAGTTCACCAGGGGGATGGGCTCGCCCCAGTACCGCTGGCGGGTAAATACCCAGTCACGCAGCTTGTAGTTCACCTTTTCCTTGCCCCAGCCGTGGTCCACGGCGTACTGCCGCATGGCGGGGATGGCCTCCTTGACGGTCATGCCGTTGAGGAAGCCGGAGTTGACCATGACGGCGCTGTCGTCCTTGGCCACGAAGGCCTCCCGCGTCACGTCGCCGCCGGCCACCACCTCGCGGATGGGCAGGCCGAACTTGGTGGCAAACTCCCAGTCCCGCTGGTCGTGGCCGGGCACGCCCATCACCACGCCGGTGCCGTAGCCCATCAGCACGTAGTCGGACACAAACATGGGGATGGCATCGCCGGTGATGGGGTGATAGGCCTCCACGCCCTCCAGGCGCACGCCGGTCTTTTCCTTGTTCAGCTCGCCCCGCTCAAAGTCGGACTTGCGGGAGGCGGCCAGGCGGTATTCCGCCACGGCGTCCCAGTTGACGATCTTGTCCTGCCACTTGTCCAGCAGGGGATGCTCCGGGGACACCACCATGTAGCTGACGCCGAAAATGGTGTCCACCCGGGTGGTGTACACGGTGACGTCGTCGCCGGTGCTGGTCTTGAAGGTGGCGTCGGTGCCGTAGGAGCGGCCGATCCAGTTCTTCTGCTGCACCTTGACACGGTCGATGTAGTCCAGCTCGTCCAGGTCGTCGATGAGCCGGTCGGCGTACTTGGTGATGGCCAGCATCCACTGGCTCTTCTCCTTGCGCACCACCTCGCCGCCGCAGCGCTCGCACTTGCCCTCTACCACTTCCTCATTGGCCAGGCCCACCTTGCAGCTGGTGCACCAGTTGATGGGCATGGTGGTCTTGTAGGCCAGGCCCTTCTTGTACATCTGCAGGAAGATCCACTGGGTCCACTTGTAATACTTGGGGTCGGTGGTGTCCACCACCCGGTCCCAGTCGAAGCCGTAGCCCAGCATTTTCAGCTGCCGGGTGAAGTTGGCGATGTTGTCCCGGGTGACGATGGCGGGATGGATGTGGTTCTTGATGGCGAAGTTCTCCGTGGGCAGGCCGAAGGCGTCATACCCGATGGGGAACAGCACGTTGTAGCCCTCCATGCGGCGCTTGCGGCTGACAATGTCGATGGCGGTAAAGGGCCGGGGGTGGCCTACGTGAAGCCCCGCGGCGCTGGGATAGGGGAACTCGATGAGGCCGTAGAACTTGGGCCGGGGGTCGCCGGTGACGGCGGCATAGGGCTTGGTCTCCTCCCACCGGGCCTGCCACTTCTTCTCAATGGCGGAAAAATCGTAATACATCAGCTTTTCTCCTTTGGAAATTCTGTTTTTCGGCATAAAAAAAGTCCCCGGCCCATCAAAAATGGGTCAGGGGCGAATGAACGCGGTACCACCCTGATTTCGGCGCGGCTGCGCCATCTCAGTGCCTCTTTGGGAGGCGGCACGGATAACGGTGTGCGTCCGTCCCGCCCTGTTCAAGCGGGAGGCTCCGGGGCCAGTACAGCGGAGCGCCCCCATCGGCTCGCACCAGACGCCGACTCTCTTGCGGCGGGCATTGCTCCGTCTTTTTCCCATCATCGCCGATGAAAAATATCGTAGCTATTCTACCCACTCCCCCGCCGTTTGTCAAGATGTTTTCGCGGCGCATACCATGAGAATGGGGAGCCTCTCCCCTGTTATCATAAGGAGGAACAGCCATGAACGAGCAAACCTTTTCTCTGGAGCAGTTGGGCCCCTATCTGGGGGACAATCCCGGCAGGGGCACGCTGCGGGTGCAGGTGTTCACCGCCTTCGGCGCCTTCCCGGTGGCGGGGGCCACGGTGGCAGTGGACGCCAATCTGGACGGCACCCGCCTGCCCATCTACCGCAAAACCACCGACCAGAGCGGCGTGGCGGAGGGCTTCATTCTGCCCGCCAAGGCCCGGCAGGCCTCCCAGCGGGAGGACACCGCCGACGGCAGCACCACCATCTACACCGTCACCATCACCCATCCCGGCTACCGCCCTCTCACCGACCGGCGGGTGGTGATCTACGACGGGGTGGAGACGCTGCTTCCGGTGATGCTGGAGCCCATTTTGCTGTAAGGAGGCCGCGCTATGCCCACCACTCCCGTTGTGCCGGAGTTCATCACCGTACACCTGGGCCGCCCCGACCAGCCGGCCCGGAACGTCACCGTACCCTTTACGGACTACATCAAGAACGTGGCCTCCCACGAGATCTACCCCACCTGGCCGGAGGCGGCCATTCGGGCCAACATCCTGGCCCAGCTCTCCTTTACCCTGAATCGGATCTATACCGAGTATTACCCCAGCCGGGGCTACGACTTTGACATCACCAGCACCACCCAGTACGATCAATATTTCGTGGAAAACGGCGACCAGTTTGAAAACATCAGCCGCATTGTGGACGAGATATTCCGCAGCTACATCGTCCGCCGGGGCAACGTGGAGCCCCTGTTCGCCATGTTCTGCGACGGCGTGCGCAGCCAGTGCCGGGGGCTCTCCCAGTGGGGCACGGTGCAGCTTGCCGAGCAGGGCTACACACCCTATCAGATTTTGCAATACTACTACGGCGACGACATCGACATCGTCACCGACGCCCCCGTGTCCAGCCGCACCGCCTCCTACCCCGGCCGCCCTCTGCGCCGGGGCAGCGTGGGGGAGGACGTGCGCACGGTGCAGCGGGTGCTGAACCGCATCGGCATGAACTTCCCCGCCATTCCTCCCATTCGGAACACCAACGGCATCTTCGACCTGCCCACGGAGCAGGCGGTGCGGGCCTTCCAGAACGCCTTCAATATCGCCGTGGACGGCGTGGTGGGGCCTGTGACCTGGTATAAGCTGAAATCCGTGTGGGCAGGCGTCCGGGGTCTCAGCGAGCTGTCCGCCCAGGGTCTCACCCTATCCGACGTGGCCCGGACCTACCCCTCCCAGCTCCGCTACGGCGACAGCGGCATCGGCGTGGAGACCATACAATACTACCTGGGCTTTCTGGGCTTCTTCCTGCCCCAGCTCCCCGCCATCGGCGTCACCGGCAGCTTTGACGACACCACCCGCGACGCGGTATACGCCTTTCAGCGCTACGCCGGGCTGCCGGTGGACGGCATCGTGGGCAACGACACCTGGAACGCCCTGCAAAACGCCTACGACCGCCTCCTCACCGACCTGCCCGACCCCTACCGGGAGCGGCTGGCGGAGATCTACCCCGGCCGCTTCCTGGTACGGGGCGACACAGGGGAGAATGTGGCGCGGCTCCAGCGGGCGCTGCAATACATGGCCCAGGTTTACGGCGATATGCCCACCGTGGAGGCCGACGGCATCTTCGGCCCCGCCACCCAGGCGGCAGTGATGGCGGCCCAGCGGCGGCTGGGTTTCGACGTCACCGGCGCGGTGGGGCCTATTCTGTGGCGCAGTCTCATCTGGCCCCGGATACCGTTTTAGTATGGCAAAAGGGACGGGCAGCACCCGTCCCTTTCCCATTCACCCGTTCAGCAGCCACACCCCTGCGTTGAGATAGCCCGCAAAGGCCACCCATATCAAATAGGGGATTTGCAGATACGCCGCCGTTTTGTCCACCTGTCGGAAGGTCAGCACCATGGCCAGGATCAGCCCCCACATGACCGCCAGCCACGCCAGGGCGAAGCCGTAGGCCGAGAGGTTGAAAAAATAGATGCTCCAGCAGAAGTTGAAGGCCAACTGCACCACGTACAGCAGCGTGCCCCGCTCTTGCAGCGGGTGGGGCCTGGCCAGCCGCACCCGGGCCATGGACACCCCCATCAGCACATAGAGCACCGTCCACACAATGGGGAATACGATGCCCGGCGGCGACAGGGGCGGCTTCACCATGGTGGTGGCGTAGGCCTCCGTGCCCTCCCGGGTCAGCAGGGCGGACAGGCCGCCCACCGCCAGCGTCAGCGCGATCCAGAACAGGTATGTTTTCCAGCTTCCTCGTTTTTTCATATCCATCACCGGTGATAGGATATGCCAAAAGGCCCGGGACTATGCCCGGGCCTTTTGTTATGGCGTTTTTACTCCAAAACCGTCAGCTTGCGGATGTCGGCCTCGTCAATGACGCCGGTGAGGTCCACGTTCTTGCCGTCGCGCCACAGCCGCTCCAGGTCGTAGAAGCTGCGGGCCTCGCCGTTGAACACGTGGACGGCGATGCAGCCGTAGTCCAGCAGCACCCAGGTGCCGCCCCGGTAGCCCTCCCGGTGCAGGGGCTCCTCCCCGGCCTGCTCGGTCAGCGCCTTTTCCACGCTGTCCACCAGGGCGTTGATCTGGGTGTTGCTGCTGCCGGTGCAGATGACGAAATAGTCCGCCAGAGTGGTGAGATCGCTGATCTCCAGCACCTGAATCTCCTTGCCCTTCTTGTCGCTGAGGGCCTTGGCGGCCATCAGTGCCAGTTCCTTCGGTGTCTTCATAGTGTGACTCCCTTCTCAATCAGGTAGTTTTTGGCGTCCATGGTGTGGTGGTGTACCGGACGGCCCTCGCTATCCATCTCCGCGATGGTCATGGTGAGTCCCATCAGCAGGCCCCGGTCCAAGTCCTCGTAGACCACCTTGCGCAGCGCGTCCACGCCGTCAAAGTCCCGGGTGGGCTCGATGTAGTCCGCCAGATACAGGATTTTTTCCAGCCGGGTCATGTTGGCGTGGCCGGTGGTGTGCCAGCGGATGGCGCTGTACACGCCGTCGCTGACGGCGAAGGTGCGCCGGGCGATCTCCGCCCCGGTGCGGGCGTGGAGCAGCTTCAGCGCCCGTTGCTCCAGCTCGTCCAGCGTGAGGCCGTACTCCGCGCACAGGGCAAGCTGCTCCGGCATGTCCAGCTTTTTGGTGCAGTCGTGGAGCAGCGCCGCCATGCGGGCCTCCTGCTCGTCGCCGCCGTAGCGCTGCGTGAGACGCACCGCCTCCTGCTCCGTGCCCAGCACGTGGGGCATCCGCTTGGGCTTTAAGTAGCTCATGGCCATGGGCCGCAGCTCGTCAGGGGTCAGGCGGGTCAAATCCGGATGGGTGCCGTAGAGATGGCACCGCCGGATGTAGCCCCACACCGCCGTGGGCACCAGCTTCTCCCCCTCCCCTCTCGCCAGGGCCTCACGGACCTGGGTGGAGCTGATGGGGATGATCTCATCATTATCAATAATGGCGACCTTTGCCCCGAACTGCCGCTCCAAAAGCCGCTTCTGGGCGGCAAAGCCCTCGTCCGCGTCACCGTCCATGCGGTGGAAGGCGCCGATGTGGGCCAGGGCGCAGATGACCTCCGGCTCGTGCCAGTGGTGGAGGGACAGGAACATATCGCTGCCCATCAGCAGCCACAGCTCGTCCTCCGGGTACCGCTGCCGCAGCAGCCGCAGGCTGTCGCTGGTGTAGCTCTTGCCGGTGCGCTGCAGCTCAATGCCGTCGGCCTGGGCCAGCTTGCCCACCGCTCCCGCCGCCAGCTCCGCCATCTCCAGGCGCTGCTCCGGCGACGCGCTGCCCTCCGGCAGCGTCTTGTGGGGCGGCACGTTGGCGGGGAGCAGCAGCAGCTTGTCCAGCCCCAGGGCCTTCACCGCCGCCCGGGCCGCCGTAATGTGGCCGTTGTGGACGGGGTTGAAGGTGCCGCCGTAAATGCCGATTTTCATAGGGACTTCGCTGCCTTCACCAGCGTGATTTTTCGTTTGTCTTTCCGGGGCTGCTGGCGGTACAGCACGAACTTGCTGCCGATGACCTGCACCACCTCGCTGCGGGTGGCGGGAGCGATGGCCTCCGCCGCCTCCCGGGCGGTGAGCAGGCTGTTTTCCAGCACCCGGCCCTTGATGAGCTCCCGGGCCTCCAGGGCGTTGTCCGCCTCCTGAATCACGTTCTCCGTTACGCCGTCCTTGCCCACGATGAGGATGGTGTCCTCCCCGGCGGCAATGCCCCGCAGTTGGGCCCGCTGCTTACTTGTCAGTTCCATAGCCGTTCTTCTCCATATCTTCCTGTAATACCTGCGCGAATTTCCGCAGGGCGTTGCCCCGGTGGGAGATGGCGTTCTTCTCCTCCGCCGTCAGCTGGGCAAAGGTCTTGCGCAGCTCGGGCACAAAGAACACCGGGTCATATCCAAAGCCCCCCTCCCCCATGGGGGCAAAGGCGATGGTGCCGTAGCAGTCCCCCTGGGCGGTAAGCTGCCGCCCGTCGGGGAAGCAGCACACCACGGCGGTGTGGAAATGGGCGGCGCGGTTGGTGGCGCCCCGCATGTTTTGCAGCAGCAGCTGATACCGCTCGGCATCGCTGCCCACGCCGCCGTAGCGGGCGGAGTAGATGCCGGGAGCGCCGTTCAGCCAATCCACGCAAAGGCCGCTGTCGTCGGCGATGGCGGGCAGGCCGCTGGCCTGTGCCACCGCCCGGGCCTTGATGGCGGCGTTTTCCATAAAGGTGGTGCCCGTCTCCTCCGGCTCCAGATTGAGTCCCAGGTCGCTTTGCAGCACCACCTCCACCCCCAGGTGGGACAAAATGGCCTGCATCTCCTGGAGCTTGCCCCGGTTATGGGAGGCCAATACAAATTTCATACGTTCCATCCTCCCTTATAAAAGATCGCCCAAAATCTCTTTTTCCATGGCGATTAAGTCGGCGTTTCCCTTGGCGCACAGCTGCAAAAGGGTCTGCTGCTCCGCCACGGTGAAGCCCCGGCCCTCGCCGGTGCCCTGGAGCTCAATGATCTCGCCCCGCTCGTTCATCACGCAGTTCAAATCCACCTGGGCCCGGCTGTCCTCGCTGTACTGCAAGTCCAGCATGGCCTGGTCGTCCACGATGCCGGCGCTGATGCCAGCCACATAATGGATAATGGGATTACGCTCCAACAGCCCCTGCTGCCGCAGCTTGCCCACTGCCAGGGCCAGGGCGATAAAGCCGCCGGTGACGCTGGCCGTGCGGGTGCCGCCGTCGCCCTGGAGCACGTCGCAGTCGATGGTGACGGTGCGCTCGCCCAGGGCCTCCCGGTCCACCGCCGCCCGGAGGCTGCGGCCGATGAGCCGCTGGATCTCCGCGCTGCGGGAGGATAGCTTCAGCTTGTCCACGTCCCGGCGGCTGCGCTCCCGGTTGGCCCGGGGCAGCATGGAATACTCCGCCGTCACCCAGCCCCAGCCGGGCTTCACGTGGGGCGGCGTCTTGTCCTCCACCGAGGCGTTGCACAGCACCACCGTGTCGCCGCAGCGAATCAGCACGCTGCCCTCGGCAAATTTGGTAAAGCCCGTGGTGACGGTGACCTTGCGGCCCTCGTCCCACTTCCGTCCGTCCGCTCTCATACCATCGCCTCCGTAAACGCCTTGGCGTCAAAGGGCTGCAAATCGTCAATGCCCTCGCCCATGCCGGCAAACTTCACCGGTACGCCCAGCTCCTGGGCGATGGCGAACACGATGCCGCCCTTGGCGGTGCCGTCCAGCTTGGTGAGGACGATGCCGGTAAGGCCCGCCGTCTCCTTGAACTGCCGGGCCTGGATGAGGCCGTTCTGGCCGGTGGTGGCGTCCAGCACCAGCAGCGTCTCCTTGGCGGCGTCGGGACACTCCCGGTCGATGATCTTCCGCATTTTGGCCAGCTCGTTCATCAGATTCTGCTTGTTGTGGAGCCGTCCGGCGGTGTCCACCAGCACCACGTCCACGTTTTTCGCCTTGGCGGACTGCAATGCGTCAAACAGCACGGCGCCGGGGTCGGCTCCCTCGTGCTGCCGCACGATGTCCACCCCTGCCCGCTGGGCCCAGATCTCCAGTTGATCCGCCGCTGCGGCCCGGAAGGTATCGCCGGCGCACAGCAGCACCTTTTTGCCCTGCTCCTTGAGCACGTGGGCAATCTTGCCGATGGAGGTGGTCTTGCCCACGCCGTTGACGCCGATGAACAGCACCACACTGGGCTGGGTGGACAGGTTCAGCGCCGTGGGGCCCACCGCCAGACGCTGGCTGAGGGCCTGGCGCAACGCGCCCTTGATGTCCTCCTCCGTCCGCAGCCGCTTCACGTAGGCCACGTTCTGAAGCTGACGCACCACGTCCTCCGACAGCTCCGCGCCCACGTCCGCCATGATGAGGGCGTCGGTCAGGTCCTCATAAAAGGCGTCGTCCATCTTCTCCCACAGGATGTTGTCCTGCCAGGTTTTTTTCAGTTTGTCAAAAAATCCCATGGAATACTCCTTATTTAATATTCAGCTCACGGGCCAGGTCGTTCATGTTGATGGTGAGGATGCGGCTGACGCCACGCTCCTGCATGGTGACGCCGTAGAGTACGTCGGCCTCCTCCATAGTGCCCCGGCGGTGGGTGATGACGATGAACTGGGTCTTGCCGGCGATGCGGCGCATATACCGGGCGTAGCGCACCACGTTGGACTCATCCAGGGCCGCCTCGATCTCGTCCATGACGCAGAACGGCGTGGGATGTACCTTCAAAATGGAGAAATACAGGGCGATGGCCACGAAGGCCTTCTCGCCGCCGGAGAGCAGCGTAATGGTCTTGAGCTGCTTGCCGGGGGGCTGCACCTTGATCTCGATGCCGCAGTTGAGGATGTCGTTCTCGTCCTCCAGCTCCAGTCGGGCCTTGCCGCCGCCGAACAGCTCCAAAAACGTCTCCTGGAAGCTCTCGTTGAGCAGCTTGAACTGCTGGGCGAAAATCTCCGTCATCTGGCGGGTGATCTCGTCGATGACGCCTCCCAGCTCCTCCTTGGCCTTCTCCACGTCGGTGCGCTGCTCGCTGAGGTAGGTGTACCGGGTGTTGACCCGCTCGTACTCCTCGATGGCGCCGATGTTGGGGGTGCCCAGGCCCTTGATCTCCCGGTTCAGCTCCGCAATGCGGCGGGTGGCCTTGGGGATGCTCTCCAGCTCGATGCGCTGCTCCATGGCGTCGGAGTGGCTCAGCTCGTAGTTCTCCCACAGCTTGTCCAGGATCTGGCTCTCCTGCAATGCGTTGGTCTCCAGCTTCTGCTCCATGCGACTCAGCTCCTGGGAGGTGGCCAAAAGGGTGTCGTTGCAGGACCGGCTCTCCCTGGTCTTGGCGTCCCTCTCGGCCTCCAGGGCCAGCTTCTGCCGTGTCAGCTCCTCCATCTGCTGCCGCAGGGCGCCGCTGTCCCCCTGCAATGCCTCGATGGCAGCGCGGTGCTCCGCCATTTCGGCCTCCGCCTGGGCGATCTTGCCCTCAAAGTCGGCAATCAGCGCCTCCCGGTCGGAGGTGTCGTTTTTCAGTTGGCTGCGCAGAGCCTCGGTGCGCTGGATGCTGCCCTCCTTCTCCTGCCGCTCCACCTGCAGGGCGGCCTGGCGGGTCTTGGCCTGGGCCAGCTTTTCGCTGAGGGCGTTGGTCTCCTCCAACGCCTGGCTCTGGCCCACCGCGGCCTCCTGTGCCTGCCGGTGGAGCTGGTTTGCCCGCTCCTCGGCGGCCTGGGCGGCCTTCTCCGTGTCGGCAATGCGGCCTTCGTCGTCACTGACGCGGCGGCGCAGATTCTCCTGCTCTGCCTCCATGTCCTGGCAGCTCTGGGACAGGGTGCCGATGAGAATATCGTAGTGGTCCTGCTTACCCTGGAGCATCAGCATCTGATCCTCGGCGTGGCGCTGCTGCTCCCTGGCCACCTCCAGCTCGTAGTTGGCCTTGTCCAGCTCCCGCTGGGTCTGCTCTGAGCGCTCCGCGGCCTGGGCCAGCTTCTCTTTCATGGCGGAGAGCTTATCATGTAACGTGCGCAGCTCATTGGCCCGGCTCAGCACGCCGGCGCTGCGGCTGACGCTGCCGCCGGTCATGGAGCCGCCCCGGTTCAGCACCTGGCCGTCCAGGGTGACGATGCGGAAGGCCTGGCGGAACTTCCGGGCCATGGCGATGCCGCAGTCCATGTCCTCCACCACCACCGTGCGGCCCAGCAGATTCTTGAAAATGCCGTCGTATTGTTTATCGTATTCCACCAGCTCCGAGGCGATGCCCACGAAGCCCATCTCGCCGGACACGTTCTCCCGCAGCACGTCGCCGCGGACGGCGCTCATGGGCAGGAAGGTGGCACGGCCCCCGTCCCGCTGCTTCAGATACTGGATGGGGGCCTTGGCGTCCTCCTCGGCATCCACCACGATGTTCTGCAATCCCGCGCCCAGGGCGATCTCCAGCGCCACGGTGTAGCGGCTGTCGGTGCGCATCAGATTGGCCACCGGGCCGTGGATGCCTCGCAGGCCCCCCTTGTCCGCCGCCTGCATACATACCTTTACCGCCTTGGAGAAGCCCTCGTACTCCTTCTCCATCTCCGTCAGCAGATGGATGCGGTCTGTAAGGGCGTTCACGTCCATGGTGAGCTGCAGCTTCTCCGCCGCGGCCTCCTCCGCCTTTTTGCGGCGGCTCTCCATCCGCAGGCTGTGGCCGCTGATGATGTTCCCGGCGGCGTCGGCGTCCTCCTTGGCGGCGTTCAGCAGCTTGCGGTTCTCCCTGGCCTCGCCCTCGGCAGCGGTCAGCTTCTCCCGGGCTTCGGCAAGATCGTGTGCCACGGTGGTCATGCGCTCGCCTACCTCGTGGATGCCGGAGCGCAATGCGCTGAGGGCGGAGCGCTTGTCGGCGGCCTCCGCCAGGGCGATGGTCTCCTCCGCCCGCAGGCTTTCCGCCGTCTTGGCAGCGCCGGCGGCGCTGTCGGTCATGGTGCGGGCCTGGGCCAGCAGTCCGTCGATCTCCCTCTCCAGGTCGGCGCTCTCGGCGTCGATGGCGGCGATGCGCTGCTGCATCTCCTGAATCTGGACCTCCATGTCCCCGGCCCGGTGCACCGTGTCGGCCATCTCGGCGCGAATACGGTCAATGTTCTCCCGGTTGTGCTGCGCCGCCGTTTCCAGCACGGCGATGGCGCTCTCCTCCTGGGCGATGCGCCCGTCAAAGTCAGCGGCCCGGCCCCGCAGCGCCTCCGCCTCCACGTCCTTCTGCCGCACCTGCTCGCCCAGGGCCTCGGCCTGGGCGTAGGTGTCGTTCAGGGCCCGCTCGGCGTTTTCCTTGTCCTGCCGGGCGGTCTCCACGTCCTTTTCCAGTTGGATCTTGGCGGTTTTCAGTGCCTGCAGGTTTTCCAGCCACACGCTGATTTCCAGCACACGCAGCTCATCCCGCAGCACCAGATACCGCTTGGCCACCTCCGACTGCTTCCGCAGCGGCTCCACCTGCAGCTCCAGCTCGGCGATTTTGTCGTTGATGCGCACCAGATTCTCCTCCGTGCGCTCCAGTTTGCGCTCCGCCTCCTCCTTGCGGTGGCGGAACTTGGAGATGCCGGCGGCCTCCTCGAACACCTCCCGGCGCTCGCCGGACTTGACGGACAGAATCTCATCGATTTTGCCCTGGCCGATGATGGAATAGCCCTCCCGGCCCATGCCGGTGTCCATGAACAGCTCATTCACGTCCTTCAAACGGCAGGACTGCTTGTTGATGTAATACTCGCTCTCACCGCTGCGGTAATACCGCCGGGTCACCGCCACCTCCGTCTCGTCCCGGGTGGGGAAAATGTGCTCGGTGTTGTCGATGACCAGCGTCACCTGGGCAAAGCCCATCTGGCTGCGCTTCTCGGTGCCGCCAAAGATAACGTCCTCCATTTTGGCGCCCCGGAGCTGGCGGCTGTTCTGCTCGCCCATGACCCAGCGGATGGCGTCGGAGATATTGGACTTGCCGGAGCCGTTGGGGCCCACGATGGCGGTGATGTCCTCGCCGAAGTTCAGCACGGTTTTCTCCGGGAAGGACTTAAATCCCTGGATTTCCAAGGCCTTGATATACACGCATTTCACCTCAATTATCGTTGCATACTAAATCTATTGTAGTATACCAACACTCCGTTGATTTTTCAAGAAAAAAGTAGGCGCCCCTCACGCCTACTTTTCCTCCATCATGCGGTACAGGCTATCCAACGCGTCCCCCAGGGAGCCGATGCGGTCGATGAGCCCCAGGGCCACCGCCTCCTTGCCGTATATGACGCTGCCCACGTCGTTGGCCATGTCCCCCACGGACAGCATCAGTTCCCGGAACTTTTCGCCGCTGATACGGCTGTTTCTGGCCACAAAGTCCACGATTCGCTCCTGCATCCGCTCGAAATAGCGGTAGGTGGCCGGGGCGTTGATCACCGTGCCCCCCATCCGCACCGGATGGATGGTCATGGACGCGCTGGGCACAATGAACGTCCGCTTGCCGCACACCGCCAGCGGCACACCGATGGAGTGGCCGCCCCCCAGCACCAGCGTGGCAGTGGGCTTGGTCATGCCCGCCACCAGCTCCGCGATGCCAAGGCCCGCCTCAATGTCGCCGCCCACGGTGTTCAGCAGCAGCAAGAGGCCGTCCACCTCGTCGCTCTCCTCCACCGAGGCCAGCAGCGGCAACACATGCTCATACTTTGTGGTCTTTGTATTGCCCGGCAGCACCATATGGCCCTCGATCTGGCCGATGATGGTGAGGCAGTGGACGGTGCCGTGGCGGTTGGTCACCACCGACGAACCCATCTCCACGATCTGCCGCAGCTCCCCGCCTTCCCGGGGCTCCTCCGTTTCGTCGTACACCCAAAATCCCTCCCTTTCCCGCCTATGTTGCGCCGATGGGAGGGAAATATACCGCCATTCCACTTTTTTCGTGACATAAGCCCCGGAATATGGTATATTGAAAAATTGAAATGACACGATGGGAGGGAATGCGCATGACGCTGTACGGCATCACCCCCGCCCCCTGCTCTGCCCCGGCGCTGGCGCCGGACTTCGTACCGGTGGAGGCATGGGACAGGGCGTATCTGGCCACGGCGGACAAGCCTGTCACCCTGGCCCTGCTGGGACGCCACGGCGCGGAGCGTCTCTCGCTGCGCATCTGGGGCGATGGCGGCGAAGCCGACGCCCACTTCCTCCGCCGCACGGTGAAAACGCTGCTGTGGCAAAAGGGCGGCGATACCCTCTTGTGCGACGACGCCGCTGCCGCGGCCCTCCTGGGCCGTCAATTCGGCCCCGGCACCTTTGATTACGCCTTTTTCAGCGGTGTCTATGAAAAGCCCTTTACAGTCCTTTATACAGAAGATATCCCAGAGGCTGCCGCCCATGATATTCCCTGTGCCGTCCAGGGCGGCGGCTGCCGCATCGGCTTTGACGCCGGCGGCACCGACCGCAAGGCCGCAGCTGTCCAGGACGGCCGCACGGTGTACACCGAGGAGGTGCTTTGGGCGCCCAAAACCCACGCCGACCCCGCCTATCACTACCGGGAGGTGCGGCAGGCGCTGCTGTCGGCAGCGGCCCACCTGCCCCGGGTGGACGCGGTGGGTATCTCCACCGCCGGAGTATGCGTAGGGGGCAGGGTGATGCGCTCCAGCCTCTTTTCCGCCGTACCCGATCCCGCCGAAACCCGGGATTTGTACCTCCGGGTGGTTCGGGACCTGTTCGGCCCCATCCCCTGCCGGGTGGAAAATGACGGCGACGTCAGCGCCCTGTCCGGGGCCATGACGTTGGGGCGCTCCTCTCTGCTGGGCATCGCCATGGGCACCAGTCAGGCAGGGGGCTTCGTGACGGAGGGAGGCGGCCTCACCGGATGGCTCAACGAGCTGGCTTTTCTCCCGGTAGACGACGACCCCGCCGCCCCTGTGGACCCCTGGTCCGGTGACCGTGGCTGCGGCGCGTCCTATTTCTCCCAGGACGGCGTGATCCGTCTGGCACGCCGGGCGGGACTCCGGTGGGAGGAGACCCAACCCCTGGCCCATCAGCTCAAGGCCATTCAGGCCATGGCGGAGGCCGGGGACAAAAACGCTCTGGCGGTGTTTGCCACCATAGGCCAGTGCCTGGGCCACACGCTGCCCCTGTACCACCGGCTGTACAGCTGCCGCCATGTGCTGCTGCAGGGCCGGGTGGTGTCTGGTGCGGGGGGCGACACGCTGCTGGATCGCTGCCGGCGGGTGCTGGCGGAGGAATATCCCCGTCTGCCCCTGTCCCTCGTATTGCCGGACGAGGCGTCCCGCCGCACCGGGCAGGCTGTGGCTGCCGCCGCCCTGCCCTCACTTCACTGATTTCAGGAGGATAAGACCATGAAAATAAAAGGTATGCTTGCCCTGCTGCTGGCCCTGGCCCTTCTGGCCCTTGCTGGCTGCGGCGCTGCCGCGCCGGAGGATGAGGAGCCCACACCGCCGGAGCCCATCACCCTGCGCTTCTGGGTCTACAACGAGGGCGATTGGTCGCAGTCCGCCGGGAAAAAGCTGCTCTCCGGTCTTGGTGAGGAGTGGAGCCACGTCACCGTGGAATGGAAGGTGCTGGACGACACCGACCAGGCCACCCTCAGCGCCGCCATGGAGGCGGGGTTGGGGCCCGACCTGCTGCTGGGCACCGTCAGCCAGCTCCAGCACGCCCGGCGCAACGGCGCCGGCACCGCCGACGTCTCCGGGCTGATGAAGGACGCCTACGCCCCCGTCCGTGACGCCTGCACCGATGGCGGCGTGGTATTTGCCGCCCCCATCGCCATGGAGGTCACCGCCATGGCCGTCAATCTGGACGTATTCCGGGCCTCCGGCGCTGTGCAATATATTGACCAGGAGAACCACACCTGGACCACCGAGGGCTTCATCAGCGCCATGAAGGTGCTGTCCTCCTCCCTCACCATCCCCCAGGCCGCCAAAGTGTACTGCGGCGGGCAGAATGAGGACGAGGGCACCCGGGCCCTGGTCACCAATCTCTACGGCGGCAGTGTCACCGATGAGACCCATACCCGCTATATTCTCAACGAACAGCCCACCGTGGACGCCCTCCAACTGCTGCAAAAAATGAACGGTATGGCCTTTGACGACGCCATCACCGGTGACGATGAAAACGTGCTCTTCCGCCAGCAGCAGTTGGCCATGACCTTCTGCTGGGACAGCGCCCAGAGTGAGGTGGAGGACTTCACCGCCTTCCCCATGTTCTATCCCACCAATCAGGACCACGCCGTGCTGCCCGGCGAGGTGTGGGCCCTGGGCGTGACGGCCCAGGATGAGGACAGAGCCGATGCCGCTCTGGCGGTGGCCCGTCACCTGCTGCGCAGCGATGAGGCGTACAACGCTCTCCTGTCCCTCACCGGCCATTACCCCGTCAAGGCCACGGACAGTGACAACGTCTGGGCCGCCTTCACCGCCCACATGGCTCCCTACGAGCAGGACGCCCCCGGCTGGGCCATCGCCCGAAGTGAGTGGTGGCAGATGCTGCAGCGCATCGGCGACGGCGCCGACGTGGCCCTGGAGGCCGACACCTTCTGCGCCAACGCCAACGCCGCCGCAGCCTTCGCCATGGGCCGCAAGTAAATTCACTTTACAGGCAAAAACTCATTTCTTCCCTTTATATTAATGGCATAACAAGTGATTTGCCTTTACACAAAAACCCCCGGAAACCGTAGTTTCCGGGGGTTTTTTCATGCTTGTGGAGCCATTTACTTTGCCAGATACACGGCCTTGCAGCCCTTGTAGGTCATATAGCAATCCAGCTTAGCCACCACCTCAAAGGGGGCGTGCATGCTCAGCACCGGCACGCCGGCGTCCAGCGTGGTGATGTTGCGGTTGGCCATGTACTGGGCCACGGTGCCGCCGCCGCCGGCGTCGGTCTTGCCCAGCTCCGCCATCTGCCACATCACGCCGTAGTCGTCCAGCACCCGGCGGACGTAGGCCACCGTCTCGGCACCGGCGTCGCTGGAGCCGGATTTGCCCCGGGCGCCGGTGTACTTGCAAAGGCCCACGCCGTAGTTGAGGTAGGCGGAATTCTTCTTCTCATACACCTCGGAGAAGTTGGGGTCGAAGGCGGCGGTCACGTCGGTGGACAGGCAGAAGGCCTTTTCGTAGCACTCCCGCAGCGCCACGCCCTGGGCGGCGCACAGGTCCTCCATAAAGGTGTCGAAGCAGGCGCTCTGCATGCCGGTGACGCCCATGGAGCCGATCTCCTCCTTGTCCGCCAGCATGCACACGGCGGTCTTCTCGGGCACGGCGTCCAGGTCCAGCAGGGCCCGGAGGGCGGCGTAGCCGCACACCCGGTCGTCGTGGCCGTAGGCGCCGATCATGCTGCCGTCCAGGCCGATGACGGTCACGTCCATGGCGGGCACCACCTCCAGCTCGGCGGAGATGAAGTCCTCCTCCACGATGCCGTACTTCTCATGGAGCTTCTCCATCACCGTCAGCTTCACCCGGTCGCTGCCCTCGCCCTCCACCGGGCGGGAGCCCAGGAGAATGTTGAGATTCTCGGCGGGAATGGCCTCGTTCAGCGGCTTCTTGCCCTGCTCGCCGCCCAGATGGGGCAGCAGATCGGTGACCACGAACTTGGGCTCATTGCCCTCGCCCAGGGCCACCTCACGAACGGTGCCGTCCTTCAGGGCTACCACGCCGTAGATGGCCAGGGGGATGGCCACCCACTGGTACTTGCGGATGCCGCCGTAATAGTGGGTCTTGAAGTAGGCCAGCTCGCTGTCCTCATAGAGGGGGCTGGGCTTCACGTCCAGCCGGGGGGAGTCGATGTGGGAGGCAGTGATCTGGCAGCCCTCGCGAAGGGACGCCTTGCCCATCACAGCCAGCATCACGCTCTTGCCCCGGTTGACGGTGTAGACCTTGTCCCCGGCAGCCAGGCTCATGCCCCGGGTAAAGGGCTTGAATCCCGCCGCCCGGGCCAGGGCCACCGCCTGGGCCACGCAGAGCCGCTCGGTCTTGCCCTGCTGCAAAAAGGCCATATAGCCCTGGCAGTAGTCCGCCATAGCGGCCTCGTCGGCGGCGGTCAAACGGTCATAGCCGTTCTTATGGTCGTAAAACAGTTTTTCCTTTCTCTCCTTCAGCGCGTCACTCATGGTGTGTCTCCTCCTGTATCTTTTGAAAGTTTTTCATGGCAATTTGGCAGAATTCCTCCGCCGAAGATGATGTATTCATCCAGATATCGGTGCAATTTTCCCGGTAATAGTCATCCTGCTTCTGGGCCGCCACCCGCAGGCGGGCGTAGTCCTCGGAAATGCCGTCCCGGGCCATGATCCGCCGCACACGGTCCTCCGCAGGGGCCAGCACCCCAATGGTGCGGCGGCACAGCGCCCCCACACCCGACTCCACCAGGTTGATGGCGTCGATGCCGATGAGGTCTGCGCCGGACAGGGCCATGCGCCGCTGCAGCTCCGCCGGGATGAGGGCGAAAACGATGGCGTCCAGCTTCGCCATGGCGGCGGGGTTTTGGAACACAATATTCCCCAGCTTCTGCCGGTTGAGCCCCGGGCCCTCAAACACGTCCCCAAAGGCGTCACGGATGGCATGGCGCAAATCCCCGTCAGCGGCTAACATCTCGTGGTACACCGCGTCGCAGTCCAGCACGCAGCCTCCCAGGCGGCGAACGGCCTCCAGGGCGCTGGTCTTTCCCGCGCCGGTGGGGCCGGTGATGCCCACCACCAGCGCCTGGCCCCCGTCCTCCACGTGGAAGCCCGCCGCCTTTTTCAGCCGGTTCCCCACCGCCAGGCCAAGTCCTGTGTCGTCGGGACACTGGGCCCAGATACGGGGCACGTCCGTGGCGTCAAAGGTGCGCAGGGCGTCGAACACATGCCGGGCCTGGGCGCCCTTGTCGGCGGCAGGGCCAAGGCAGTGGACCACATGGCCCGCAAACAGGGGCGCAAACTCGTCAAAGCAGATCACGCCGTCCTCCGGCCCCATGTGGCGGGAGATGAAGCCCGCGCTGCGGTGGGGCATCCCCGTCACCACCGTCACCGGGGCGTGGGGGGCGTAATGGCGGTACTTCATACCCGGCGCCCGGGGGCGCTCCCCCTCCGCCAGCTTGCCGGTAACGGCCTTGTCCACCGTCACCGTGCCCAGTACCTCTTCCAGTGCCTCCAGGGGCAGTCCGCCGGGCCGCAGCAGCCGGGGCGGCGTCACCGTCATGTCGATGATGGTGCTCTCCACGCCCACGGCGCAGGGGCCGCCGTCCACGATGCCGTCGATTTTGCCGTCCATATCCTCCATCATGTGCTGTGCCGTGGTGGGGCTGGGGCGGCCGGAGGTGTTGCCGCTGGGGGCGGCTACCGGCACCCCTGCCGCCGCGATGATGGCCCGGGTGACGGCGTGGTCCGGGCAGCGGACGCCCACGGTGTCCAGCCCCCCGGTGGTCCGCAGGGGCACGATGGGCCGCCGTTTCAAAATCATGGTCAGCGGTCCGGGCCAGAACCGCTCCGCCAGAGCATAGGCCGCCGCGGGTACATCACGGCAATACCGCTCCAGCCAAGATTTGTCATCGGGCACGTGGATGATCAGCGGGTTGTCCTGGGGCCGCCCCTTGGCCTCGAAAATGTGGGCCACCGCGGTCTCGTTCAGCGCGTCGGCCCCCAGGCCGTACACCGTCTCCGTGGGGATGCCCAGCAGTCCGCCATTGCGGAGGATAGCCGCGGCCTCCGCCACGGCGTCCTTCTCCCGCTCGGGATGGAAAATTCTCGTTTTCAATAGTTTCCCTTCTCGCTTACCGCAAAATCACAGGCCCAGGTCCTCGCCCACCAGCACCACCTTGATACGGCCGGGCACCTTGCAGAACCGGGTCACCACCATTTGGGCGCAGATGCAGTCCGGGGATTTGCAGTCACCGCACAGTCCCGTGGCGGTGCAGGGGGTCTTGCCGCCGAAGCGCTGGGCGTTGGCGGGGGCGGCAATGTGCCGGGCCCGCTGGAATGCCTGCGGAAGATCGCCGCAGACCTTGTTCATGCCCGCCACCACGATGACCTGCCGGGGGCCGAAGCACAGCGCCGCCACCCGGTTGCCGGTACCGTCGATGTTCACCAGCTGGCCGTCCTCGGAGATGGCGTTGCTGCTCATAATAAACGTGCCGCAGCCAAGCCCCGCGTGGAGCATGGCCATCCGCTCCTCCGGCGTATGGGCGGTGTCCCGGTCGATAAGGGTCTGGCCCCGCTGCTGCAGCAGCGCCTTCAGCCCCAGTTCGTCCATGGTCATGGTGCCGCCCCAGGCCACGGTGTTCTCTTGGGGAATCAGCGACAGCACCTTTTCCGCCGCCTGGGCGGCCGTGGCGCAGTAATACGCCTCAAACTGCCGCCGCCCCAGGTTTTCCGCCACCCGGGGGCCCGCCTTGTCGTACCAGTTTTTCTTCGCCTGCAGCATGGTTATGCCTCCTCTTCTCCGCCCTGCAATCTGGCGGTCTGGTCATTGAGTGTCAGGGCGTCAATGAGCCCGTCCAAATCGCCGTTGATGATGGCGGTGATGTTGAAATTTTTGTTGTCCCCGGTGAGCCGATGGTCGGTGACCCGGTTCTGGGGGAAATTGTAGGTGCGGATCTTGCCGCTGCGGTCGCCGGTGCCCACCTGGGCGCGGCGTGTGTCCGCAATGGCGGCGTTCTGCTTCTCCCGCTCCGCCTCGTAGAGCCGGGCGCGGAGAATCTTCATGGCCCGGTCCTTGTTCTTATACTGGCTTCGCTCGTCCTGGCACTCCACCACCGTGCCCGTGGGCAGATGGGTGATGCGGATGGCGGACTCGGTCTTGTTCACGTGCTGTCCCCCCGCGCCGGAGGAACGGAAGGTGTCGATCTGCAAATCCTTGGGGTCGATGGTGAGGGCAACCTCCTCCGCCTCGGGCATGACGGCCACGGTGGCGGCGGAGGTCTGGATGCGGCCGCTGGATTCCGTCTCCGGCACCCGCTGCACCCGGTGGGTGCCCGCTTCAAATTTCAGCCGTGACCAGGCGCCCTCTCCCTCAATGGTGGCTACCGCCTCCTTGACGCCCCCCAGCTCCGTCTCGTTGAGGGACGCCAGCTCCATGCGGAAGCCCCGCCGCTCGGCGTACATCTGGTACATCCGCAGCAGGTCCGCCGCAAAGAGAGCCCCCTCCTCGCCGCCGATGCCGGAGCGGATCTCCACGATTACGTTCTTGTCATCGTTGGGGTCACGGGGCAGCAAAAGGCGCTTCAATTCCTCCTCCAGCCGGGCCTTGTCGCCCTCGGCGCCGTCCAGCTCCTCCCGGGCCAGCTCGCCCATCTCCGGGTCGGACAGCAGCTCCCGGGCCTGGTCGGCCCTTTCACAGGCGTCACGGTATTCCCGGTAAGCCGTCACAATGGGGGCCAGCTCCTTCTGCTCCCGGCTCAGTTCCTTCAGCTTCTCCCGGTCGCCGTACACCGCCGGGTCGCCCAGACGCTGGGCCAGGGCCTCATATCGCTCTGCGATTTTTGCCAATTTATCCAGCATGGTTTTGCTCCAGATACCGCTTGATGTCGCTGATGAACTGATCCCGCCAGAAGTCGTAGCCCTCGCTGCCCGGCTGCAGCGACACCTCGAAAAGGTGGGGCTGGGCGGTGTACATATCCATCTGATGGTAGACGGATTCATACCGGTTGTTGGTGCTGCTGCGGGTCAGCAAATAGGCCAGTCGGTCCATCTCCAACCCCCGGCGCTTGAGATAGCCCCGCACAGGGCTAGCGCACCGGCCCGCCCACACGGGGGTGCCGATGATGATGAGGCGGTAGTCGCTTAATGCCTTTTCCGTCTCCACCGGGGCCAGCGCCCGGGTTGCCTTGCGCATGGCGTCTCTGCCGGAGCGGAGATAGCCCCGCAGGCCGCTGCGATCCACGCCGTCGTCCAGCGCCACCAGCTCGGCGTCCAGCGCCCGGGCCACCTCCTCCATAGCGGTCTTGGTGTTGCCGCTGCGGGAATAATACACGCACAATACGTCGCTCATGTGTCGTTCCTCCTATTCTTCCGCCTGGAGGCTCAGCGCCTCCCAGCGCTCCATTTCCTGCTCCAGTCGGGCCTCGGCCTCCTGCTTCTGCCCATACAGCTCCGCCAGCTTCTCCGCCTCGGCGCCGTGGAGGGTCATCTCCTCGTCCAGCCGGCGGCACTCCTCCTCCAGCCGGGCGATGGCGCTCTCGCAGATGGTGAGCTGCCGCCGGGCCGCCTGCTGGGTGCGGTTGCCCCGGGCAGGCCGGGTGTCGCCCTTTTTCTCCGCCGGGGCCGGGGCGGGCTTTTCCTTTTCCTGGGCCGCCTTCGCCGCCCGGTATTGAGCAAAATT
Source organism: Oscillospiraceae bacterium (assembly GCA_017412585.1). GTDB lineage: Bacteria > Bacillota > Clostridia > Oscillospirales > Oscillospiraceae > Vescimonas. Next base: position 37,697 of record JAFPXK010000030.1, read on the forward strand.
CATGGGGTAATCGGTGATGGTGCCCTCCGCCAGCTCCCATATCCGGGTGGCAAAGCGGTCGATGAAATACCTGTCGTGGCTGACGAACAGCAGCGTCCCCTCAAAGTCCTCCACCGCCTCCTCGATCCACTCCCGGGAGGCGATGTCCAGATGGTTGGTGGGCTCGTCCAGAATGAGGAAATTGATCTCCTCGTCCATCAGCATGCACAGCCTTAGCCGGGACAGCTCCCCGCCGGACAGCACCGACACGCTCTTGAACACGTCCTCCCCCCGGAAATCGTAGGCCGCCAGCCGGTTGCGGGCGGAGGTGGCGGACATATTCTTCTTCTCGTAGATCATGGTGTCCACCATGCTGCGCTCCGGGTGGTCAAAGTGGATGATCTGGGGCAGATAGGCCGTGCGGACGCTGGGGCCCACGCGGATAACGCCGCCGTCCACGCTCTCCCGGTTCATGATCATATTTAATAATGTGGTTTTCCCGGTGCCGTTCTCCCCCAGCAGGGCAATGCGCTCGCCGGGCATCACGTGGAGATAGATCTCCTCAAAGAGCGTCCTGTCGCCGAAAGCCTTGGTGACGCCCCGGAGCTGCAATACCTCGTCGCCCCGAAACTCCCGGCTGGCAAACCGGGCGTCCATCCGTTTTGCCTTGGTGGGCTTCACAGTGGTGTTCATCCGGGCAATCCGCTTTTCCATGGAAATGGCCCGGCGATACGTCTTGTCGTTGCCTTTGAAGGCAAACATGCGAAGCTGCTGGGCAGACTTCTCCAACTGGGCGATTTTGGCCTGCTCCTTCTCGTACTGCTTCAACTGCTCCTGATAGCGGCGTTCTTTTTCAATGTAATAAAAGCTGTAATTGCCGCTGTAAAAGGCGGCCTTGCCGTCCACGATTTCGATGATGCGCGTCACGGTGCGGTCCAGGAAATACCGGTCGTGGGAGATGGTCAGCACCGTGCCGTGGAAGGACTTCAAATACTCCTCCAGCCACTCCGTGGCCTGCAGGTCCAGGTGGTTGGTGGGCTCGTCCAGCAGCAGGATGTCGGTGTCCTCCAAAATGAGCCGTCCCAGGTTCACCCGGGTCTTCTCCCCGCCGGAGAGCAGGTCAAAGGGCTGGGACCGCATGGCGGCGGAGATATGCAGGCCGTTGGCCACCTTGTTGACGGCGGTATCGGTGTCGTAGCCCCCCAGGGCCTCGAACCGGGCGGACAGGTCGCCGTACCGCTTCAGCGTGCCGGGGCTGTCGTCTCCCGCCGCCATGGACTGGGCCAGGGCTTCCATCTCCCGGCCCAGGGCGGTCATGCGGTCAAAGGCGGAGCGGAGCACGTCCTCCACCGTGAACCCCGCCGGCACCACGGGAATCTGGGAAATCAGCCCCAACCGCCGCCCGGAGGCAATGCTGATCTGGCCGCTGTCGGGGGTCAGCTCCCCGGTCAGCAGGCGGAACAGGGTGGTTTTCCCCGCGCCGTTGCTGCCCAGGATGCCCAGGCGCTCGCCGGTGTCCACCTGGAAGGTGAGGCCGTCCAATATGCGCTTTTCCAGGTCAAAGGACTTGACCAGCTCCTGTACTTGTATGTCAATCATTCAGCGTTCCAGTTCCTCTGCAATCTTGTGAAAAGCCATGGCGTGGGATGCCTTCACCAGCACCGCCGTGCCCTCGGTAAACAGCTTTTTAATGGTGGGCATGGCCTCGTCCACGGAGGCAAACCACAGCGCCGCCGGGTTTTCCGCAGCGATGCCCCGGGACAGCTCACCGATGGCCACCACGCCATCCAGCCCCATCTCCGCCGTCAGTCGGCCCAGGGCCTCATGGGCGCTCTTGCCCAGCTCCCCCAGCTCCCCCATGTCCCCCAGCACCGCCACGCGGCGGCGGCAGGGGGTCTGCATCAGGCATTTCAGCGCCTCGGCCATGGCCTGAGGGTTGGCGTTGTAGGAGTCGTCAATGACCATACGCCCGCCGGGGAGGCGGGCCACCTTCATGCGGCTGCCCACCGGGGCGTAAGACGCCACGCCTGCGGCGATCTCCTCCGCCGTCAGGCCCAATTCCTCGCCGATGGCGGCAGCTATGGCGGCGGCGTAAATCATATACCGGCCCGGGGTGGGGATGGTCAGCGCATACCGGCCCCGGGGCGTAGTCACCACGCAGTCGGTGCCGTCCATGCCCTTTTCCGCCACCTCCGTCACCCGGACGTTGCAGTTCTCTCCCTCGCCGCACAGCAGCGTTTTGTAGGGCAAATCCAGCTCCCGCAGCAGCGCATCGTCACCGCACAGCACCGCCACGCCGTCCCGGTCCAGGTTTTCAAAAATCTCACACTTGGCCCGCAGCGTGCCCTGCCGGGTGCCGCCCATGTTCTCAATGTGGGCGTCCCCCACGTTGGTGATGACGGCAAAATGGGGTCGCACCATCTCGCCTAAGTAGCGAATCTCGCCGAAATGGTTCATGCCCGTCTCGATGACCGCCGCCTGGTGGTCGCCCGTCAGCCGCAGCAGCATCTGGGGTGTGCCGATGTCGTTATTATAATTGGCCTCCGTCCGCAGCGTCCGATATCGCCGGGCCAGCACGCAGGCAATCATCTCCTTGGTGGTGGTCTTGCCGGCGCTGCCGGTGACCTGCACCACGGGGATGGCAAATTTGCCCCGGTACCAGGAGGCCAGCGCCTTCAGGGCCAGCCGGGTGTCGTCCACCAGAATATACCCCTTGCCGGGCGCCATTTCCACCGGAGCGCGCATGGTGAGGCAGCCCCCGGCGCCGCCGGAAAGGGCCTTTTCCAGATAGTCGTGGCCGTCAAACCGCTCCCCCACCAAGGGGATAAACAGCTCTCCCGCCGCCACGTGGCGGCTGTCGGTGGAAACGCCGGTGATAACGCCGCCGTCCTGCAAAAGCGTCCCGCCCACGGCGGCGCATATCTCCTTCACGGTACAGGGCGTCATACCCGCTCCGCCTTCCTCGCCGCCAGGGAGTCCGTGACGATCTTCTCGCACAGCTCGCCGTAGCTCAGCCCCACCTGGGCCGCCTCCTGGGGCACCAGGCTGGTGGGGGTCATGCCGGGCAGGGTGTTCACCTCCAGGCACCAGGGGGTGCCGCTGTCATCCAGCAAAAAGTCGGTGCGGGAATAGACCCCCAGGCCCAGGCAGCGGTGGAGCCGCAGGGCCATCTCGCCCATCTCCCGCCACTCCGCGTCGGTAATGGGAGCGGGGCACACCTCCCGGGCGCCGCCCTTTTGATATTTTGTCTCATAGTTGAAGTAGTCCGCGTTGGGGATGATCTCCACCGCCGGCAGGTAGCTGTCGCCCAGCACACCCACCGTCAGCTCCCGGCCCCGGATTTTCTCCTCCACCACCACGTGGTTGCCGTAGCGCAGCACCTCCTCCAGGGCGGTGCGCAGCTCGTCCCTGGTCTCGGGCAGGTACACGCCGATGGAGCTGCCGCCGTTGACGATCTTCACCGCGCAGGGCAGGGGCAGCGTGTCGGTGAGCCGGGGGATGTCCTCCCGGGTGTAGCGCACGTCCTGCCAGCGGGGGGTGCGGATGCCCTCGCTGTCCAAAAACCGCTTGGTGACGGCCTTATCCATGGCCATAGCCGCCCCCAGGTAGCCGCTGCCGGTATAGGGCACGCCCAGCAGGTCCAGCGCCGCCTGGATGCGCCCGTCCTCGCCACAGGCGCCGTGAAGGGCCAAAAACACCATGTCCGCCATGGCGCACACCTTCAGCACGTCCTTACCCAGCACGGAGGCGCTTTGATCCTTCCGGCTGCGGCGCACCGCCGCCAGGTCCGGGGCGGTGGTCTCGATGCGCACCTCGGTCAGAAGGCCGTCGGGGGCGTCGAAAATATCCTCCAGAGAGCCGGAATAGTTCTCCAGCCCCATAAACATATCCACAAAGATGGCCTGATGGCCCCTCTCACGCAGCGCCTTGCAGATGCCGCTGCCGCTGACCAGGCTCACGTGCCGCTCGGTGCTGAGTCCGCCGGCCAGTACCACGATTTTCATATCCAAAACCTCTTTCCTTTGATGGCGAGATTAACGCAATCAGCCTATTTTAACAGCATAGCAGTATATCACATTGCCGTCCGAATTACAACCGCGTCCATGGAAAAAAACACCTCCGCCGGGCCAAAAAAGCCCCAGCGGAGGCGTTTTTTCATTGTCAGATGCTATCGCAGCCACTCCGGCAGCGAGTGGCTGTGTACGCTGGACACCAGCCCCACCGCCGCGTACAGCGCCACCACCGACGAGCCGCCGTAGGAGAAGAAGGGCAGCGTCAGGCCGATGACCGGCATGACGAACAGGCACATGCCCACGTTGGCAATCATCTGGAACAGCAGCATGGACGCCACCCCCACGCAGATCAGCGTCTCCATAGGCGTGGCCGCCTTTACCGCCACGTAGATGCACCGGACGATAACGGCGGCAAGCAGCGCCAGCACCAGCAGGCACCCCAGCATTCCCAGCTCCTCGCCGATGACGGCGAAGATAAAGTCGGTGTGCCGGGCGGGCAGGCTGGCGGAAAAGGCGCTCTGGGTCTGGGTACCGTGGAACAGGCCCTGGCCCGTCAGCTTGCCGCCCCCCAGGGTCAGCAGGCTGCGGGTCTGGTGCCAGCCGGTGTCCAAAGTGTCATAACTGTGGTCAAACAGCACGATAAACCGCTTTTTCATGTACTCGGGGATCTTGTCCTCCTGCCACAGCAGGTAGAAGGCCGCCGCGCCGCCGCCCAGCCCCAGCAGGAACCACCGCAGCGCCACGCCGCCCACGAAACACATGCACACGAAGATAAACAGCAGCACCAGGTCGCTGCCCATATCCGAGGAAATCACGTAGTAAAGCCCGAACAGCAGCAGAAAATGGCCGCCTAAAAAGGCCATGGATTTCATGGATTTCAGGTCGTTTTTCTCCTTTTTCAGCCAGTCCAGCTGCTTGGCCAGCAGCAGGATATAGCCGATTTTCACCAGCTCCGCCGGCTGCACCATCACCGGCAGGAAGGGAAACTTCAGCCACGCCCGGTTGCCGGTATCGTCCGCAGCGCCAAAGGGGGTGCGCAGCAGCAGGATCAGCACGAAATTGGCGATCAGGATCCATTTCCAGCCCTTTTTCGTCATCTCCGGCAGGTCCACGGAGGACATGAGGATATAGAGGATCACCCCCAGGGCCGTGGCCGCAGCCTGCACCGCCACATACCGCATGGAGCCCATATACCGGGTGGCGCTGGCGATCATCACCAGCCCGAAGGCGGAGCACACCAGGCACAACCCCAGCAGAATATAGTCGCACTGGCGCAGCACGTCGATGAGAAATCCCCGGGATCGTCTTTTCACGGTTGCCCCTCCTTTCCCGCCGCAGGCGGTTTTTCCCATGTAGTTTACCACAAGAACATTTATCTGTAAACCGGGCATGGTCTTTTCTTTTTGCAAATCCTGTGGTATAATAGCGCGAAACAAAACGCAAGGAGGGGTCTATCCGTGGAATATCGCACCCATAGCGCCGCCGAGACGGAGGCCCTGGGCGAAGCGCTGGCCGCCCGTCTCAAGGGGGGCGACGTGGTGGCCTACCGTGGCGGCCTGGGCATGGGCAAAACCGCCTTTACCCGCGGGCTTGCCAGGGGCCTGGGCTATGCAGGCCGCGTTACCAGCCCCACCTTTACCATCGTCAACGAGTATATGGGCCGCCTGCCCCTGTTCCATTTCGATATGTACCGGCTGGGGGACAGCGAGGAGCTGTTCGACATTGGCTGGGAGGATTATCTGGACCGGGGCGGCGTGTGCGCCGTGGAGTGGAGTGAGAACGTGTCCGACGCCCTGCCGGAGGGCACGGTTTACGTGGACATCCGCCGGGAGGACGGGCAGGACAACCGGGTCATCACCATCACAGGGAGGGATTTGACGTGAAGCTTCTGTCGCTGGAGACCAGCGCCAAGGCCGTTTCCGCCGCCGTGGCGGAGGAGGGCCGCGTGCTGGCCCTCGCCTATCAGAATGTGGGGCTCACCCACAGCGTCACCTTGATGCCCATGGTGGACGCCATGCTGCGAAACGCCGGCATGACTCCCGCCGACGTGGACTGCGTGGCCGTGGCCTGCGGCCCCGGCAGCTTTACCGGGCTGCGCATCGGCGTGTCCGCCGCCAAGGGTCTGGCCTGGGCGCTGGAAAAGCCCTGCTGCGCCGTCAGCACGTTGGAGGCCATGGCCTACAACGCCCTTTTGCACACCGGCACCGTCATCTGCGCCATGGACGCCCGCCGCAGCCAGATATACAACGCCGTCTTTGATTGCCGCGACGGCGTTCTCACCCGCCGCACCCCCGACCGGGCCATCGCCCTGTCCCAGCTGGCGGAGGAGCTGAAAAATGACGAAAAACCGAAAATCATAGTTGGCGATGGCGCCACTCTATGCTATAATTATCTATCAGAGCAGGGCATCGCCTGCCGCCTGGCCCCGCCGGACCGCATCATGCAGTCCGCTGCCGGGGTGGCCCTGGCGGCGGAGGAGATGGTACGCCAGGGCCGCACCGTGTCCGCCCAGGAGCTGACGCCGGTGTATCTGCGGCTGTCCCAGGCCGAGCGGGAGCGGCTGGCCAAGGGTCTGCCCATCACGGCGGATTGAGCCTGTCAAAACGTGATTATCCCCCCTCTTTTCCATCATTTTGGGTTCAAATTGAACAATTAATTATACGGAGGATACAGTTATGAACGAGAGATTCCCCACCCTGCACATCGTCGATCATCCCCTGGTGCAGCACAAGCTCACCGAGATGCGGGACAAGAACACCAGCGTCAAGGACTTCCGCACCCTGGTCAGCGAGATCGCCGTGCTGCTGACCTACGAGGCCACCCGGGACCTGCCTCTCACCACCAAGTGCATCGAGACCCCCCTGTGCCGGTGTGAGATGCCCACCCTGGCGGGCAAGAAAATGGCCATCGTTCCCATCCTCCGTGCCGGCCTGGGCTTTGAGGACGGCATCCTCAGCCTGATCCCCTCCGCCCGGGTGGCCCACATCGGCATGTACCGGGACGAGGAGACCCTGGAGCCCCACTTCTACTTCCTGAAGTACCCCAAGGACATCGCCGACCGCGACGTGCTGGTGGTGGATCCCATGCTGGCCACCGGCGGCAGCGCCGATATGGCCATCACCAAGATGAAGGAGCTGGGCTGCAAGAACATCAAGCTGATGATCCTGGTGGCGGCCCCCGAGGGCGTGGACTTCATCTACAAGCGGCACCCCGACGTGGAGATCTACTGCGCCGCCCTGGACGACCATCTCAACGAGAACGGCTACATCGTCCCCGGCCTGGGCGACGCCGGCGACCGCATTTTCGGCACCAAGTAACACTCCTTTACCGCAAAAAATCGCTTCCCATCCGGGAAGCGATTTTTTTCAGATTGTCAAAATAGCATCGCAGATTTCGCGCCCGCAGGCGCGAACCCATGAAATCCGAAAAAAGTGACGACATGTACCCCAAGGGCACTGGCTCCACCAGCCGCTCATTCTTCGCGGGGTGTCGCTGGCGCTCGGCGGCCCGAAACAACGCAGCAGCCACCACCACGGCCCAGGATGAATTGCGCCAAAGGCGCATGATTTGCCTGGCGGCATGAATGGTGCCTGGCGGCACATGATTTGCGCTGCGGCGCATTAGAATAATGTCATTATAATGCCATTCCAATCCCTCCGCCCAGCGGACGCCTTAATGATTCATTATTCCGTATTCACTATTTCTCCCGGAGGTGCTTCCTATGAGCCATATTATCGCCGTTGTCTCCGGCAAGGGAGGCAC
>JAFPXK010000031.1 GCA_017412585.1 Oscillospiraceae bacterium
CCCCTCTCCCCACAAACGGCAAATCCAACACACTTTCCAATATTCCCCCAAAAACCAGGGGGCGGACTTGCGTCCGCCCCCTTTCCGCGCCTTAATCCCGCCTCAGAACTGAATCGTCCCGCCGCAGTCGGCGCTCATGGTGCCGCTGATGGCCAGCTCCGCCACGGCGGGCACCGTCTCATAGGTGCCGTCCGGGTGCTGGGTAAAGGTGGCGGCCTCCAGCGCGATGGCCCCGGCCACGGTGGCAAAGGCCCCGGTGGATTCATCGTAGGTGTAATCGGTGCCTGCCGCCAGAGTCACGCCGTCCAGCGTCACGGTGACATTGTGCAGCACCGGGTCGAAGGTGTCGCTCACCACCACGTTGTCCCCCGCCTCTGTGGCGGCGTTGCCGCTGTTGGAGAGGGTCAGCGTGTAGGTCACGGTCTCGCAGGCCGTCACGGTGGTGGGGCTCATGGCCTTCACCAGGTCCAGCACCGGCTGGGCCAGCGCCGTAATGGTGACGGACGCCTGGCTGTTGCCGCCGGGCGCCCCCTCCACCGTCACCGTGTTGGTGATGGTGCCGCCCTGTCCCGGGTCGGCATAATCGCTGACCTCCGCCTCGTAGATCAGCACCGCGCTGCCCCCGGCGGGCAGGTCAATGCCCTGGAACACCAGGGGCTCCGCCGTCACCACCGCCGGGTCGGCCTGTAATACGCCATTTCCATAATACTGCACGCTGTCCGTCACAAACGTCAGCGGATACACGGTCTGTCCCTGGTAGACGTACCCGCCCAGGTCGTCGCTGAAGGTCAGGTCGGAGAGGGGTCCGGTGCCGGTGTTCCGAAGCGCCACGGAGTACACCTTCCGCTCCCCGGGGGTGTAGGTCTCGGTGTTCACGTTCTTGTCCACGGTCAGCCCGTTGTCCAGCTGCCCCACCGTGCGGTTGGAAAGCCGGGTCAATCCCCGGTAGGTGAGGGAAGCCTGGTTGGTAATGGTTGCCATTTACATTCCTCCATTGTATCTCTCTCTTTCGGCGGTTTCTCCCGCCACCCCATTCTATGCCCGTCCCCGCCTGTCCGTACCACAGATACAATATAAAAGCCGCCTTCCCCGAACGGGAAGGCGGCTTACGCCTATCAAAAAACGGCTGCGCCGTTTCTTGATAATTGGTTTGCAGTCTACTGCGCGCACTCGCTTCGCTCGCACACTTCGTAGCCTGAGAAGTGAAAAAACTGACGTACACGCCGTCAGTTTTTTCGGATTTCATGGGTTCGCGCCTGCGGGCGCGAAATCTGCGATGCTATTTTGATAATTTGAAGCCGCCTTTCCCAAAAGGGAAGGCGGCCGTAGTTTACATAACATTAAAGCACCTATTGCTTCCGGGCCGTGGCGTAGTCGTCCCCGCCCCGCCAGAAGGGGCAGTCCCGGCTGTCGCCGCCGATGAACCGCACAAAGTCGTCCTCGTCCATGTCCACCGTGCAGATGTAGTCGTCATATTCCTCGTCGTAGTCGTAAAACTGGCACGTTTCGTACTTTGTCACGGCTCTCACCTCACGTCGCAGCGTTACCGGGATTATACCCCCGTCCCGCCGCCGCCGTCAAGTGCCCCCTTGCTCATAAACTCCTCCACCGTGGCGGGTCGCATGATGCTCACCTCGTAGGCCGTCCGCTCCTGCACGCCGCCCAACGTGGCCTTGTTGTACAGCCGGCTCTGCACCCGCCCCTCGGCGGTGAGATGCTCGCCCACCCGCAGCCTGCCCACCGCCTGGGCCAGCGCCCCCCAGGCGATGCACGGCAGGTAGTCCGACCGCCCGTACCGCCGGTTCACCGCCAGAATGGCGTCGCAGATCTCCCGCCCCAGGGGCGTGTGCCGTACAATAGGCGGTTTACATAATATACCTGAAATTTGTATCACGTTCACGCTCTCCCGCCCGGCCTTCTCCAGCGTGAACGCGAACACCGACAGCACCAGCCGGGGTCCCTCGCCGCTGCGGTTGTTGAAGGAGCGCAGCTGCCCCTGCACCGTCAGCACGTCGCCGGGGGAGAAGGGGGCCGTGGCCAGTTGAGCGCCGCTGACGATGATGGGCAGCGCATCCACCTGGGCGCTGAGCCGTGGCACCGCCAGAATGAATTTGTAAAAGGGCACATTGTGGTTCACATGGCTCAGCACCGGCTCCCCCTGTGCCTTGCCGCACAGCGTCACATGGTTCCAATGATCGTTCATAGTTCTCCGTCCTCGTGTGTGGTTTTTCCCAACCTATGCGAGGCGCCGGAGAATTATACTCTTTTCAAATCCGCTGCCCTATGGCATAATAAAGCTATCCCATTATCCCCCAAAGGAGGCGTCCCATGCGCTATTTCGGCAAGGTCTACCGTCCCCCCTCCGAGGCGTACAGCCTCATCGTCCAGGTCACCTACGGCTGCAGCCACAACCGCTGCGCCTTCTGTGATATGTATGACGACAAGCCCTTCGCCCTGCGGCCCATGGAGGAAATTTTTGAGGATTTCCGCCTGGCCCGGGCCCGCTATGCCGCCGTCCGCCGTGTGTTTCTGGCCGACGGCGACGCCCTCATCCGCCCGGCGCCTGAGCTGCTGGCAATTCTGCACTGCATCGCCAGCCTGTTCCCGGAGTGTGAGCGGGTCACCTGCTACGCCTCCCCCAAAAGCCTGCTCCTGCGCACCCCGGAGGAGCTGCGCTCCCTCCGTGAGGCGGGCCTTGCCATGGTCTATATGGGCCTGGAATCGGGCTGTGACGACGTGCTTGCCCGTATGAACAAGGGCCACACCGCCGGCGCCATCATAGAGGCCGGGCAGAAGGCCCGCCAAAACGGCCTGGCCCTGTCCGTCACCGCCATCTCCGGCCTTGGCAGCGTGGAGAACTGGCGCCGCCACGCCGTGGACACCGCCCGGGCCCTCAGCGCCATGAATCCTGAGTATATCGGCCTCCTGACGCTGATGGTGGAGCCCGGCACGCCCCTGGAAAAATGGGTCGCCTCCGGCGACTTCACCCTCCTTACCGCCGACGAGGTGCTGAAGGAGACGGAGCTGCTCCTCCGGTCCATCGACTCCCCCGGCAGCGTCTTCCGCATGAACCACGCCAGCAATTACCTGTCCCTGAAGGGCACCCTCAACGCCGACATCCCCGCCATGCTGGCGCAAATCGAGGCGGGTCTCCGGGGCAGGGGCCTGAAGCCGGAGTTCCTCCGTGCCCTTTGATGCACGAAAATTCGTTCTTGACAAATGTATCATGTGAGCGTATATTGCAGACAATATTTCAAACCGATGCGGAAGAGTAGTACCCCATCGGCGACCCTTTCAGAGAGCGGCCCACATGGTGCAAGGGCGGCAGGGGAGCGGCGGGGGAATGGACTTCCAAGGGGACGAAGAAAGCCCAAGGGCAAGTAATGCGTCACGGCCTGCGCAGCCGTTACCCCGCGTGCGCGTATGATGGTACGCGGCAAAGGGGGCGTCAATACGGCGCCAAGCCTGGGTGGCACCGCAGATTTTTGTTCTGTCCCGGGGAGCGAGCGATCGCTCCCCGGTTTTTTGTTTTTCCCCACAAATTCATCCGAAAGGAGACACGCAATATGGCTACCATTCCCTACAAAATCTATCTGTCCGAGGAGGAGCTGCCCCAGGCGTGGTACAACGTCCGGGCGGACATGCAGGTGAAGCCCGCCCCGCTGCTGAACCCCGCCACCGGCGCCCCCATGACGGAGGACGACCTCTCCGCCGTGTTCTGCCGTGAGCTGGCCCGTCAGGAGCTGGACAATGACACCCCCTATATCCCCATCCCCAAGGAGATCCGGGACTTCTACAAGATGTACCGCCCCTCGCCTCTGGTGCGGGCCTACTGCCTGGAGCAGCGGCTGGACACCCCCGCCAAAATCTACTATAAATTCGAGGGCAATAACACCTCCGGCAGCCATAAGCTGAACAGCGCCATCGCCCAGGCGTATTACGCCAGGCAGCAGGGCCTCCGGGGCGTCACCACTGAGACCGGCGCCGGCCAGTGGGGCACGGCCCTGTCCATGGCCTGCGCCTATCTGGGATTGGACCTCCACGTGTTCATGGTCAAGTGCAGCTATGAGCAGAAGCCCTTCCGCCGTGAGGTGATGCGCACCTACGGCGCCTCCGTCACCCCGTCCCCCAGCCCCACCACCGCCATTGGCCGCAGCATTCTGGCCCAATTCCCCGACACGGTGGGCTCTCTGGGCTGCGCCATCTCCGAGGCGGTGGAGGACGCTGTCAGCCATGAGGGCTACCGCTACGTGCTGGGCAGCGTGCTGAACCAGGTGCTGCTCCACCAGTCCGTCATCGGCCTGGAGACCCAGGCGGCCCTGGATAAATACGGCGTCAAGCCCGATATGATCATCGGCTGCGCCGGCGGCGGCTCCAACCTGGGCGGCCTCATCGCCCCCTTCGCGGGTCAGATGCTGCGGGGCGAGGCCCAATACGACATCGTGGCCGTGGAGCCCGCCAGCTGCCCCAGCCTGACCCGGGGCAAGTTCGCCTATGACTTCTGCGACACCGGCAAGATCTGCCCCGCCGCCAAGATGTACACCCTGGGCAGCGGCTTCATGCCCTCTCCCTCCCATGCCGGCGGCCTGCGCTACCACGGCATGAGCCCCATCGTCAGCCAGCTCTACCACGACGGCCTCATCCGCGCCGTGTCCGTGGAGCAGACCAAGGTTTTCGAGGCCGCCACCTTCTTCGCCCGCTGCGAGGGCATCCTGCCCGCCCCCGAGTCCAGCCACGCCATCCGGGTTGCCATGGACGAGGCCATCCGCTGCCGCGAGACAGGTGAGGCAAAGACCATCGTCCTGGGCCTCACCGGCACCGGCTACTTCGATATGTACGCCTACGGCGCCTTCAACGACGGCACCATGTCCGACTATATCCCCACCGATGACGACATCGCCCGTGGCCTCGCCAATCTGCCCCACCTGGGGGAGTGAACCCCGCCCCTTGACAAATCGCCTCCCGGCGGAGTATAAAACAGGGGAGAAAACGAGGTGATGTACCCATGACAGGAACATTGGTCAACGCCGCCGCCATTGTGGTGGGCAGCGTCATCGGCGGCACCTTCCGCCGGGTATTGAGCGACCGGCTCAGCCGCGCCCTGATGGACGCCATGGGCCTGGCGGCCTTCGCCCTGGGGGTCAACGCCGCAGTGCAGAATATGCCCAAGAGCCAGTATCCCGTGCTGTTCATCGTCAGCCTGGCCCTGGGCTGCCTGCTGGGCACGCTGCTCCGGCTGGACGAGCGGGTGAAGGGCCTTACGGAGAAGCGGGGCGCCGCAGGCCTGGGCCAGGGCATCCTCACCGGCTGCCTCCTGTTCTGCATCGGCACCCTGTCCATTCTCGGCCCCGTCCAGAGCGCCCTCTACGGCGACCATACCTACCTCTTCACCAACGCCTCCCTGGACCTGGTCACCTCCATGGTGCTGGGCGCCACCTACGGCGTGGGCATGGCCCTCTCGGCGGTGGTGCTGGTGGCCTGGCAGGGCGGCATCTACCTGCTGACGCTGCTGCTGGGCAGCTTCATCACCGATACCATGATGGTGGAGGTCTCCATTGTGGGCGGCCTGCTCATCGCCATGTCCGGCCTGTCCATTATGAAAATCAAAGCTTTCCCCACGCTGAACTATCTCCCCGCCCTCATCGTCCCCATCCTCTGGTGCCTGATCCGGGGGGCAGTTGTCTGAAAGCCGCCGAACACAGCGTGTAGGGGCGCTTCAGGTCGCGCCCGCCGCTGCCCGCCCCGCAGGGCAAACTGCATAAACGCAAAAAGATTGGGAACCGCCTATCCTCAGCAGTTCCCAATCTTTTTTTATCGAAACTTGAAATACCACACCGCCAGCCCCGCCAGCGCCACCTGCACAATCAAAATGGCGGGCAGCCCCCAGCGGAAATACCAGTGCTTCGTCTTGTGGCGAAAGGTGTTCATGCCTAAAACGGCGCCCACCGAGCCCCCCAGCAGGGGCAGCAGAAACAGTGTCTTTTCCGGCACCCGCCACTGGTGGCGCCGTGCCCGCCGCTTGTCGGCGCCGTACACCAGAAACGTGGCGGTGTTGATGAGCGCCAGATAGGCCAGCACGCATTTGACAGCGGTGGTCATCTTACCGGCGGCACAGCTCCGCGGCAGTCTCGGCGGCCAGGGCGGCGTTGTTGTACACCAGCCGGATGTTGCTCTCCAAGGAGTCGCCGCCGGTGAGGTCCTTCACCCGTGCCAGCAGGAAGGGGGTGGTGGCTTTGCCGTGGATGCCCTGCTCCGCCGCCTCGGCGATGGCGCGGTCAATAGCGGCGTTGATGGTGTCGGCGTCCATGCTGTACTGCTCCGGGATGGGGTTGGTCACCAGCATGCCGGTCTTGAGGCCCATCTCCCGCTGGCAGCGGAAGGCGGCGGCCAGCTCCGCGGGGCTGTCCAGCTGGTAGTCCACGTTGAAGCCGGAGTGGCGGGTATAGAAGGCGGGCAGCTCCTTCGTCTGATAGCCGATGACGGGCACGCCCTTGGTCTCCAGATATTCCAGCGTCAGCCCCAGGTCCAGGATGGACTTGGCCCCGGCGCACACCACCATCACAGGGGTCTGGGCCAGCTCCTCTAAGTCGGCGGAGATGTCCATGGTGGTCTCCGCGCCCCGGTGTACGCCGCCGATGCCGCCGGTGGCAAACACCTGAATGCCCGCCATGTGGGCGATCATCATGGTGGTGGTCACGGTGGTGGCGCCGTCCATGCCCTTCGCCACGATCACGGGCAGATCCCGGCGGCTGGTCTTGGTGACCCCCGCCCCGGTGCGGCCCAGGTAGTCGATTTCCTCGGGGGTAAGACCGGCCTTCAGCCGCCCGCCCAGGATGGCGATGGTGGCGGGCACGGCGCCGTGGTCCCGGATGATTTTTTCCACCTGCAAAGCCGTCTCCACGTTCTGGGGATAGGGCATGCCGTGGCTGATGATGGTGCTCTCCAGCGCCACCACCGGTCTGCCCTCGGCAATGGCCTTTGCCACCTCGGGGGCCACGTCCAGATAACGATTCAGTTCACGCATAATCAAAAAACCTCTTTTCCAAAATCCCGCAGGATAGATAGTACGTTTTCCCGGCACATCCCGGGGTGAATGGTGGTGGCCGCCGTGCAGGCCAGCGCCCCAGCCCCCATGGCAAACCGGGCCGTGTCCGCCAGGGGCGCGCCGCCCAGTAGCTCCCATGTAATGGCCGCCGCCATGGCGTCACCGCCGCCTGTGGCGTTGGCCACCGTCACGGCAGGGCAGGGGAGACGCACCTCTTCGCCCTGCCTGTTTTTGGCGAAAATGCCCTTGGTGCTCAGGGAGATGAACACGTTTTCCACCCCGGCGTCCAAAAGGACGTCTGCCGAGCGGCGGAGGGAGGCTTCGTCCGTAATGGTGACGCCGGACAGGGCCTCCGCCTCCATGCGGTTGGGTTTGATGGCGGCCAGGTAAGGCAGCAGCGGCAGCAGCCGCCCGCATTTGTGGCAGCTCACCGGGTCGGCCACGATGGGCGCGTCCACGTTCTGCCCCAGCCACCGAAGGGTTTCCCCCGGCACGTTGGCGTCCACCACCAGGGCGTCAAAGCCGCGTATCTCCGTAAGCCGCGGCGCCAGCGCCTCCGGCGTCAGGGCGTCCAGCACCGCCATGTCGTTCACCGCCATGGTCATGTCCCCGGTGTCATCCAGCAGGGCAAGATACGTCCCCGTGCGCCCGCCCTTTACGGTGACGCACAGGGAAAGGTCCATGCCCGCCGCCTCGCAGGAGGCCCACAGCATCCTTCCCATTTCGTCATCGCCCAGGGCCGTCAGCAGCGAGACCTCCGCCCCCAGCAGCGCCAGGTTGTGGGCGATGTTGCGGCCTACGCCGCCCATGGACAGCGTCACCTGCCCGGGGTTGGAATCCCCGGCCACCGGCGGCCTTTCGCAGCGGCCCGCCAGGTCCATGTTGGCCCCGCCAATCACCAGAATCCGCGGCACGGCACTCCCTCCCTTCACTCGGAAAGGTTATTCTACACGCCTTACGCCAAAAAGTCAACAATTCAGGCTTGTCATTTCCGGGCTGTTCGTATATAATGCTACGTTGTAAAACTAACCAGTAAAGGGGTTTTTACTATGATTGAACGCACCAGAATCGCCGCGGTCTTTGCCGACGCCGACGCCCTGTCCGGCAAGGAGATCACCGTTTTCGGCTGGGCCCGCACCATCCGGGATATGAAGACCTTCGGCTTCGTGGAGCTGAATGACGGCTCCTGCTTCAAGAATCTGCAGGTCGTCATGTCCGCCCAGGAGCTGGATAACTACCGGGATATCGCCGGGCAGAACGTAGGCGCCGCTCTGCGTGTCACCGGCACCGTGGTGCTGACGCCGGAGGCCAAGCAGCCCCTGGAGCTGCGGGCCCGTGAGATCGCCGTGGAGGGCAAGTCCACCCCCGACTATCCCCTGCAAAAGAAGCGCCACACCGTGGAGTTTCTCCGCACCATCCAGCACCTGCGCCCCCGCACCAACCTGTTCAGCGCTGCCTTCCGGGTCCGCTCCGTGGCGGCCTACGCCGTCCATGAGTTCTTCCAGAGCCGTGGCTTCGTCTATGTGAACACCCCCATCATCACCGGCTCCGACGCCGAGGGTGCCGGCGAGATGTTCCAGGTCACCACCCTGGACCTGAACAACCTGCCCCGCAAGGACGACGGCACCGTGGATTACAGCCAGGACTTCTTCGGCAAGCGCACCAGCCTCACCGTGTCCGGCCAGCTGAACGCGGAGAACTTCGCCATGGCCTTCGGGGACGTGTACACCTTCGGCCCCACCTTCCGGGCGGAGAACTCCAACACCCAGCGCCATGCCGCGGAGTTCTGGATGATCGAGCCGGAGATGGCCTTTGC
>JAFPXK010000032.1 GCA_017412585.1 Oscillospiraceae bacterium
GGCCCCCTATAACGGCATCCCCCACCTGCTGATCCCCGTGGTCACCGACCCCAAGAAGGCCGCCGGGGCATTGCAGTGGGCGGTGTTCGAGATGATGAAGCGGTATAAGATTTTCTCCGAGCACGGCGTCAAAGACCTGGCGGGCTTCAACGCCCTGGCCGCCTCCCCCTCCGGCGAGGCGGAGGGACTGAAAAAGATGCCCACCGTGGTGGTGGTCATCGACGAGCTGGCGGATCTGATGCTGGTGGCCGCCAAGGAGGTGGAGGAATCCATCTGCCGCGTGGCCCAGATGGGCCGCGCCGCCGGCATGCACTTGGTCATTGCCACCCAGCGCCCCAGTGCCGACGTGATCACCGGCCTGATGAAGGCCAATATCCCCAGCCGCATCGCCTTCGCCGTGGCGTCCTCTCTGGAAAGCCGCATCATTCTGGACACCACCGGCGCCGAGAAGCTGGTGGGCAAGGGCGATATGCTGTACTTCCCCCTGGGGGACAGCAAGCCCACCCGTGTCCAGGGCTGCTTCATCTCCCCGGAGGAGATCGAGCGGGTGGTGGCCTTCGTCAAGAATTCCGGCGAGGTACACTACGACCAGACCGTTATGGACAAGATCGAGGAGGCCTTGAAAAAGGATGACAAGGGCGGCGCCTCCGCCGCCTCCGCCGCCCCCGCCGAGGCCGGCGGGGAGGAGGACGAGCTCCTTGCCGCCGCCGTGGAGGTCATTTTGGAGACGGGCCAGGCCAGCGTGTCCATGCTGCAGCGCCGCTTGAAGCTGGGCTACTCCCGGGCCGCCCGCCTGGTGGACCAGATGGAGGAGCGGGGCATCGTGGGCCCCTTCGAGGGCAGCAAGCCCCGCCAGATGCTCATCACCCGGGAGCAGTGGCAGGAGATGCAGATGAAGGGCACCGCCCCCGGCAGCCAGCCCCAGCCCGACTTGCCCCGCCCCGACCCCTACGGCACCATCTCCGACGTGTTCGACAGCCACGACGCACTGGACTGACATAAAATAAAAAATCTCCCCGAAAGGGGAGATTTTTTATATTGCAATATCATTCCTCTTTGTTCGACAGCTCCCAGAAGATCACGGCGCTGGCCGCCGCCACGTTCAGGGAGTCCACGGCGTGGGACATGGGGATCTTCACCGTGTAGTCGCACCCGGCGATGGTTTCCTCCCGCAGGCCGTCGCCCTCGGTGCCCAGTATCACCGCCAGCTTTTCCGCCCCGCGGAGACGGGAGTCGGTGACGGACAGGGTGTTGTCCCGCAGGGCCATAGCCGCCGTCTCGTAGCCCCAGCCCCGGAGCCAGGCCAGGCCCGCCTGGGGCCACAGGTGCCGGTAGGGGGTGATATAGGCCCAGGGGATCTGGAACACCGTCCCCATGCTGACCCGGGCGCACCGGCGGTACAGCGGGTCGCAGCAGCCCGGCGTCAGCAGCACCGCGTCCATGCCCAACGCCGCCGCCGAGCGGAAGATGGCCCCCAGGTTGGTGGGGTTCATCACGTCCTCCAGAATGGCGATGCGCCGGCTCGCCTTACAAAGGGCCGCCGGGTCGGAGAGGGGCCGCCGCCGCATGGCGCACAGCACGCCCCGCGTCAGCGGGAAGCCGGTGAGCTGGGTCAGCACGTCCAGCGGGGCGGTGTACAGGGGCACGTCGCCGCAGCGCCGTACCACCTCCGCCGCCTGCCCGGCGATGTGCTTTTCCTCCATCAGCAGCGACACCGGCTCATACCCCCCGTCCAGGGCCCGCAAAATCACGTTGGGGCTCTCGGCGATGAACAGCCCCTGCTCCGGGTCGGCCCGGCAGAGGAGCTGCCCCTCGGTGAGCCGGGCGTACACGTCCAGCGCAGGGTCGTCAAAGTCGGTGATGTGAATGATACGGGCCATAGCGCCGCCCTCCTGAAACCGTTTTCCCCGCCATTATACCCCGCTGCGCCGCCAAGTGTCAATGGAGGCCATTCCCCTATTGCAAACGGCAGCATTCATGGTATAATTTGGATGTGAGCACCCATCCACCGCCTATTTTTCAGAAATGAGGTTACGATCATGGGTATTTTCGATTCTCTCAAGCGTCAGGCCCAGCAGCAGCTGCAGCAGCAGGTGAAAAACGCGGTGCAGTCTGTCACCGCCTCTGCCTCCGCCACGCTGCGCCGCAGTGAAATCACCCTTCCCGCCCTGCCCCGCACCCTGGCGGAGCTGCAGGCCCTGCCGGAGGGCCAGCTCCAGTCCCCCCAGCACACCGCCGCCCTGACGGTGGCCGCCCTGTGCCTGTGGAGCGAGAACAGGGAGGAGGCCAAGGCCATGCTCACCTACCTGGCCGGGCCCCGGGGCATGACGGGCCAGGACTGGCAGTTTATCAATGACCGCTTCATGGACGGCCGGGCCTACATCCCCCGCTCCTACTTTGCCGGCGCCACCGTGGACAACGGCTACACGCCCAGCCTGCCCTACGTGTTGCCCATGTGGGACGACCCCTACACCACCGAGCCGGGCTACGCCGGGGTACTGCTGCAGTCCGCCGGGGCCGACAGCAAGCGCAAGGTGACGCTGCGGCAAAAGCCCTCCACGGGCCAATGGTTCCTGTGGCAGCAGGAGCTGCTTGCCGGCATCCGCGTGCCCAAGGCGGAGGACCCCTGGGCGTAAAGCGGCTATATATTGACGAAATCCGTATCCTCCGGCTGCGCCGGAGGATACGGATTTTATCGTGTCAGCGCCGTGCCTCCGCCTTTTCAAAGCCATGTACCCAGTCGCTCCTGCGGTAGTAAACGTAGAAGATCACCGAGCTGATGGCCCAGGTCAGGGGATAGGCGGCAAACAGCAGCCGGATGTCGTGGCGGATGTGCATAGCCGCCGTGATGTAGGCGATCCGCAGCACGCACCATACGCACAGCATCACCACCATGGGCACCGTGGCCTTCCCCGCCCCCCGGCACACCGCCGCCACGCAGTGGGCAAAGGACAGGAAGCAGAAGAACAGCCCCTCGATGCGGATCTGCGTCACGCCGATGGCGATCACGTCCGGGTCGTTGTTGAACAGGGCGATGGCCTGCGGCGCCAGCACGAACAGCACCACGCCGATGACCTCCGCCATGGCCACGCAGGCCACGATGCCGAACCGGGCGGCCTGTCGGGCCCGGTCGTAGAGCCGGGCCCCCAGGTTCTGACTGATGACGGTGGTGATGGCGGCGGTGAAGCTCATAATGGGCAAAAAGCCGAAGCCCTCCAGCTTGGAGTAGCTGCCGCAGGCGGCCATGGCGTCGGAGCCGAAGGAGTTGATGTGGCTCTGCACCAGCACGTTGGCGATGGAGATCACCGAGTTCTGGACGCCGGAGGGGATGCCGTTGCGGACGATCTCCTTCAGCATGGGGCCGTCAAAGGCGATTTTCCGCCAGTCCAGCCGAATGGCGTTGCCTTTTTTCATCAGCGCCCCAAAGCATAAAATCATGCTTACGCCCTGGGCGATGGCGGTGGCCGCCGCCGCGGCGCCCACGCCCCAGCCCAGCCATGCCACGAACACCAGGTCCAGTATCACGTTCAGCACCGAGGAGAAAATCAGGTAGTACAGGGGCCTCCGGCTGTCCCCCAGGGCCCGCATGATGCCCGTCAGCGTGTTGTACATCACCAGCGGGATGCCGCCGTAGGAGAACACCCGGAAGTAGGCGATGGACTGGTCGATCACGTCCGGCGCCGTGCCCATCCAGCGGAGGATGTGGGGCGTCAGCGCCACGCTGATGACGGTCAGCAGCGCCCCCGCCGCCAGGCCGAAGGCCACGGCGGTGTGGATGGCCAGCAGCACCTTGTCCTGCTCGCCTGCGCCGAAATGCCGGGAGATGACCACCCCCGCGCCGATGGAGATGCCGGCGAAGAAGCCCACCAGCAAAAACACCAGCGACCCCGAGGAGCTCACCGCCGCCAGCGCCTGCTTGCCCAGGAAGTTGCCCACGATCAGCGAGTCCACCGAGTTATAGAGCTGCTGAAAGAGCTGGCTCAAAAACAGGGGCGCCGCAAATTGCAATATCACCCGGGGGATGCTGCCGGTTGTCAGGTTCCTGGTCTGGGAGGCCACGGTGTCACGTCCTTTCTCCGCCCCGCAGGGCGCACAAGGCAGTATAGCCCTTTTTTGCCGCTTTTGCAAGGCAAACCACGCTTTTTCCCCGTTTCCATCCGCGTTTGCCCGGAAAATCACGTGCAATTCCTCCTTTTTGCCGCCTGAAACCCGAAAATCCCTCTTGCCCCGGCGGCGCGGGGATGGTATAGTATGGTAATAATGGATACGAATGCGCTGAAAACGCTTCCGCAAGGAGGACAGTGAAATGGATCAGAAGATGGTGTATCGCCCCGACCTGGCAGAGGACGCGGAGGAGTTCTGCCCCCTGTGCGGCGCCCCCGTGGCCCCGGAGGAGGAGCCCGCTCCGGAGCCTGCGGCCCCCGCTCAGCCGGAGACCGCCCCCCGCACCGTCACGGAGCTGCTGGCCCTGTGCGACAGCTTTGAGGTGGACCCGGCGTCCCACGGTTTCTTCATCGGCAAGGATGAAAAGGACGCCTCCGGCTACGGCCTGTTTCTGGATGAATTCGGCGATTACGTTTTTTACCGCAACCACACCGACGGCCGCCGTGCCATCCGCTATAAGGGCCGGGACGAGGGCTACGCCGTAGGGGAGCTGTACCGCCGCATGAAGGCGGCCCATTTGTTCCACCGCCCTGCGGCGCGGCAGGAGAGCGATGAGAGCAGCCGCTCCCATCACCACCACAGCCACCGGGACCACCGCCAGCGCAGGAAGGCCCGCCGCATGCGCCGGATCATTGCCGCCGCCGTGGCGGTGGTGGCGTGCATCGTGGCGGCGGTGGTGCTGCGCTGGCATTCCCTCCAGCCCAAGGACGGGTATTACCACTACCAGGGCCATTACTATTACCTGCAGCACCGCCAGTGGTATGCCTACGATTCCGTCATGGACAAGTGGGGCGAAACCGAGGCCAATCCCACCATCGTAGCCAACTATCAGGTGTATTACCGCTCCACCTATTACTGGGAGGGCAGCCCTGTCAGCGATTTCCAGAGCAGCGGCTTCTATGATTCCGGCGACATGGCTACTGAGATTGACGCCACCGAAGAGCCCGTCACCGATCCCGGCCTATGACACAGACTCCGCGCTCCACCGCCCGGGACATGACCTCCGGGCCTATTTTCAGGCAGCTGGTGCTGTTCGCCCTGCCGCTGATGCTGGGCAACGTGTTCCAGATGCTGTATAACACGGTGGACTCTGTCATCGTGGGCAACTTTGTGGGCAAGCAGGCCTTGGCCGCCATCGGCTCCACCACCATGATCGTCAACATGGCCGTGTTTTTCTTCAACGGCTTCTCCGCCGGCGCCGGCGTCACCATCGGCTGGTATTTCGGCTCCCGTGACATGGCGCGGCTCCATCGCGCCATCGAGACCACCATGACCGCCACCTTTATCCTCAGCGCCGCCTTTTCCATAGGCGGCGTGGCCCTGGTGCCCTGGCTGCTGCGGATGATGAGCACCCCGGCGGACGTGTTTGCCGACGCGGCCCTGTACCTGCGCATCTATCTGGCGGGCATCTCCGGGCTGCTGGTGTACAATATGGGCAGCGCCGTGCTGCGGGCGGTGGGTGACTCCACCCGTCCCCTCTACTTCCTGGTGCTGACCTCGGTGGTGAATATCGCCCTGGATCTGGTGTTCGTGCTGGTGCTCCGCTGGGGCATCGCCGGCGCCGCCATTGCCACCATCATCTCCCAGTTCCTCTCCGCCGTGCTCATCCTCACCATGCTCACCCGCACCAGGGATATCTACCGTCTCACCTGGCATGAGCTGGGCATCGACTGGCCCATTCTGCGCCGCATCTTCTCCGTGGGCCTCCCCGCGGGCATCCAGTCGGTGCTGACGGCCTTTTCCAATATCTTCGTCCAGGGGTATATCAATTCCTTCGGCTCCGACGCCATGGCGGGCTGGAGCGCCTATAATAAGCTGGACCAGTTCGTCATGCTGCCCATGCAGAGCATGTCCTTCGCCGCCACCACCTTCGTCAGCCAGAACGTAGGCGCCGGCAACGACGCCCGGGCCGACAGGGGCACCGCCGCCTCCCTGGCCATCACCCTCTCCGTCACCGGCTCCGTCATCGCCGCCCTTATCGGCTTTGCCCCCGCCGCCGTGCGTCTCTTTTCCCCGGACCAGGCCGTCATCCGCTACGGCGTGCTGTTCATCCGCACCAACTGCGCCTTTTTGATCTGCAACTGCATCAACCATGTGCTGGCAGGCTCTCTCCGGGGCCGGGGCGACTCCCGCGGGCCCATGATCGCCATGCTGTCCTGCTTCGTGGGCATCCGCCAGGTGTACCTGTACCTGGCCACCCGCCTCATCGCCAACACCCCCACCGTGGTG
Source organism: Oscillospiraceae bacterium (assembly GCA_017412585.1). GTDB lineage: Bacteria > Bacillota > Clostridia > Oscillospirales > Oscillospiraceae > Vescimonas. Next base: position 6,394 of record JAFPXK010000032.1, read on the forward strand.
GCCCTGGGCTACCCGGTAGGCTGGGCCGCCTGCTGCCTCACGGAGGTGACGTATTACCTCATCCGCCGTCACCGCCGCCTGAAAGCCGCCAAAGCAAGCGAAATCAAACCCATAGAGGAATGAAAAAAGCAGCCGTAAGGCTGCTTTTTTCGGCGATGGATCAGGGCCCGCAGAATAAAATGAGGTCGTAACCGCCCCTGCTGTCCAGCATCCGCCGCATGCGGA
>JAFPXK010000033.1 GCA_017412585.1 Oscillospiraceae bacterium
CGCTATTTCAATCCACCCGCCCCTTGCGGGGCGGGACATTACAGCAGCTTGCCTCCGCCCTTAAAGACCTTATTTCAATCCACCCGCCCCTTGCGGGGCGGGACCAATGTGGTCGCATTCTGCGTCATAAAACGCCATATTTCAATCCACCCGCCCCTTGCGGGGCGGGACAGTGTAAAAGTCCACGATCTGGGCGCGGATGGAATTTCAATCCACCCGCCCCTTGCGGGGCGGGACCAGCCGCAGACAGTAGGAGCAGACAAGGCCCCAATTTCAATCCACCCGCCCCTTGCGGGGCGGGACGAGGAGTCATTATAGACCATAGCTGTCACCTCAATTTCAATCCACCCGCCCCTTGCGGGGCGGGACGTTTTTTAGGGGAGACGCGCGCGCAAACATGGAGATTTCAATCCACCCGCCCCTTGCGGGGCGGGACCTGGTAATCTGCGGCACTTGATAAGTAGTTTCGGATTTCAATCCACCCGCCCCTTGCGGGGCGGGACCTGGGCGTCTTCCACCAGCTCCTTCGTCACGGCATTTCAATCCACCCGCCCCTTGCGGGGCGGGACACTTTCAAGACGATAACTGTTGATAATGGCTCTATTTCAATCCACCCGCCCCTTGCGGGGCGGGACCCAGCTTGCGCTGTCCGGCGCAGGCGGCGCACATTTCAATCCACCCGCCCCTTGCGGGGCGGGACCCCCACCAAGACCGACAGGCTGATAAACCGCATATTTCAATCCACCCGCCCCTTGCGGGGCGGGACGTATCCCCGGATTGCTACTTCATTGTTCGCCTGATTTCAATCCACCCGCCCCTTGCGGGGCGGGACCATTGCAGGTCGTCAAGTGTTTGTTGTTGGTGTTATTTCAATCCACCCGCCCCTTGCGGGGCGGGACAAATGGCAAATGTTAAGCTGCGGGACGGCGCTTTCATTTCAATCCACCCGCCCCTTGCGGGGCGGGACTTACTTCACCGGTTTTTGGATCGGTCACCGGCTCTATTTCAATCCACCCGCCCCTTGCGGGGCGGGACTCCACGACAGCCTGAAGGAGGCCCAGTGGCTTATCGACATTTCAATCCACCCGCCCCTTGCGGGGCGGGACAGCAAAAGTTCACAAAAATCGGTTGCAAACTTTTACACTTATAACAATTTTTGCCCTGTCAGGGCAGTGCGGCTCGTGTTTTCTCGGGCAGCACTGGTTATTTTCGGGGCACGATCGTCTATATTCCCGGTGCGAACCGATGGGAAAACAGATGATCGCTTCCCCTTCGCACGGCTAAATCATCAGCACGCCTTCCGGCTCATAACCCGCTTTGACGCCGAAGTGCTCTATTCTGGTCTGGTATTTATTGCCCAGATAGTAGAAGCGTAGGCTGTCTTTTGAGGCATCCATCAGCGTCAGCAGCGTGGCTTGCAGCTTTTTGCACTGGGCGGCGTCCACAACGCATTCAAACACTGAATTTTGCACGCGCTGCCCATAATTGACGCACTGTTTCGCAATTTGGCGCAGGCGTTTTCTGCCGCCGGCATCCTCCGTATTCACGTCATAGGTGATCAAAACCATCATATTCCGTTCCTCATTTCCACAAAAAGGGCGGGTAGGCATCCACGTCGCCCCGCAGATACCGGGCCAGCAGCAGCGCCTGCACATAGGGTGCCAGCCCCCAGGCGATTTTCTCCTGTAGGAACGGGTGCTGGATGGTTTCCTGCTTTCGCTCCTGCCACGCCTTCAGGAATTTGTGGCGGCCCTCGTCCTCCATGCGCACGGCGCCGCTCTCCTCCGTCCGGAAATCCGAAGGTGTTACGATGCGATTATTGATGGCGGTCAGCACAAAGCGGTCCGCGAAGGCCGGGCGCAGCTCCTCCATCAGATCCAGGGCCAGAGATCGCCGCCCCGGACGGTCCCGGTGCAGAAAGCCCACGTAGGCGTCAAGGCCTACACTCTCCAGCGCGGAAGCGCAGTCATGGGCCAGCAGGTTATAGGCGAAAGACAGCATGGCATTAACGTTGTCCAGGGGCGGGCGGCGATTTCTCCCGCGGAAGAAAAAGTCCTCCTTGCTGCGCAGGATCATCTGGTCAAAAACGCCGAAGTAGGCCGCGGCGGCTACGCCCTCGATGCCCCGCAGAGAATCCAGCTGCTGCTCCTCCAGGGTCAGGGCCAACTGCTGTTTGATGATCGCAATGGCGTTGGCAAAGTCCTGTTCGCTTATGCGGGGGCGGTGGTCGCGGACGGTGCGCTCCAGGCTCCACCGGGCATTATAGAGTTTTCCGGCAATCATGCACCGGGCCACGCGGCAGCTCTGGGCCGGATCGTCCGCCACCCGGTATTGCTGGCGGCGAAGCAGCACATTGCCGCTGGCGATGCCCGCCGTACGGGCCAGGAATTTCCCTCGCGGCGTACAGAACGCAAGGCCGATGCCCCGCTCTGCACACGCGCCCATCAGCGCCGGAGACGCACCGGAATAGGAAAAGGTCACGATGCTTTGCAGCGTATGGAGGGGATAGCGGGCCACCTGTGTTTTGTCCCGGTTGGCCACCACGTTTTCCCCATCCAGGGAGAGGTAGACATCTTCCGAGGTGACGAACAGTGTGTTGAGGAGATGTTTCATAGCGTATCCTTTACGGCATCCGCCAGGTAGGCTTCGGCAGAGCGATTTTTCAGCAGTTTGGGCAGGCAGATTTCTTTCAGCGAGCAGGCCTGGCAGGCTTTGGTGGGCTTTACCTTGGGGGTGCGGCCCCGGCGGTATAAGTCGTGCATCTGGGCAAGGTTTTCCTGCACGGCGCGGCGAAGCTCCGTCGTAAGCGGCACCGTCTCCCGGCGGCGCGTCTGGCCGTAAAACAGCGCCCCCTCCGGGATATCGCAGCACAGCATCTCCTCCAGGCACATAGCCTGACCGCAGAGCTGTAACCTGTCGGCATCCGTGGCTTTTGCCGTCCCCCGCTTATATTCCACGGGATAGGGCTGCCACAGGCCGTCGCGGCCTGCCAGGGGGATGCCGGACGCATCCCGCCGGAACTCCAGCACGTCGCATTGCCCGCTGACGCCCAGGGTGGGAGAATGGAAATCTACGCCTCGGGCCACGATCAGGTCTCCCCTGCTCTCCCGGAGGGAGTCGTCGTGGGCCCGGGCGTGGAGGAGATTGCCCTCCACCGTGCGCAGATTGTCCGCCCACTGGTGCTCGATATGGATCAAGGCCCACTGACGGCGGCAAAAAGCAAAATGCTGGAGGCCGGAGAGGGGGAGGTAGTCGTCGGGATGCATTTAATTGCCTCCTTAACAGCAAAGAAACTGGGATTCTGCTTTCAATTCATCCAAAACCCCTGCCATGACGCCGAGAAAGCTATCGTAGCGCAGGTTCCAGTCAAAAACCCCCTCAGCCAGTTCTTGCAGACGCAGCTTGCTTGCTCTCGTCCTGCGTATGGAGATGCCAAAGCGCTGTATGTCTTTCCAATCCGCGCAACCATAGCGTAGTTTTTGCTTGAGGGCTTCATCTGCGATGGCCAGCACGGTATCATCGGGGATAACCTTGAATTTTTCGCACACTTCGGGGAAATTATACTTCTTTTCAGCAGCCATCAGTGTCTGCGAAATCGCTGTGCCTCGTACCAGTTCACGGCGGATTGCATCAGTGCAAAGATGGGGGCTGATCGTTGTTCCCCTGCGGAAATAATCCTCCAGCACACATTGTGCGTCCTGCAATGCCGGATTCTGGGTAATCCATTTCTGTTCTTGCAGCTTAAAGGTCCAAATCACCGCGTCGGAATACTCTCCGTTGCGCCCCACCCGGCCTGCAGCCTGTAGCAGAGACAGCAGGGACGCGAGTTCCCGAAAGCCTGTACGGAAGGAAAAATCCACTCCCGCCTCCACACAGGATGTGGCCACAAGCGTCCAGTCATTCTCCGGGTCACTCGGCGAAGCTTTTGCTCTGCCGGCATCCAGTCGCTCTTTTACCCGCTGAATTACCCTTTCTCTGTCTGCAGCACATAGAGCGGTAGACAGATGCATTACCTTGCCATTCAGCAGATCGGCATCCGCATCATCCCCGTAAGAGGCACGCAGGCCGTCTGCCAACACGGCTGCTGTCTGCACTGTGTTGGCAATCACAATACGAGGCCCGGGCGCTGCTTTAATCGCGGCATACAGTGCCTCACAAGATAACGGCTTTTCGAAATGGGATATCTTGATTCGATGCTGCTCATACGTTGCAAGGCGGCTACGAAGCGCCTGCGGCACAAGTTGCGGCACCAGCCGCGCATCCGCTGTAATCTCCGGCAAATTCCAGAATTCCACAAGAGAACCGGAGGCAAGCAGCCAATAGCAATCCCATTCATCCGCCAGAATCTGCATCCAGCGCCACGCCAGGGGCAGCAGCTTCACCGGAAGGGCCGCATGGGCTTCATCCAGAAAAATAACGCTTCCGGGCAACTCATGGAGCCTTCGCAGGGCGGAGGGCATATTGGAGGCAATAGTCTCAAAAAATGCAACGGCAGTGGTCACGATGATAGGAGCCCTCCACTGAGCGCTGTAAGCGCGAAACAGCGGGTCCTGAAAATCCGCTCTGTGGTGGATTGCCGCCACCACTTCCTCTGGCTTCTCGCCAGGCAGCACCAACGCCTCCCGATACACCTTCACCGACTGACTTATGATATTCGTAAATGGCAGGACCACAAAAATCCGCCGGGCACCTCGCTCTTTGGCCTGGCGCAGCAGGTGGGCCATGACGACGGTGGTTTTGCCGGAACCCACAGGGCTGTCACACGCGGCAATTCTCTCGCAAATCGTCGCGTCACGGCATTCCCTGTACATCTCAGTGCGGAGTTCATTTCGTTGACCTGAGGCTGTAAAGCGAGTGTTTACATACCAATCGAGCTGCGCCAGTCTCTCCTCGGCGCGGAGCTGCGGCGCAGTCATCTTGGCAGGGTATTGATTGTAATGTATTGCCGCATCAGTGTGGTCCGCATCTGCCAGGCACGACAGGGCCATACGGCAAAAAACTCTCGCGTCCCCTTGAACCCCCTCTGTCTTGCCGGGCTGGGGAGGAAGCTCCAGCATAGAGCCATGTACGCCTAAAAGCGAATCCAGCTCGTCGCTTACTTTTTTCCTGACATCCGGGGACTTATCACGAAAGCAGGTTTTTTCGTGGATATACTCCTCCATTAGGCTGGGCAGGCCGCGATGATGCGAATACACCATGAGGGCTGGAATCATCCCGGCATTGTCGGGGAACTTCAACAGCGCTGCCGCACCAGCATCCACATGATTGGTGGGAAGTCTTTTCCTCCCATCTATCTCATGCAGTACCTCCTGGTTATCCCTCGAGAGCTTACCTAAATCGTGATAAGCGCCGGCATACGCCGCGCACTGCATCAACGCCGCAGCCTCCTGCGGGGAGCAGTTGGGACGGCCATCTGCCTTGCAGGCAGCCGCCCTGGCGTTGGCGACTGCCTCGGCGGTCACATGGGAAACGTGATTCACATAGGACTGCGCAGGCACACCGTCCCGGGCGCTATGAGCAAGGTACTCCATCAGGGGTTGACCAGGTCTGTGCAGCTGCTGAGACGGCTGAGCAACGCCTCAGGCAAAGCGGTTTTATCCTTATAATCGCTCCATGTCTCCGACGGATCGGCGGGATTGCCCACACGCTCCGGCGTCAGCGCTTCCAGCAACAAGTAGTCGGGGCAACTGCCCAGACTGTTCTTATGCTCCATGTACCACGCATGGCGCAGGCGTACATCCGGCCGGATGGCAGAGCGGTTTAAGTCATATAAATAGGGAATCGCCAGTTTCAGCAGTTCAATGTCTCTTGCCGTGCAGCCGCTCTTGCCGGCAAAGTTGGGATTCACAAAGAAGGGCATGCAGTAGACGCCGTGCTCCACAACACGATAGGCCAGCGGTGCCATACCGGCATTTTTGCCCTCCTGGACACCTGCCTTATTGGTGTTGGTGTGCCGAACGATACGGACAGGCGAGAGAGAAAGGCCCATGCCCATCTGGACAACACCTGTTTTGATGTAACCCTTGTTGCCGCCCTCCTCCAGGAAGGTATTTCCAAACACGCGGGCATCCCAATACTTTTGTACGAAGGGGCTGGAGAGGAATTTCTCCTGGTCGAACGTGTTGATGCTCTTTCCCATCTCGGCTTTGATAGCGTTTCTGTCGCGTCCGCGGCTCTCCAGGATCTGATAGCGCTCCGCCTCCCGGTGGAACTCTTCCGGCAAGGCCTGGAAAAACGGTGCGTCATGCTCCCCGATCAGGTCACGAATCTTCCGCTTTACAGACACGGGAGAAATCTCGCCGCAGCCGTTATCGCGCATTCTGGGATCGGACTCATGGTCAGGGTCGCCATTGGGATTGGAGTTCACCACTTCAATGACAAATAAACCTGTGGCGCGCTTCAGTTCGTTTTTCTCCATTTCATTATTCTCCTTTCTCAAAACAGGTCTGTTCTTCCGACTGCTGCATTTGCAATGTGTCTTTCTTCGGGAAGGACGCAAGATAACCAATGAATAGCTGCGCCTTCTCCGCATCCGTAAAGCGCACATCCGGCGTAAGGGCGGGCAACAGCTTGTCCGCAATTCGGCTGAACACGGACAGATAATAGCCTGCCGGTGGACTGTACATCTGCTCACCACCCTGCTTTTCCGTCACCATGGAAGCGCTTTGATGGCTCCTTGCCCAATTGAGATAGGGCTTCATTCTTTGCATTAGCTGCACAAGGGTGCGGTTCGGGAACTCTGCTGCGGAGGTGTATAAGCTTCCGCCAATCAACTGCGGCAGCTCGTCGTATTTGTTGCCCCTTACGCACACGCAGTAAAGCTCATGCAGATAATCGGCGGCCTTCAGCAACTGGCCCAACAGGTAGGGGTACTCGTTCATATAATCATCCTTTCTGCAATCCAACCAGAATAGAAGCATGCCCATGAGTGCCAGCGCGGCCCGCAGCTCCGCCATTGGTCGGAGGTCACGTCGCCACGCACTGTTCAGCCGTTCTCCGGCGTATACCGCAAGCGGCGCAGTGTTTTTGACGAGAAGGCGTAAGTCGTGCCGCAGCACCGACGCGGGAACACCGAAAAAGAGCTCCATGCCGTGAAAGGCAGGCACCTCCTTGTGCTGCTCGCCTACCGCCGTTCCGTCTCTTTTCCAAACGCGATTAAGCGTAAAAGGGGTTCGAAGAGGAAACAATACCCAGGGGTTTCCGAAGCGGAAGGCAGGTAAGTTGTCCGCCGCCTTTTGCCAACAATCGCTCTGACGGATGATTTCCTCCGGCGAGGCATTGTAGGTATAAACCACCTTTGAGCGCGCCTTATCCAGCTTGCGTATAACGAAAAACTGAATCCACTCCGGGTAACATTCCGGGTCAAGCGTCTTTGTGCGTGTCAGATATTCCGCAAAGTCTTTCGCCTTTGCTTCAAACAGTCCTTCATCAGTCTCCTCGTCAGCGGGTTTCTTGAAGAAAGCGGTCATCGACGGATAGTCTGCAGATAGGCGGGATGGGAACACGAACATAGCCTCGTTTTTATCAGTTTGAACCCACGTCTTGTCCTCTCGCTCTCCACGGGACACCCACTCCAGTGCCGCGCTGAGCCCCAATCGTTTCGACTTGGAAAGCGGATAGGATTCGCCCTCAAAGCAGCCATACCGGGATTGACAGGGCTGACCGCGAAACATGGTGCGCAGCGACACCTCAAAGCCGGCGTTCAGCTTCACGCTGGGCATTGGCTCGTCAAGAGGAATATAGTCCTCACCAAAAGCATCTACTGCGTTCGTCGCTTGTTCCGAATGGGAAAGACTGTCGGCTTGGAGCAGAGCTTCATTGAGCTGCGCGGCAAACTTGGGGCCTGCGGTAGAATATCCCTCATCTATCAGCTCTTCTGTGTCCAACACCGCAGAAATCTTACCCGTCTCTGCCTTCTCCTGTTCCTTTTTTGTAGGCAAATAAAACAGGATTTGCAAGGCAGGGACAACGCCGTCCCTATCCTCAAGCATCTCAAATGCCTTGCGCTCCAACTCTCTATGCAGCACAGTGGGGTCCCGGAAGGGTTCCACCGCACGAATCAGCGACGTAAGCAGCGCATGTCTTTCGCCCAACAATGACAGCAGTTCCTGGGGTCTGGAAGTGATGCACTGCCTGTATTTGCTACAAAATTTCTCCGTCCAGTTGTTGGAAATACACCAGGTGTGAATAAGATCGATGTCCAGGTTCTCTCCCTGGGTGGCAATCAGTGCAGAGATTGCCTTTGCCACGTTTTCATCCGTGATGCGATACAGCGGCGTCAAATTCATCGCTGGAAAAGAGCCCTGCTTATCACCGTAGCGACGGATATTCACCCCCTTTTCCGAAGAAATGCTGAGCAATCTTGAGACGCGGTTTCCATCAAGGACGACCTGGATACACGGCGCATCCCTTTTGATCTTTGCGATGGGGCCGTATCGGTGATGCCAGGGTGATGTGGTAACATGCGCATTCTTCAACGCTGTCGCCAGTTGGTTGATTTCATTGATCATCTTCCCGCCCCCCCTTCACCGGAAATGTCAAAACACCGTGGCGGATGACAAGGTCAGTATCATAACTCGGGCAAAATGATGTTTGATAGCCCTGCGAAAACGTCTGACGAAGCATCGATGGGATTACGATACCGTCAACGTCCTTGCACACCTCCGTCTCTGCTCGGAAGGGGCCAAAATAGGAGGGGGTAAATTCCTGCCAGCCCAGGCAGACGGTTGCGTACATCTGGCCCCGGGACAGGCGCCTGTTGAAAATCTCCTGATAAGCGTGGCCGGGCGACGTTGTACGGCCGTCCCACTGCCTCGCCGCTTCCGGCAGCTTTGCCTTGTCCGGATTAGGTCTTGCCACCGCGTAGAGCCGGTAACATACGTCCGTCAGCACTGTGGCGTATAGCTGGTAGGCGTCCCCCTTTTTTATATTCTGTGGATTACGCAACGGGCCACCATAATTCGTGGCGTAACTGTGGTATCGAAGAGGCGCACAGATTTCCACCTTTATGGGAACAATCTCCACCGCTGGCCCCCACAGAATGGCTTCAAAGATGCCCTTTACCGCCCCATAGGTGGGCGCGGGATAGGATACCGGTGAATCACCCGTATCAGGCCGTGTCCATAACGCTGTGTTACCCGCAATTTCCAGCTGAATGGGGTACTCTTTTTGAAGCATAGCTTTCCTCCCTTCAACATATCAAATATTATTATGATTATCTTTGCCGCTCATGATTTCGTTTCCAGAATACAGCAGTCTTTTCTCGCTGTCAATAGTAATAGCTTCATGTTTTGAAAATTATTATGTCACTAAGACTAGATTGACAATAGGCCATTTCTTAGGTACAATCTCCTCATCGGCAAGGTGCCGGATATCGCCGTCAATCGCGGTGTGGATTGAAACATGTTTTGAAACTTAGCAGAAAGAGCACATCGAGAATGGTGTGTTCTTTTTGCTTTCACTTCTCCGGCGCATTGTCATCACTATTACTCTTATAGTGTCGTACAGTGCCTTCTATAGCCCCCGTTTAGACTACTATACATCAGCAGCAGTCCGAAATATGGGACAGCAAATCAGTGGCGGTCTATTTTGCGGCCAGGTCTGTGCGGTGCGGGGTTGTCTTTGGCCTGATGAAATATACACATTCCGGATGTGTATATGGTCGAAAACGATTTTATTTATTATCGTTTCCGCTTGGTTGCTTGGATTGGCGGCTGTTTTGGAGATGTTTGGGGGATGTTTCGGGCGGATTGGATATGGACTTTTTGGTTTGGTTGTGAGGATTTTTGCTTTTCTTGTTGTGAGATAGCACAAAAGATGAGGGTCTTTTTTGTGAGGTTTGGCAATGATTGCCCTTGTTTTTGGCCCTGGGTGGGGATAGAATAACGCCAGCTTCAGAAAAGAAAGGACGCGATAAACATGATGAACGATCGCAACATGATCGCCATTGCAGAGCTTGAGAGCGAGGCCCATTTCCCCAACCTGCTGAACGACCGGGACTTCGTGATGTACTCCTGGACTCTGCCCTTCGCCGAGATGTAATCTCGCCCTCACCGCTGCACACAGCGGAGAGAACACTCTACTATTCCGCCGCAAGGCGTGTATATGAGAACAAGCCCCTCGTTCCACCGAACGAGGGGCTTGCAATGTATCCCGGGGCTATATCGCGCGGAATCCCCCATCCGGACGGATGGGGGATTCCTGTTTTTTGGGGGATGATTACAGCACTACGCCGTCTTTGAAGATGGAGATCTCACGGGCGCCATGGCGCTCGGCCTTGGTCTCCTCGCCGCTGGCCACGCGGAGGACGTAGTCCAGCAGGCGGTCGCCGGCGTCGTCCAGGCTCTCGCCCTGGGCCACGGTGCCGGCATTGAAGTCGATCCAGTTGTTCTTCTTCTCGTAGAGGGGGGTGTTGGTGGAGATTTTCACGGTGGGGGCGGGGGCGCCGAAGGGGGTGCCCCGGCCGGTGGTGAAGAGGATGATATGGGCGCCCGCCGCCGTCAGGGCGGTGGAGGCCACCAGGTCGTTGCCGGGGGCGCTGAGCAGGCTCAGGCCCTTCTTCTCCACGGCCTCGCCGTAGTGCAGCACGTCCACGATCTGGGCGGAGCCGCCCTTCTGGACGCAGCCGCAGGACTTATCCTCCAGCGTGGTGATGCCGCCGGCCTTATTGCCGGGGCTGGGATTCTCGTAGACCACCTGGCCGTGGCTGACGAAATAATCCTTGAAGCTGTTGACCATGGACACGGCCTCGTCAAACACCTGGCGGTTCTGGCAGCGGGAGAACAGGATATTCTCGGCGCCGAACATCTCGGGCACCTCGGTGAGGACGGTGGAGCCGCCCAGGGCCACCAGACGGTCGGAGAAGCGGCCCACGGTGGGGTTGGCGGTGATGCCGGAAAGGCCGTCGGAGCCGCCGCACTTCAGGCCCACCACCAGCTCGGAGGCGGGCAGCGCTTCACGGCGGAAGGACTGGGCATAGTCCGCCAGCTCTTTCAGCAGAGCGGAGCCGGCTTCCAGCTCGTCCTCCACCTGCTGGCAGGTGAGGAACTTGACACGGCGGTCATCCCACTGGCCCAGCTCCTCCTTGAACTGCTCCTGGGTGAGATTCTCACAGCCCAGGGACAGCACCAGCACGCCGCCGGCGTTGGGATGGCGCACCAGGGCGGCCAGCAGCTTGCGGGTCTGGGCGTGGTCGCCGCCCATCTGGCTGCACCCGAAGGGGTGTGGGAAGGTGTAGAGGCCGTCGATATTGCCGGTGACAAGGTGCTGGTTCTCCCACACCAGGGCGGCGGCCACGTTGTTGACGCAGCCCACGGTGGGAATGATCCACAGCTCGTTGCGGACGGCGGCGCGGCCGTCGTCACGGCGGTAGCCCATGAAGGTGCGGGGCTTGACAGCGGGCAGGTCGTAGGTCTTATGGTCATAGATGTAATCCGCCGTCTCGGAAAGGCCGGTGCGGACGTTATGGACGTGTACCCAGGCACCGGCGGCGATGGGACATTTGGCCAGGCCGATGGGGTTGCCGTACTTCATGATGGGGGCGCCTTCGGGGATGGCGGTGAGGGCGATCTTATGGCCCCGCTCCACGTCCTCGATGGCGGTGACGGCGGCGCCGTCTACGGTGAGGGTCTCCCCTTTTACCAGATTCTCCAGGGCAACGGCCACGTTGTCCGCAGGATGGATCTTGATGAGTTTCATAATCGTATCTCCTTATAGGCTGATAGGGGCGGGCAGATGCCCGTCCCTATGAAGCCGTTTTTGCTATTCTTACAGGCAGGCCTTCATGGCCTCGTACATGCCCTTGGTCTGGATGGCCTCCAGGGCCTCCACCACGGCGGCCTCGAAGCCGGGGAGGTTGGCCAGGGTGTCGCCCCACATGCGGTCATTGTGGATGACGGCGTGGGCCAGGGTCTTCAGGTCGTCGTCCTTATGCTGCAGGTAGAAGTCCAGGGTCCAGTCGTCGTCCTTGATGTTGTAGGTGCCCTCGCCCCGGCGGCCGATGAGGCAGTTCTCGCCCTTTTCACGGGCGGTGTGATAGAAGGCGATGTAGGCCGCGAAGGAGAAGGTGATGCACTTGGGCAGCTTGCCCAGGCGCTTATAATACTCGGTGAGGCTGGGCATGACACGGGCCTTCCACTTGGCGGTGGAGTTCAGGGAGATGTCCAGAAGCTGATGGTCGATGTAGGGGTTATTGAACCGGTCGATGACGGAGCCGGCGAACTCGGTGAGCTCGTCTTTCGGCAGGTCCAGGGTGGGGATGACCTCGTCGAAGATGGTCTTGTTCATGAAGTCGCGGATGGTGGCGTCCTCCATGCACTGGCGGACGATGTCCTTGCCGGCCAGGTAGGCGCCCAGCACCATGGAGGTATGGGCACCGTTGAGGATGCGGACCTTGCGCTGCTTGTAGGGGGTGTGGTCGTCCACCACGATGATGGGCAGGCCGGCCTTCTCGAAGGGGAACTCGTCCTTGATCCACTGGGGGCCCTCGATGACCCAGAAGCCGAAGACCTCGGCGGTGTCGATGATATTATCCTGGTAGCCCAGCTCCTGGCAGATGGCCTCGGCCTCCTTGCGGGGATAGCCGGTGACGATGCGGTCCACCAGGGTGGAGCAGAACACGTTCTCCCGGTCCACCCAGGCGGCGAAGTCATCCTCCAGGCCCCAGAGCTTGATATACTCCTGGACGCAGCGCTTCAGCTCGTCGCCGTTATGGTCGATGAGCTCGCAGGACAGGATGACAAAGCCCTTCAGGCCCTGCTGCCAGCGCCGGTGCAGGAACACGGTGAGCTTACCGGGGAAGCTGGAAGGAGGCGTATCGTCGAACTTGCAGGCGGGGTCGAAGACGATGCCGGCCTCGGTGGTGTTGGACACCAGGAAGCGGAGGTCGGGATTCTTGGCCTGGTCCAGCAGACCCTGGAAGTCCTCATAGGGATTATTGCAGCTCTTGACGCAGGAGATGACACGCTTGCGGTTCACCTTCTCGCCATTCTCGCGGCCCCGGAGGAACAGGGTGTACAGGCCCTCCTGGGCGTTGATCATGGGGGCCAGGCCCGGGGCGATGGGCTGGGTCAGCACCACCTTGCCGTTAAAGCCGGCCTTCTCGTTCATCATGTCGATGAAATAATCCACGAAAGCACGGAGGAAGTTGCCCTCGCCGAATTGCAGCACCTTCACAGGGGCCTCGGGCAGCAGGTAACCATCGTAGCCCTGGTCGCGCAGGGTCTTATAGCTTAACAGTTCCATAGTCATTATCTCTCCTTACAGATCAAAATAACGGGCGGCGTTGCGGTAGCTGACGCCCTCCACGATGCGCTGCAGGGCGCTCTCGATGGCGGGATATTCGCCGTTCTCCACCCAGTTACCCACCAGGTTGCAGAAGATGCGGCGGAAATAGTCGTGACGGGCATAGCTCAGGAAGGAGCGGGAGTCGGTGAGCATGCCTACGAAGTTGCCCAGGAGGCCCAGGTTGGCCAGGGAGCGCATCTGGTTCTCCATGCCGGACTTGGTGTCCATAAACCACCAGGCGCTGCCCAGCTGGATCTTGCCGGGGACCTCGGTGCCCTGGAAGCAGCCCAGCATGGTGCCCAGCACGTCATTGTCCACACCGTTGAGGGAGTAGAGAATGGTCTTGGGGCACTGGCCCTCCTTGTCAAGGGCGGACAGGAAGCGGGAAATCTCCACGGCGCAGGAGGTCTGGGCGATCATGTCGAAGCCGGTGTCGGGGCCCAGCTTGGCGTACATGCGCTCGTTGGCGTTGCGGTGGCAGGAATAGTGGAGCTGCATGGCGATGTTCAGGCGGTGATACGCGCGGCCCAAACACAGCAGCACGGCGGTCTGGTACTGCTCGGCCTCCTCCACGGTGATGGCCTGTCCGGCCATGGCCTTGGCGTAGACGGCCTCCACCTGCTCCGCCGCAGCGGGGCGGAAGGGGATGTAGTCCAGGCCGTGGTCGCTGGCGCGGCAGCCCATCTTGGCGAAGAACTCCAGGCGCTCCACCAGGGCATCGCACACGTCGGCGGCGGTAGGCAGGGCGGTCTTGCCCACGCTCTGGGCCAGCTTGCCGATGTACTCCACGAAGCCGGGCTTATTGATATTGATGGCCTTGTCGGGGCGGAAGGAGGGGCAGACCTTTACCTTAATGGTGGGGTCGGCGGCGATCTTCTCGTGCCACTCCAGGGAGTCGATGGGGTCGTCGGTGGTGCCGATGAAGGCCACGTTGGCCTTCTCGATGATGCCGCGGACGGTGAGGGAGGGGTCATGCTGCAGCTTATCGTTGCACCAGTCCCAGCACTCCTTGGCGTTCTCGGGGGTGAGGGGCTTATCGTAGCCGAAGAACTGACGCAGCTCCAGGTTGCACCAGTGGTACATGGGGTTGCCGATGGCCAGCTGCAGCGCCTCCACGAACTTCTCAAACCGCTCGAAGGCGGGCTTGTCACCGGTGACGTATTCCTCGGGGGTGCCGTTGGAGCGCATGACGCGCCACTTGTAGTGGTCGCCGAAGTAGGTGCCGTCGGGGTTCTTGCCCCCCAGCCAGACCTCTACCAGATTGTTGAAGCGGCGGTTCTCGTAAATCTCCCGGGGGGAGATGTGGCAGTGATAGTCCACCAGGGGGAGACGCTCGGAATAGTCGTGGAAAAGATGGCGGGCGGTCTCGGTCTCCAGGAGGAAATCCTTATCCATAAACTGCTTCATGTTGTTACCTCTTAATGTCGTAATTCATGTTCATCAGGTTGCGGATGCTCTCGGCGTCGTCGGTGATGTTGCCGTCGCCGTGGATGGTGTGCTTGATGACGCTGCTGGCCACGGCAAAGTTGACCATGTCCATGGGCTTATAGCCGTTCATCATGGCGTAGATCAGGCCGCTGGCAAAGGCGTCGCCGCCGCCCACACGGTCGAGAATATTGAAGGTGAAGAGCTTGCTCTCGAAGGTGTGGCCCTGATACCACATGTAGGCCATAAGGCTGTTTTCGCTGCCGGTATGGGCGTAGCGGACGTGGCGGGCGATGCACTTGATATTGGGGTAGCGGGCCACGAAGGCCTGGAACACCTCGTCCTGCTGCTCGTAGCTGGGCTGCAGGGGCACGCCGTCCTTCACGTCGCCCTTGGCATGGTCGTCCTCGTCACGCCACAGGTGATAGGGCTCGATGCCAAAGAGAACGTCCACGTAGGGGAGACACTGGGTACAGAAGTCCCGGGCCTCCTCCCACGTCCACAGGCGGGAGCGGAAGTTGCCGTCGAAGCTGACGGTGAGGCCCTTCTCCTTGGCCTTGGCCATGCACTTTAAGATAAAGTCGGCGCAGCTGGGAGACAGGGCAGGGGTGATGCCGCTCAGGTGCAGCCAGTCGAAGCCGTCCAGCAGCCAGTCCAGATCCACCTTGGAGAAGTCGTACTCGGTGATGGCGCTGTGCTTGCGGTCGTAGGTGACCTTGCTGGGGCGGATGCCGTAGCCCGTCTCCAGATAGTAGGTGCCCAGACGGTGGGTGGGGGTCTCCTCGGGGGTGCTGAGAATCACCGGGGTGCAGTGAACGTCATTGCTGCGGAGCATGCGGATGGCGCTCTTGCCCAGGGAGTTGTTGGGCACCACGGAGAAGAAGGTGCTGTCCACCCCCAGGTTGGCCAGGGCCAGGGCGATATTGGCCTCGCTGCCGCCGTAGCTGGCCTCGAAATTGGTGGCCATGCGGATTTTTTCATAGTTGGGCGGGGTCAGACGCAGCATCAGCTCACCGAAGGTGATGAACTTCTGCCCCGCGCGCTTGCCGCGCAGTAAAGGATTGGAGTGTTCCATGGCGTCAGCGCTGGATGCGGCCGGAGCCGTCGCCGCCGGCCAGCTTCTCCACCTCGGCGACGGTGACCATGTTGTAGTCGCCCTCGATGGAGTGCTTCAGAGCGGAAGCCGCCACGGCGAACTCCACCGCCTGCTGGGTGGTCTTGCCGGTGAGCAGGGAGTAAATCAGGCCGCCGCCGAAGCTGTCACCGCCGCCCACGCGGTCGATGATGCGCAGCTCATACTTCTTGGAGAAGCAATACTCGCCGCTCTTCACGTCGTACAGCATGGCGCTCCAGCCGTTGTCGCTGGCGGAGTGGGACTCGCGGAGGGTGATGGCCACCTTCTCGAAGCCGAACTTGTCGGCCAGCTGCTTGGCCACGCTCTTGTAGCCCTCCCGGTTGATCTCGCCGGCGTAGATGTCGGTGGCCTCGGCCTCGATGCCGAACACGTCCTTGGCGTCCTCCTCGTTGGAGATGCACACGTCCACGTACTGGCACAGGTCGGTCATGGCGGCACGGGCCTGCTCACGGGTCCACAGCTTGCCGCGGTAGTTCAGGTCGCAGCTGATTTTCAGACCGTGGGCCTTGGCGGCCTTGCAGGCCTCCCGGCAGATGTCCACCACATTGGGGCCCAGGGCCGGGGTGATGCCGGTGAAGTGGAACCAGTCGGCACCCTCGAAAATCTTATCCCAGTCGAAGTCGGCGGTGGTGGCCTCCTGGATGGCGGAGTGGGCGCGGTCATAGATGCAGACGCTGCCCCGCTGGGAGGCGCCCTTCTCGTTGAAGTAGATACCCACGCGGTCGCCGCCCCGGACGATGAGGGAGGTGTCCACGCCGTAGCGGCGCAGGCTGTTGACGGCGCACTGGCCGATGGCGTGGGCGGGCAGCTTGGTGACGTAGGCGGCATCCAGACCGTAGTTGGCCAGGGACACGGCCACGTTGGCCTCGCCGCCGCCGAAGGTGAACTCCAGGTGATCGGCCTGGACGAAGCGCTCGTAGTTGTAGGGCTGGAGGCGGATCATGATCTCGCCGAAGGTGATGACTTTTGCCATAGTTGTAATCTCCTTTTTTACGCAATACCGGCATTTTCCGCCGGAGGATTCACAGTGGATACGATTTTACAGGCCGATGTGGATGGAGAAGCCGTTGAACTCGCCGTTGATATACACGAACTTGGGCTGGCCCTTGTCGTTGTACTTCAGGGTGCTCTCGTCGAAGGTGACGCCGCGGCGGCCCAGGTGGTACATGGCACGCTCCAGATTGTTGGTCTTGAAGGCGATGTGGCCCTTGGCGCCGGGGGCGGGCTTGAACATGCACTCGATGCCGTCGCCGGCGAACCAGGACTTGCTGGTCTCCCGGGTGGTGAAGCCCAGCAGGCCGGCAATCAGCTCGGCGGTCTTCCTGGCATTCTCGGCGTCGCCGCAGGGCACGCCCACATGATCCAGGCGGATGCCCAGCATGGTCTTGACGGCCTCCTGGCAGATGGCGGTGATCTCATCCCACTTCTCGCCGTCGATGAGCTCCTTCTTTACCATCCAGGTGCCGCCGCAGGCCACGATCTTATCGAAGGAGAGGTAATCCATCATGTTCTTGGTGTTGACGCCGCCGGTGGGCATCCACTTCAGGTTGCGGTAGGGACCGGCCAGGGACTTCAGCTTCTTCACGCCGCCGTTGTCCTCGGCGGGGAAGAACTTCACCACGTCCAGGCCCATGGCCATGGCCTGCTCCATCTCGCCGCCGGTGGCGGTGCCGGGCAGCATCAGCGCGCCCTTGGACAGGCCGTAGCGCACCATATCGGGGTTGAAGCCGGGGGAGACGATGAACTGGCAGCCGGCATCCAGAGCGCGGTCCAGCTGCTCGTGGGTCAGCACGGTGCCGGCGCCCACCAGCATCTCGGGCACTTCCTTGATGATGGCGCGGATGGCGTCCTCGGCGGCGGCGGTGCGGAAGGTGACCTCGGCGGCGGGCAGGCCGCCGGCCACCAGGGCCTTGGCCAGAGGCACGGCCTTGCTGGCGTCTTCAATGGCGATGACGGGGACGATGCCGATCTGGGAAATCTTGCGCAATACTTCGTTCATGTGGGGATACCTCCTATGGAAAATAATGAAATCTTTCGTTGAGCCAGGTTTGGCAAAGGGGCACCCTGGGGGCGCAGGCGGGGGTGGGGGTCTCCGTCTCCTGGGTGCAGACGGAGATGCCGTGGGCGCCGCCGGCAAAGAGGTGGCACTCGTAGTCCACCCCGGCGCGCTGCATGGCGGTGACCAGCAGCAGGGTGTTCTCCACCGGTACACTCTCATCCCCCACGCAGTGCCACACGAAGGTGGGGGGCATGGCGGGCGTGACACGGCGCTCCAGCGACAGCTTATCCCGCAGGGCGGCGTCGCCGCCGCTTACGTTGTCCACCGACTCCCGGTGGGCGTATTCACCGGTGGTGATCACCGGGTAGGCCAGCACCACGGCGTCGGGGCGGCAGCGCCGGTCAAGGGCTAAATCCGGGTCGTCCCACAACGTGGCAAGGCTGGCGGCCAGGTGGCCTCCGGCGGAGAAGCCCAGCACGGCGATATGGTCAGGCTCTATATGCCACTCCCCTGCCCTTTCCCGAAGCGCAATCACCGTCCGGGCCAACTGCCGCAGAGGCCGGTACGCTCCCGCCTGGGGAGCCACGGCGTAGGACAGCAGGAAAACCTGGTAGCCCTGGGCCAGAAAGGGCAGAGCCGCCGGGTCGGCCTCCCGGGGGGAAAGGTGGTTATACCCCCCGCCGGGGCAGACGATGAGGGCAGGACGGGTCTTGTGGTGGACAAGGCGGGGATGATCCTCTTGCAGATAGCCGGTGACGGCGGCGCCGTCAGCGGAAAAGGTGACGATTTGCATAGCGCCTCCCGTGGAATGGAGCCGCCTCTCCCCTGCCCTGCCGGGGCGGGAAAAGGGGCCTTATCGCAACGTGTCCGTGCGCCGGAGGTCGGCGCACGGGCAGCGTAGCACTATTTCATTCAGGGCTGCTTGCCGATGTAGGCAAGGATGCCGCCGTCCACATACAGGATGTGGCCGTTGACAAAATCGGAGGCCTCGGAGGCAAGGAACACGGCGGGACCCATCAGATCCTCGGGGGTGCCCCAGCGGGCAGCGGGGGTCTTGGCCACGATGAACTGATCGAAGGGATGGCGGCTGCCATCGGCCTGGCGCTCCCGCAGAGGCGCGGTCTGGGGCGTGGCAATATAGCCGGGGCCAATGCCGTTGCACTGGATGTTGGCCTCGCCGTACTCGGAGCAGATATTGCGGGTGAGCATCTTCAGGCCGCCCTTGGCGGAAGCGTAGGCGGAGACGGTCTCACGGCCCAACTCGCTCATCATGGAGCAGATGTTGATGATCTTGCCGTGGCCTTTCTTAATCATGCCGGGGATGACGGCCTTGGCGCAGATGAAGGGACCCACCAGGTCGATATCCACCACCTGGCGGAAGTCCTCGGCGGACATCTCCGTCATGGGGATGCGCTTGATGATGCCGGCGTTGTTCACCAGAATGTCCACGCCGCCCAGGTCGGCCTCGATTTTGGCCACCAGGTCGGTGACCTGGTCCTCACGGGTGACGTCGGCGATATAGCCGTAGGCCTCGATGCCCTTGGCCTTATAGTCGGCCATGGCCTTATCCAGATTCTCCTGGTTGCGGCAGTTGAACACGATCTTGGCGCCTGCGCCGGCCAGGGCCTCGGCGATGGCAAAGCCGATGCCGTAAGCCGCGCCGGTGACCAGGGCTACCTTGCCCTCCAGGGAAAAGCTCTTCATAATATCCATTGTGTACCTCACTTAGCGAAGCTGATTGGTGGGAATGTTGTCCATGTCGTCGAACTCCTGGTTCTCGCCGCCCATGGCCCAGATAAAGGTATAGTTGCAGGTGCCGGCGCCGGCATGGATGGACCAGGAGGGGCTGATGACGGCCTGCTCGTTGGTCATGACGATGTGGCGGGTCTCCTGGCCCTGGCCCATCATGTGGAACACCACCTGATCCTCGGGCACCTCAAAGTACATGTAAATCTCCATGCGGCGCTCGTGGGTGTGGGCAGGCATGGTGTTCCACACGCTGCCGGAATCCAGGACGGTCATGCCCATGGAGAGCTGGCAGGTCTTGAGGACGGCGGGGTGGATGAACTGGTTGATGGTGCGCTTATTGGAGGTGGCGGCGTCGCCGCAGGGCTTCTTGTTGGCGTCGGCGATCTTCAAAAGCCGGGTCTCATAGCTGCGGTGAGCCGGGGCGGACACCATGTAGAACTTGGCGGGGCTGGCGGCGTCGTCGCTACTGAAGCGCACGTCCTTGGCGCCCATGGTGATATACAGGCAGTCCTTATAGCCCAGCTCGTAAACGGTGCCGTCCACGGTGATCTTGCCGGCGCCGCCGATATTGAAGATGCCGATCTCCCGGCGCTCCAGGAAGAACTTGGTGCCGAAGTTGGCCCAGATGTCGATGCCCTTGTCGATGGATACGGTCTCATGGACGGGCATGCAGCCCAGGGTGACCATGCGGTCCACGTGGCTGTAAACGGCTACCACCTCGTCGGGGCGGTAGAGGTTCTCAATGAGGAATTCACGGCGGAGCTCCTCGGTGGTGTAGCGCTTAACGTCGCGGGGGCTGGCAGAATAGCGAATATCCATTGATGATCTCCTCCCGTTTGCTTAGTCGATGACCCGCTCGGTCTCGCCGTCGAACAGGTAGACGCTGTCGTAGGGGATGGAGAAGGTGATGTCGCTGTCCATGGCGGGGGTGTCATGGGGATCTACCTTCAGGATGGCGTGGACGTCCTCCATGACGATGTAGACGTTGGTATTGTCGCCCAGCATCTCGGTGAGCTCCACGTTGGCCTTGAGCACATAGGCGTTGTCGTGGCTGCCCAGCTTGATGGCCTCGGGACGGAAGCCAAAGGCGATCTCCTTGCCCTCATAGGAGGCCAGCTTGCTGCCCAGCTTGTGGCTCAGGTCCACCACGGTGCCGCCGATGTTCATCTTGCCGCCCTGGACCTTGCCGCGGACGAAGTTCATGGGAGGCTCGCCGATGAAGCCGGCCACGAACATGTTGACGGGGTTGAAGTACAGCTCCCGGGGAGTGCCCACCTGCTGGACGTAGCCCTCCTTCATGACCACGATGCGGTCGGCCATGGTCATGGCCTCGGTCTGGTCGTGGGTGACGTAGATGGTGGTGGCGCCGGTCTCGCGGTGGATCTGGGTGATCTCGGAGCGCATGGTCACGCGCTGCTTGGCGTCCAGGTTGCTGAGGGGCTCGTCCATCAGGAAGATGCCCACCTTGCGGATCAGGGCGCGGCCGATGGCCACACGCTGGCGCTGGCCGCCGGACAGGGCGCGGGGCAGACGGTCCAGATAGTCGGTGAGGCCCAGGATACGGGCGGTGTTGCGCACCTTCTCGTCGATGTAATCCTCGTCAGCGCCCTGGAGCTCCAGGCCGAAGGCGATGTTGTCATACACGGTCATCTGGGGATACAGAGCGTAGCTCTGGAACACCATGGCGATGCCGCGCTCACGGGGGCCCTGCTCGTTGGCGCGCTTGCCGTCGATGAGGAACTCGCCGTTGCTGATGTCCTCCAGGCCGGCGATCATGCGCAGCGTGGTGGACTTGCCGCAGCCGGAGGGGCCCACGAAGACGATGAACTCGCCCTTTTCCATGTCCAGATTGAAATCATGGACGGCGTGGAAACCGTTGGGATAGATCTTGTTGATGTTCTTCAGAGTTAAGTATGCCATTTTCATTATCCCCCTTGATCATTGATCGATTTGGATTTTTACTTATTTATACTTATTTCATTCCATGCGGAAAGGTCATACCAGGGTTGGAGGTCGGCGGCGGTGCCCCGGAGCATCTCGCCGAAAAGCTGACGGGCATCCTCCACGGTGAGGCCGGCGCACAGGGGCTGGGCCAGGAAGCACTCGAAGATGCGGTGCAGGTCCCGGGCCTTGATGGCCTCGTAGAGGTTATCTGTGCCCAGGGCGTGGGGCATCACCAGGGACAGCACGCCACCCGGCAGGGGCCGGGCCGCCACGGGGGTGACGGCGTCGCTGTCGAAAACGCAGTTGGTCTCCACCACGGTGCCCAGGGGAAGCTGGGGCATCTGGCCCACGTTGGGCAGATTGGCGTTGGACACCACCCTGCCCCGGCCCAGGATGGCCAGGACGAACTGCACCAGTTCCTCGTTGCTGCGCTGAAGCTGCACCGGTTGGGCCCCGGAGGCCATGGCCAGGGACTGGGCGATGCGCTTCTCCCGGTCGGCCTTGCGGTAGTCCACGGTGGTCAGGTGGTAGAGCCACTTTTCCGCGTCGGCGGGGCCGCGCAAATACTGGGCCTGGGGGAGAAACTCCACCAGGTGCCGGTCGCCGGCGGCGGCCAGGACGCCGAAGCGGCGGAAGAGGTCCATTTTAACCTTGTTGCCGTAGCAGAAGGGGTCGTCACGCCAGCCGTCGGGGTCGCGGTCCGGCTTCTCGCAGTAGCCCCGGTCATAGTATTTTTCCATGAAGGAGGGCAGCAGGGAGAGAAGGTCGGTGTCCCGAAGGCGGGCCTTGGTGATCCAGGTGAAGTGGTTGACGCCGGAGGCGTCCACCGTCAGCTCACGGCGGTGGGGCCGGGGTATGCCCAGCTCGCTTGCCGCCACGCAGCAGAGGAAGTCCTCCGCGTTGAACACCTCGTGGCAGCAGCCGAAGGCCTTGATGCCGGGGAACACGTCATACAGCGTCTTGACCAGAATGGTCATGGGATTGGTGAGATTGATGACCCAGGCCTTGGGGCAGCAGCGCTGAATGGCCCGGGCGAAGCCCTCGAACAGGGGCACGGCCCGCATGGCCCGCACCACGCCGCCGGGGCCGGTGGTGTCGCCCACGCTCTGATAGATGCCGTAGCGCTCCGGCGTGTGGACGTCCACCGCCATGGCGTCAAAGGTGCCGGGCAGGATGGAGATGGCCACAAAGTCGGCGCCGGTGAGGGCGGTGTCAATATCGTCGTACACCACGTAGTCCCACTGGGACCGGGCGTCGGGGTGGGCGTTGATGCGCTGGCCGATCTGGCGGTTCAGCTCCGCCGCGGCGAGGTCGATGTCATAGAGGGCCAGCTCGCCGGAGAGGCCCTCCGTCAGGGCCAGGTCGTTCATAAAAACCCGGGCCCAGGCCTTGGAGCCGCCGCCGATATACACCAATTTAATGCGCTTCACGACTGCGCCTTCCTTCATTTTTCGGATTTAGATATGGACAAATCGGATATCTTTTGATATAATGCGTGGAAGTAACCGAAAGGAGCGGAGAAATGAACGAATTTATTTACGCCGGAAAGCACCTTTTGACCTTCTCGGTGGCGCAGCATGAGCACGATACGTGGGAGTTCATCTACTGCACCAGCGGCGAGGGCGTGCTGGATTTCGCGGATGGTTCTCTGCCCTACCGGGAGGGGGACATCGCGCTGATTCCGCCCCACACACCCCACACCAACCAGAGCCAGGGGGGCTTCACCAACATTCATATCAACGTCGGCAACCCCACGTTCTCCTTCCAGGCGCCCACGCTGGTGAGGGACGACTCCAACGGCTTTATCCGCAATGCGTTTCAGGCCGCATTTTTCCTTTACAGCGAGTCGCACCAGCAGCAGACTTCCCTGCTGAACGCCTACGGCAACGTGATCGTGTGCCATCTGGCGGCCCACAGCTCCGAGCAGAAGCTCAGCACCGTGACGCGGGAGATCCGCAGCAATATCATCAACAACTATCCGGACTGCAACTATGAGCTGGACGCCTATCTCCACTCGCTGCCCTTCAACTACGACTATCTGCGCAAGCTGTTCAAGAAGGAGATGGGGGTGACGCCCCACAAGTTCCTGATGGACATCCGGCTGCAGACGGCGGCGGAGACGTTGGAATCGGACTACGGCGACGCCTCCAGCATCTCGGAGGTGGCCCGGATGTGCGGCTTCCGGGAGCCGCTGTACTTCTCCCGGGTGTTCAAGACCCGGTTCGGGGTCTCCCCCACCGCGTACCAGCGCCACGGCGCAGGCGGCGAGGAGGAAGCGTAAAGGCTCAGCCCAGGCGCTTGATCTCGGTGTAGGCCAGGATGAAGGGGGCCACGCCCTTGGCGTCGTTCTCCACCACCGGCTCGGAGATGTAATACTCGTAGGAGCCGTCACGGCGGCGGTTGTTCTCCGGGCCAAGGCCCGCCACAAGGCAGATGCCGCCCAGATTCAGATTGCCATCGGTAAAGGACAAATATTTCTCCACGATGCCGCGGAAGGTCTTCTGGCCTTGCGCGGCATATTCCTTGCCCAGCACGCCCAGGCGGGCGCCCTTGAGCATGGCGTAGGCGATCATGCAGGAGCCGCTGGTCTCCAGATAGTTGCCATCGCGGCCGCACTGGTCCACCACCTGCCAATACATGCCGGTTTCCTCGTCGGCATAGCGGCGGACGCCGGCCATCAGCTCCACGAAAATGGCGCGGAGGCGGTCATTATCCTCCCCGGCGGGAACGATCTCCATCAGATCCGCCAGAGCGACAGCGAACCAGCCTATGCTGCGGAGCCAGAAGTTGCGGCTGCGGCCGGTGACGGGGTCCGCCCAGAAGGCGGTGCGGCTGGCGTCGTAGCCGTGGTAATAGAGGCCCTTTTCCTCGTCGAACATCCTGGCGCGGACCGTCTCCACCTGGCGCAGGATATCGGAGAAGTCGCCGGAGCCGAAATGGCGCTCATACAGGGCGTAGAAGGGCTGGGCCATATACAGGCCGTCCAGCCAGACCTGGTTGGGGTAAATCTGCTTATGCCAGAAGTTGCCCTCCACGGTGCGGGGCTGGCGCAGGAGCTGACCGCGCAGCACGTCGGCGGCCTTGCGGTATTTCTCCTTATGGGTCTTTTCATAGAGGGCGAAGAGAACGCGGCCCTCGTTGACGTCGTCCAGATTGTACTTGCTCTCGTCGTAGGTGAGGATAGCGCCGTCCTCGGCCACGAAATGGTCGATGAAATGCTCGGCAAAGTCGAAATAGCGGCCATCACCGGTGATCTCCGCCATGGAGAGCAGGGCGGTGATCATGCAGCCGTCGATGTAGTTCCAGTCCGCCGGCTTACCCTGGCGGATTTTCTCTACGTTCCAGACGGTGCGCTCCGGGGTGGATTCCCGGATGAGCCGCAGGACATAATCGTCAATCTGCTGATACATAGTCAGTTCTCCTCGATAAATCCGTCTTTTGCAATATCCTCATAGTGGTTGGCGATGAGGCCGTCGCCGTCGGCGCCGGTGACCGTCACGTTCTTGATGCGGATGTGCTTCACGTTATCCAGGTACAGGCCCAGGCGGCAGCGGGGCTTGGCGAAGTTCTCCATGATGGGGATGCCGGGCTGGGCGTCGGGCTTGAAGCCGATGTTGACATTGCGGAACTCCACCGCCTCGATGGGGGACTCGGGCAGGCCGTCGATATAGCAGGCGGCCACCTCCGCGTTGGTGCAGTCGATATTGATGAAGTGGAACCGGCCCATGCGGGGGGTGCGGTCGTCCACCGGGAGATGCTCACGGGACCAGACGTACTCGCTCTCCCGGTCAGGGTCGCAGCAGTTGTACCACAGGTTGACGGCGATGGGGGTCAGCACGCCGTCCATGCGGATATTGTGGAAGGACACGTTGTCGATCCAGCAGTTCTTGCCCCGGCCGCGGCGGGACTTGATGCGCAGGCCGCGGTCGGTGCCGTGGAAGACGCAGTGGGACACGCTCAAATTGCGGACGCCGGCGCCGATCTCGCTGCCCAGGGTGACGGCGCCGTGGCCGAACTCCATGAGGCAGTTGCGGATGGTGTGATGGTCGGCGGGGCGATTCAGCTTGCTGCCCAGCTCGATCTTGCCGGACTTGATGGCGATGCAGTCGTCGCCCACGGTGAAGCGGCAGCCGATGATCTCCACGCCGTCGCAGGACTCGGGGTCGCAGGCGTCGGTGTTGGGGCTGACCTTGGGGGCGGTGATGGCCACGTCGTAGATGCCCACGTTCTTGGAATAATAGGGATGGAGCTGCCAGGAGGGGGAGTTGCACCCCAGGACGCCGTGAAGATTCACGTTCTGGCAGCGGTTGAAGAACATCAGGCGGGGACGGGCGGCGGGAAAGTCCTTGAAGCCCTCCCACCAATGGCCGCCCTGGCCGTTGCCGTCGATGGTGCCGGGGCCCACGATGGTGATGTCCTCGGCGTACTCGGCGGTGATGAGGGACTGGTACATGGCCTTGGTCTCCCCCTCGAAGCCGCCGAAGAACACTTCCTTATCCCCATCCGGGACGGAGCCGGGTATGATGGGGTATTTCTCCCGCTCCGGGGAGCCCAGGATGGTGGCTCCCTGGGCCAGCTCCAGGGTGATATGGCTCTTGAGGAACAGGGGCAGGCTCAGATAGGTGCCCGCCGGGAACAGCAGACGGCCCTGGGGGGGCAGGCAGTTGATGGCGGTCTGGATGGCCTGGGTATCGTCATGGACGCCGTCGCCCACGGCGCCGAAGGAGCGCACGTCCACCACGCAGCGCTCGGGCTTGGTGGTGAAGGTATAGGCGGCCTCCAGATAGTCGCCCCGGGCGATGACGGTATAGGTGGTGTCGGGGGTCAGGCCGAAGAGGGAGAACACGTTGGTCTCGCACTGGCGGATCTCCTGGTCGTCCAGGTATATGGTGAATTTCTCCGGGGCGTAGTAGGGCGCACGATTGACCAGTTCAAGGCACGCGGAAGTGGCGCCGGAAAACAGAAGTTGCAAATTCATTATGATTTCTTTCCTTTGGCACTGATTTTGGCGTCGGCCACCATTTGGCGGAAGAGACGCTTCATAGTGATGAAAAGCAGGTCGAAGCCGGTATAGAAGATACCGAACAGGATGGGCTCCACGCCTATGGGGGGCATGGAGGTTTTGAAAAGGGCCATGAGGGCCATGTTGAGAAGAGTGTAGAACACGTCCACGCACAGCAGCAAGAGGACGGCGTAGACAATATTTAGCGGGAAGGTGTAATACTTTTTCTGGGGGAACATCATCCACCGGTCGTTGGCGGTGGGCGTTTTGGCGAAGTAGCGCAGGATGCTGTTGGTGAGTACGTCGGTGACCACGCCCAGGACGATGCCGAACACCACCATCAGATCCAGCCGGGCGCCGATATAGGCGCTGAGACCCCAGAACACAAAGAAACAGACCGAACCGGCAAACCACATCTTTACGAGGATCGCCTTGGCCCAATCCGCCAGGCGCAGCTTGGGGCCGGAGAGATACTGCCGCAGCTCCTCCTCGGACACTACGGGAGAGTTGCTCTCATCTGCGTTTACCAGGTCGTCAACTGCGTTGGTATGAAGTTTGTAGTACTCGGCGGTGGCCTTGATATCGTCACGCGCCGCCGCCTTTTTCTTCTTCGATGCCATATTCTTATCCTTGGGTCCGGGAGGCTGCCACAGCCTCCCGGACCATATAGGTTTTGATGGGGATCAGTCCTCGCCGGAGATGTCGATGGCACCCAGCTTGCCGTAGTCCTCCACGGTGACGGAGGTGTTGATCTTGCGCAGCAGCTTGGTGTACAGGGGCATCAGCAGGATCAGCGCCACGCCGATGCACTCCACGATAATGTGGTCCATGAGCATGTTATACGCCTTGGCGATATACTCGGTGCTCTTGTCCAGCTTGATGGGGTTATCGGCACGGTTGATGGCATTCTCGATGAGGCCCATATAGTGCACGTCGCAGAAGATGATCACGGCGAACATGCAGAACATGACGATCACCATCACCAGCACCGGCTTTTTGCGGCGGGGGAAGGCATTGAGGAAGCAGACCAGCGACAGCAGCGAGAACAGCATGGTCGCAAAGCCGCACAGACCCATGCCGGGGCCCTGAATCTTGGCGGTGGTGTTGGAGATGTAGGTCAGGTTCAGAGAATAGATGAGGAAGGCCACCACCAGGGCCACCAGGGCGATGATGGAGGGACGGCGCTTCAGAGCCACGAAGAACTTGCGGAGGAACTCCGGCATTTTGGCGTTGGTATTCTTGGCACTCATGCGTTCTCCTCCTTTCTGATGGCGACTCCGGTTTCCTTATCAAAGAAGTGCTTGCGGCTGAAGGAGACGCTGATGTTGTCGCCCTCCTTGTAGTCGCACCAGCCACGGAGCTTGGCGGAAATCTTGTTGCTGGCGGCCTCGCTGTGGCCGATATGGCCGTGGACCAGGGTGTTCATGCCCAGGTTCTCGTTGGAATACACGGTCATGGCGATATCGCCGCCGGCCTGTACGTCCTCGGGACGGACGCCCAGGTCGATCTCCTTGCCGGCGTAGGGGGCCAGAACGGCCTTCTCCTCGGCGGTGAGGGGGACGGTGAAGCCCTTGCCCTCCAGATGATCGGCACGAACGGTGACGTCGAAGAAGTTCATGGGCGGCAGACCGATGAAGCTGGCCACAAACTTATTGGCGGGCTTATCGTACAGCTCGATGGGGGTGCCCACCTGCTGGACGTGGCCCATGGACATGCAGACGATACGGTCAGCCAGGGTCAGAGCCTCGGTCTGGTCGTGGGTGACGTACAGCATGGTGGCCTTCAGCCGCTTGTGCAGCAGCAGGATCTCACGGCGAGTGGCGCCGCGGAGCTTGGCGTCCAGGTTGCTGAGGGGCTCGTCAAACAGGAAGACCTTGGGGTTGCGGACGATGGAACGGCCCATTGCCACGCGCTGACGCTGGCCGCCGGAAAGCTGGGAGGGCTTCTTGTTCAGCTGGCTGGTCAGGCCCAGGATCTCGGCTGCGGCGAGAACCTTCTTGTGGATAACGTTGGGATTCTCCTTGCGCAGGGTCAGGGAGAAGGCCATGTTTTCATAGATGGTCATGTGGCCATACAGTGCGTAGTTCTGGAACACCATGGCCATATCGCGGTCCTTGGCGGGGGCGGAGGTGATGTCCTTGCCGTCCAGCAGCAGCTTACCGGCGGAGATATCCTCCAGGCCGGCAATCATGCGCAGGGTGGTGGACTTACCGCAGCCGGAAGGGCCCACGAGAACGATCAGCTCGCCGTCCTTGACGTCAAGATTGAAGTCAAAAACCGCCTGAACGTTATTGTCGTAGATCTTGTCTACATGCTGGATATTCAGCGTTGCCATATCGTTCTCCCTCCTTTACGCGGCCTTGGATTCCAGGGTGGCCAGGTGGCCAGCCAGGGCGCGGCTGCGGATGATGCCCACCACGGCGCCGGCGAACAGGCAGGCGGCGGACAGCACCAGATACAGCACCGTGCGGATAAACTGGGCGGTGCCCATGACCACGATGGCCTGCTCCTGAATGGTGACCGTGGCGGCATGGGCGCGCATGGGATAGATGAAGATGCGCGCCAGCTGAATGACGCCCAGGATGATCATCGCATAGGAATAGCCGATTTTATAGTTCTTGACGCCCTCAGAGGAGAGGAACGCAGCAAGCATGAAAACCAGGTTATAGAGAATAGAGGCGCCGATGAGGATGTTGTAGTACCAGGAGCCCACGTCGCTCTCATAGATGCTGATGAAGTAGAACACATTGAACAGAATGGCCAGCAGCGCCAGGCCGGAGGCCGTGGTGTTCTTGGTGTAGCGCATCCGGTCCAGCCGAATGTTCTTATCCTCGTTCATGCCGCAGCCCCCTTTCCTTGCGCCAGAAGCGCCGCTTCTTCCTTCATGAGCTTCACCTTCCAGACGGCGCAGGCCACCAGGCAGACGGAGACCAGAAGGGAAATGCCGAACACCAGATAGTGAACGTCAAACCAGAACGTGGACTCCGTGTAGGCGGTCTTCCACATTTCGGCGTGAGCCTTCAGCGCCTCAAAGTCGACGCGCAGGAAGCGCTCCTTGAAGGCCTCGATGTACATGTGGCCCCAGATGGCCACGTAGCAATTTGCCGCGGCAAACAGGCCGATGGGAATATAGTTGCCGATGTAATATCTCCGTCTCACATGCGTGTTCGTGATGAACAGGAGGCAGGCGAGCAGGATCAGGACGATGCTGTAGCTAAGGAAAATGCTGTTGAAGCTCTGCATGTTATAGTAGACGATGGATCCCGGCACGTCGGTCTGGGTCAGGTCGTTGGGGTTACGCATCGTCGAATACAGCGTGTCGTACAAATCGGTCATGATACCGAGCGCATACAGGAACGTGAGCACGCTGGAGAAAATCGCCAACAAGCAAAGGAGCTTTTGCAGTTTTAATTGTTTCTTATACATTCTGACCTCCCTGCTGCGGGGTACCCCGCCCGGGAGAGCTCACTCTCCCGGGCAGGTGAACCCGATTCGATTAGCCGATCGCGTTGTAGTAGGCGAGCAGACGATCCCAAGCGTCCTGCTTGAGCTGCAGGTACTGCTTGCCGCCCCACTCGTCAGCAACCTTGGAAGCGGAAGCTGCGGCGTTGCCCATGCCCTCTTCGGCATAGCCGGCAACGATCTGGTTGACGAACAGGTTCTCGCCGCCCTTGGAGGAGGAGAATCTGCCGTTGGAGGTGAGCTGGGTGTAGGAGTTGATCATATCGTTCTCAGCCTTGGTGTTGGGCAGAACGGTGGGAACGGACATGTACCAGGGGTTGGAGGTGACAGCCAGCTCGGGGTGCTTGATGGTGCCCAGAGCGATAGCGTTGGAGATGTAACCGGCGCCCTCACGGCCCACATCGGTGGTGCACTGGAACTCGAAGGCCTGGCTCTTGGCGAAGCTCAGAGTGGAGCCCAGGTACTGACGGGCGTAGTTGGTGTAGTTGCCGCTGGCCTTCTCCCACAGCTCGGCGCGGGTGGCGTCAGCGATCTCGGGCATCTGCTGGCCGTTGAAGTTGAAGGTCACGTAGCTGCCGTCGGCATTGGTCTTGATGAAGGCGTCGGGGCCGTAGGACATGAGGATCATGCCCTTGGGGGAGTAAGCGAAGTCGATGAGGGACAGAGCGGCATTCAGCTTGTCGGTGTCATCGCCGATACCGGCCACGGACAGGCCCCAGCCGTCGGTCTTGACGGAACGCCAGGACTCGGTGAAGCGCATGTACTTGCCGCCGTTGGTGCCGTCA
The DNA here is from genome assembly GCA_017412585.1 of Oscillospiraceae bacterium. Taxonomy (GTDB): domain Bacteria; phylum Bacillota; class Clostridia; order Oscillospirales; family Oscillospiraceae; genus Vescimonas. The sequence continues at coordinate 30,786 of JAFPXK010000033.1, forward strand.
TTCCAGCGGGCCACGGGAACCATGACAGCGACGTACTTCTCGCCATCCTGGAACACGCCCTGGCTGGGATCGTTGTACAGGGTCTGGGTCTGGTTGTAGTCGTAGTGCATGAAGCCGGAGTCGTTCTCCAGATACTGCTTGGTCTTGCCCTCGGCGGTGTTCATGAAGTTGACGGACAGCAGGCCCTCCTTGGCCATGTTGTTCATACGCTCCAGAGCCTCATAGGCCTCGGTGTCCTGACGGGCATCGCGCAGCTTGCCGTCGGTGTCGAAGTACAGGTAATCCTGGCGGGACTCCATGCCGCGGACGCCGAACAGGTGGCCGGCGAAGCGGAACATATCCACGCGGCGCTGGTTGTTGTCATCCTCGCGGGAGAAGATGCCCTGGATGGAATCGGTGCCGTTCAGGGTCTGGGGGTTGGCCACCACGCAGCGCAGCAGGGCCACCAGCTCATCGGCGTCCCAGGCGGCGTTCTGGCCCACGAACAGGTTGGAACGGGTGGTGCCGTAGTAGCCGGCATAGGCCTCGTCGATGTAGGTGCGGAGCATGTTGACAGCGGTGACGCCGTCGATGGAGCCAGCCTCGTTCATCTTGGCGATGATGTTGCCGGCGGCATCATAGTCCTTGGTGATGCTCTCCACGCTGGTGCCGTCCAGGGAGACGACCTCAACGGGAACCTTGCCGGAGGTGGGCATGTAGGGCTGATAGACGGGGTCAGCGGTGTTGTTGCTGGCGGAGGCGGTGAACTCGCCCTCGCCGTCCAGCAGCTTGGCCACCATGTCAGCGCGCATCAGAGGCATACGCTCGATATCGTTGACACCGTCGAAGTAGGGGGAGAAGTAGATGGCGCCGGTAGAGGTGTTACCGGTGATGGACAGGCGGACGATGGGGTTGGCCTCCAGGTACGCCTTGAAGTTGGGCATGGAATCCAGATACTGGGCGATGTCCACGATGACACCCTGCTCGCCGTACTCCGTCAGCTTGCTGGCGGTACCGGACAGGACGTCGATGTTGGCCATCTGCTCTTTCCAGAAGTCGAACTCCTTGGCAGCGCTGTTGCCCTGGTAGTTATCCTCGATGTTGATACCCAGGACGTTCATGACCTCAACCCAGGTGGGCTTGAAGTCGCCGGCGTGATAGGTGACGCCGTCGGCCAGGGTGATGCCCTCACCGGCAACCTCGGGATCCAGGCGCAGGCCGGTCTTGGTGGAGTTGTAACCCACGGCCATGCGGAGGGTGGTGCCCTCGGCGTAGGTCAGCTCGGCAGCGGGAGCAGCGGTCTCGCCCTCACTGGACTGGGCGTCGGTACCGTCGCCGTCCACGTTGATCTTGCCGCCGCAGCCTGCCAGCAGGGCGACCAGCATCGTTGCGACCAGCAACAGTGCAATCAGGGATTTGCTCTTTTTCATAGTATCCTCCTATAAAATAAATATGATTTTTCCGGTCGTTCCGGTGGAACTACTATAAAGGGATTTGGCGGATTACTCCTTGACGCCGCCCACGTTGGTGCCCTTGGCGAAGTACTTCTGAATGAAGGGGTAGATGATCAGAATGGGCACAATGGAGCAGACGATCAGGGCGTAGATCACGGAGTCGGAGGCATAGGGCTGATTCCAGCCGGCCATGGCCTCGGCGTCGGTGAACTCCTCCAGGCGGAGGCGGATGAACACCTGCAGGGGATGCTCGTTGGCGTTGGAAATCATCTGGCGGGCCCAGAAGTAGCCGTTCCAGCGGCTGATGCCGAAGAACAGGGCCACGGTGGCGATGGTGGACTTGCTCATGGGCAGGTACACCTTGCTCAGCACCTGGAACTCGCTGGCGCCGTCCACGATGGCGGCCTCTTCGATTTCGCTGGGCACGCCCTCGAAGGCGTTACGCAGCAGGATGATGTTCATGGCCGCCATACCCATGGCGATGACCACCAGCCACTTGTCGTCGGTGATGCCGATGCCGTTGAACACGGCCTTGGTGTCCAGATAGTTCAGGTACTGGGGCACGATACCGGCGGAGAACCACATGGTGAACACCAGGAAGAAGTTGAACACCTTGCGGAACAGCAGGCGGCGCTTGGACAGGGCGTAGGCGCCCAGGATGGAGTACAGCAGGGCCCAGACGGTGCCGTAGAAGGTGATGAACAGCGTGTTGGAATAGGCATTCCAGAACATATTGTCGCCGAACATACGCTTGAAGGCATCAAACTGAATGGCCTTGGGGAGGATCACGATCTGGCCGTATTCCACGGCGCTGCGGCCGGAAATGGCGGCGGAGATGGCGTAGACGAAGGGATACAGGCACGCCAGGGCGAACACGGTAAGGAGCGTGTAGCTGATGATCTTGAAAATCAGCTCGGAGACCTCAAGTTTTCTTTTCATGCCGATCTCCTTTCCTTAATACAGAGAGACGTCGGACGCCTTGCGGGCAATGGTGTTGGCGCCGATGACCAGCAGCATGCCCACGACGTTGTTCATCATCTCGGCCGCGGAGGCGATACCCTTGGCAGCGCCGGCCAGGCCGTAACGCTGGGCGAAGGTGGAAACCACGTCGGCGGTGACATAGGTGTTGGTGTTGTACAGCAGCAGCACCTTCTCATAGCCGATGTTCAGCAGGGAGCCGATACGGGTGATGAGCATGATGACGATGGTGGACAGGATGCTGGGCAGCACCACGTAGCGCATCTGGGCCATCTTGCCGGCGCCGTCGATCTGGGCGGCCTCGTAGCTGGTGGGCGAGATGGCGATGATGGCGGCGAAGAAGACGATGCTGTCGTAGCCCGCGCCCTCCCAGATGCCGCTGATGATGTAGATCGGGCGGAAGAAGGCGGGGTTATTCAGCAAACCTGCGTTGGCCACCTCCTGGGAAACCACGCCCAGAGAGGCCAGGGCCTGGGACACGATGCCCATGCCGCTGGTGAGGGAGCCCTGCTTGACCAGCATGACCACCAGAGAGGTCATAACGACGGTGGACATGAACTTGGGCAGGTAGGTCAGCACCTGGTAGACGCTGCGGGCGATGTCGGACTTGATCTCGTTGAAGAACAGGGCCAGGATGATGGGCATCGGGAAGCCGAAGCACAGGCCGTAAAAGCTGAGGGTGAAGGTGTTGCGCATGGCGCGCCAGAACTCGCGGGACAGGTCGTCGCCGCCCACCAGCAGGCGCTTGAAGTACGAAAAGCCGGAGAACAACTGCTGGGACACGGGCAGCACCTCGTCGGATACCTTGAAGCAGCCCAGCAGCTCGTACATGGGGAAGTAACGCCAGAACAGGAAGACCAACAGCATGGGGATGAGCATGATGTACAGCCGCCAGTCTTTTAGGATCGTGCGCCCGACGTGGAGCCAATAATGCTTCTCCACATCGTCACGCACCACCTGCTCCGGATTACTGCGGTACGAATCCGTCGCTTGGTCGTAGATGAGAAAATCTGCCGCTTTTGCTTTCATCTAATTCCTCCTTTTTCCTCCTCTCCGTTGATGCGGAGAAGATAATGCTTTTGATCTTCAAATATCCCGTCGAGCCGCCGGGCGATCCAGATGATGACCGCGGTGAAGAGGCCCGAAAGAACATCCGTGGTGATAAAGCCCACGCAGCGGGAGAGCTCGTGGCCCAGAGCCAGGGCCACAAGGCCGCGGCTAAGTTGCATGCAAAGCTGCGTGGCGACGGCGAAGGCAAGGGAGCGGATCACATCCTGGCGGATGGCCTCCTTGCCCCACAGCCGAATGAGGAGCAGGCCCGCCAGGGCGCCCAGGTTGCCGATACAATAAATAATGAATTGGCCGGCGGTGGCGCCGGAGACAAAGCAGAACACCGCGCCGCCCAACACGGCGTGGATGGCGGCCCAGGGGCCCCAGCGCATCATGACGATGGCGGTGAGGGCGGCCACCACGGACACCGTGTACAGCTGGTCGGGGAACCAGAAGCGGGCCGCCGTGACGATGACCGCCTCGGAGAACACCATCATTACGGCGAAGAGGATCAGGTCGATGGTGCGGTACTGCTGAAACGAAAAACGTCGGTTCATGGGGAAAAATCCTTTTCTTACATACCCGGGCATTTTGACTTGATTATTATAAATGTGTGAACGGGCCACCGTACATAGCGAAAACGATGGTGTTTATGCACAAAAGGGACATCTTCTCCCTGCCCACTTTTCATCCATTTGTCAATATGCTACAATTAGGGCCATCAAATTTGTGCAACATAGAAAAACGGAGGTGTCCGAATCGTGCATGACATCCATATCCGGCCCGGGCAGGATTTGCAGGCTGCCCTCAACGGCGCCCCTGCCGGGGCCACCGTCTATCTGGCGGAGGGCGAGTACCGGCAGAAGGTGATGATCACCGTGCCGGGGCTGACCATCGTGGGCCGGGGGGCGGGGAAAACCGTTATCGCCTGGGACGACTACGCCCAGAAGATCCACGCCGACGGCAAGGAGTACAACACCTTCCGCACCTGGACGGTGGCGGTGTGCGCCGACGGCGTCACCATGCGGGACCTCGCCATCGTAAACGACGCGCTGCATCCGGAGGTGAAGGGCCAGGAGGTGGCGCTGACGGTGTACGGCGACGACTTCGTCATGGCCGACTGCGTCCTCTCCTCCACCCAGGACACGCTGTTTGTGGGGCCGCTGCCCCGCGACCTGATCGCCCGGTACGACGGTTTTCTGCCCGACATTCTGCGGCAGGACCGACTGCTGCGCCAGCGGTTTGACCGGTGCCGCATCGAGGGCACGGTGGACTACATCTTCGGCTGCGGCGAAGCCACGTTTACCGACTGCGAGATCCGCAACGTGTACGACGCCCGGCACATCGGCTACGCCGCCGCGCCGGCCCACGCTTTGGAGCAGACAGAGGGCTTTCTGTTCCGCAACTGCCGCTTCACCTGCGAGGCGGGGGTGGACACGGATTCCATTTTCCTTGCCCGGCCCTGGCGGGACTACGGGCTGGCCAGGTTTGTGGACTGCCAATATGACAGGCACATCGCCAAGGTGGGCTTTGACAAGTGGAACGACACCCACCGGGACGAGACGGCCCGGTTCATCGAGCAGCCTGCGGTGCCGGGGCGGGTGGCCTGGGCCAACCGTCAGACGGAGGCGTAAATCTGCTGGATAAGCCGGCGGGAGGCCACGGCGTTATCGTTGGAGGTGTTCTCCAGGGTGGCCTGGATATAGGGCTTGCGGGCCTTTAAGAAGGCGGCGATGGCGCGGTAGTCCATCTCGCCGGTGCCGGCGGCCACGCTGGTGAGCTTGCCGCCGTCGCGGACGAAGTCTTTAATATGTACCATGGCGATATGGTCGCACAGCTTCTCCATGGCCTCGCCGATGACACGCTCCCGGTCGTCCACGTTCTCCATGCCCAGCAGGTTCACCGGGTCGAAGATGATGCGCAGGTTGGGGCTGCCCAGGCCGCGGATGACCTCCAGGGCCCGGTCGGCGTTATAGACGATATGGTTCCACACCGGCTCAATGGCCATGGTGACGCCGTAGTGCTCGGCGCAGGCCACCACCGGCTCTAAGTTGTGCATGAAGGTGCGCAGGGCCTCGTCGGTGTGGGTGTTGGCGTCTAGCTTGTAGGCCTCGTTGGGGGCGCCGGTCTCGGTGCCCACCATGCCGATGCCCGCCAGGGCGGCCACGCGGAGATTGCCGTAATAGCGGGACTGGAATTCCGCAATTTTGCCGGGGTCGGGGTGGGCCAGATTGAGGTAGCAGCCCAGCACCGCCACGTCCAGATCGTATTGGCGGAAGGTGCGGCGCAGGTAGGCCGCCAGGCCCTCGGTGAGGGCGGCGCCGTCGAAGGTGACGCCCTTGATGACCTTGGCCAGGGCCAGATGGACACAGGAGAAGCCCTCCTCATTGGCCTTGGCAAGGCGCTGCTCCAGCGTCTGGTACTCAGGGCCCAGGGCCGCGTTCACGTCATGGAGACGGATTCCGATTTGCATATTGACTCCTCCCTTTTATTTTGATAAGGTATGTGCCGTCAAAATCTTCCAATGATTGGTGGTTGCTATGAATAGTCTGACCATTTGCCTAGGGGCCATCACCCCGTTGTTCCTCACCATGGCGGCGGGCTTTGCCGCCAAGCGGGCGGGGATCGTTAAGGAGAGCGACATCTCCCGGATGAACGCGGTGGCCTTCAAGGCCTTCATGCCGGTGATGTGCTTTTATAACATCTACAACTCCGACCTGTCCTCCGCCGTGCGGCCCCGGCTGATTTTGTTCGCCGTCTGCGCCATCTTCGCGGTGTTCGGCCTGAGCCTGGGCTTCGCTGCCCTGTTCGTGCCGCGGCGGGACCGGCGGGGCGTGGTGGTGCAGGGGCTGTACCGGTCTAACTTCGTGATACTGGGGCTGCCCTTCGTGTCGGGGCTGATGGAGGGCGCCGACGTGGGCGTCACCGCCGTGATGAGCGCCATCGTGGTGCCGGTGTTCAACGTGCTGGCGGTGATCGTTTTAGAGAGCTACAACGGCAAGAAGCCCAGCGGGAAGAAGCTGGCTCTGGACATCGCCAAAAATCCGCTGATCGTAGGCAGCGTGCTGGGCATCCTGACCCTGGCCACGGGGCTGAAGCTGCCCTTCCCTATCGTCAACTTCCTGCGGGACATGGGCAAGGCCGCCAGCCCGCTGATGCTGTTTCTGCTGGGGGCCTTCTTCCGCTTCAACGGCGCCAAGGACCACTGGAAGGAGCTGCTGGCGGTGTCGCTGGGGCGGCTGGTGGTCATCCCGGCGCTGGTGCTGGGCGCAGCCATCGCCCTGGGCTTCCGGGACATCGAGCTGGTGACGCTGCTGGCCATCTTCGCCTCCTCCACCGCCGTGGCGTCCTTTACCATGGCCGAGCAGATGGGCGGCGACGCCGCCCTGGCAGGGGACATCGTGGTGGCTACCAGCACGCTGGCCTCCTTCACCCTGTTTGGCTGGAGCTTCCTGTTCAAAGTGCTCAATCTATACTGAGCAGCGTTGCTATTTTATTGTAAATCATTCATAATAGATACAGTTTTACCATGATTCTCTCCGTAGAATTACAGATATTTCAACACTATGGAGGATTTCGTAGGAATGCACAAAGATACACGTCAAAATTTTGGCACCATCGCCCGGGTGTACGCGGACCGGGCAGTGCGGCAGTCGGGCTGCGAGATGCGCCGCCACCACAGCCACGAGTATTTTGAGCTGTTTTACCTGGAGCAGGGGGTTTGCCGCTTTTTGATCGACGACCGGCTGTATGACCTGCGGGAGGGGGATTTTGCCCTGATACCGCCCCGGGTCTTTCATCACAGCCAGTACGCCCAGGGGGTGTGCCGGCGGGTGACGGTGTATTTCCGCCGGGAGGACGTGACGGCGGAGGCGTTGGCGTGGCTGCCGGGAGGCGAGGCCTTTCTGGACCGGGCCCAGGTGTTCCACGTGGTGCAAAGCTACCGGGAGCCGGTGGCGGCACTGGTGGGGCGGATGGTGGCCGAGAGCAAATCGGACGACCGGCACAGCGGTATGCTGCTGTACTGGCAGCTCCAGGAGTTGCTGGTGCTGTGCCGGCGGTGCTGCGACTTCTCCCAGGAGGCCCCGGAGGCCATCCCCACCGGCGACCATCAGGTGCTGCTGGCGGCCCGGTTTATCGCGGAGAACTACATGCGTACCCTCACCGCCGCCGACATCGCCGCCGCGGCGGGCTTCAGTCCCAACTATTTAAGCCGCCGGTTCCGGCAGGTGACGGGGGTGAGCATCCACGAATACCTGGTGTTCACCCGGCTGCACCACGCGGCGGAGCAGCTTGTCACCACCGGCGACACCATCACCCAGATCGCCCTGCGGTGCGGCTTCTCGGGCAGCAATTACTTCAAGGACGCCTTTAAGAAAAAGTACGGGGTGACGCCCCGGGAATACAGGAACGAACAATAAAACAACACCCTTCGGGCGCGGCGTCCGAAGGGTGTTGTTTTATTTGGTTATCTGCGGCGGTTGCGGCCCCAGAACACGTTGTAGCGGTCGGGCTTCCACTCCGGCTTCACGTCCTGCACTGCCTGGGCGGCGGTGATAACAGCGTCGCCGTTGTCGATGTCGATGAGGGTATAGCGGTCGTTGCCCATGCCCAGCTCCTTCATGTAGCTGAGCTGGCGCAGGCCGTGGCGGCTCTCGATGCGCTCTATCATGGCCTTGCCGCCGCCGTCGGGCAGGTTGTACAGCAGGTCCACGCAGGCGTTGTCCACCGCCAGGATGTCCAGGGAGGCCAGAATGCCCACGTCGGGAGTGACCACAGGCTCCGCCTCGGGGCCCTCGCAGTCGCAGGACACGGACATATTGCGCATGGTGTTGATGAAACAGACGTGGGGGGCGAAGTGGTCCACGGTGGCCTTGGTGGACTCGGAGATGCGCTCCATCAACTCCTCCTCGGCGATGTCCCACATATCCACGTGGGAGTGAATCTCCTTCTTGCCGATGCGGCCGTCGGCGCAGCCGATGCCGATGTTCTTGTTGCTGCCGCCGAAGCCGCCCATGGTGTGGCCCTTGAAGTGGGTCAGCACCACGAGAGAATCGTAGTCGGCCAGGGTCTTGCCCACGTGCATCTCGGTAAACCACTTGCCGCCGTTCACCGGGAAGGTGGTGACGCCCTGGGCGTCGGTGATATCCACGGGGCAGAAGGTCCAGCCGTTGATCTCCAGGGTCTGGCGGTGGGCCTCGGTGGTGTAGCGGCTGCCCTCATAATAGGTGTTGGTCTCCACGATGGCGGCGCCGGGCAGCCGGTCGTCCACCAGGGCCTTCACCCAGGGGCGGGGGATGATGTTGGGGCCATGGGCCTCGCCGGTGTGGAGCTTGATGGCCACCTTGCCGGAGATGACGGAGGCCACCCGGTCGTAGATCTTCTTCAGACCGGCCTCGGACAGGTCCCGGGTGAAGAACACCACGGAGCTGTCTCCGGTGCGCCGGTCAAAGGGGATATAGCGATTGCCGTCTTTGCCGGGAACAGGACTCATATTTGTTTCCTCCTATTGGAAATAATGATTATTTGCGGGAAATGGCCTTTTGCACTGCCGCCACGATGTTGGCGCTGCGCAGGCCGTATTCATCCATCAGGTACGCCTGGGGGCCCACCTGGCCGAAGCGGTCGTCCACGCCCACGAACTCCTGGGGCACCGGGCAATGGCGGATGAGGCTGTTGGCCACCACGCTGCCCAGGCCGCAGGTGAGATTGTGATTCTCGGCGGTGACGATGGCGCCGGTGTCACGGGCGGCCTTCAGGAGCAGATCCTCGTCCAGAGGCTTCCAGGTGAACATATCGATGACCCGGACGGTGATGCCCTGGGAGAGCAGCGCCTCATAGGCCTTCAGGGACTCGTCCACCATGATGCCGGAGGTGATGATGGTGGCCTGGTCGTGGTCACTCTCGTGGAGCACCACGCCCTTGCCTACGGCGAACTCGGTGTCGTCGCCATAGACCTGCACCACGCCCTTGCGGACGAAGCGGGTATAGGTGACGGTGCGGATATCCGCCTGGGCCCAGGTGACGAAGGCCAACTGGGCATAGTCGCAGGCGTCGAACACCACGGACTGGGGGATGGACAGGTACATGGCGCCGTCCTCCAGGGGCATGTGGGTGCCGCCGTTGAAGGCGGCCACCACGCCGGCGTCGCTGCCCAGCACGTGGACGGGCAGGTCGGCATAGGCGGCGGACATATAGATCTGGTCGTAGATGCGGCGGGAGGCAAAGGTGCCGAAGGAGTGGAGATACACCTTCTTGCCGGTGGCGGCAAGACCGGCGGCGATACCGGCGGCGTTGGCCTCGGCGATGCCCGCCTCGATGGCACGGTCAGGCCACAGCTGCCTCAGGGACTTGGTGCCCAGGCAGCTCATCAGGTCGCAGTCCACGTAGACCACGCTGTCATCAGCGGCCATCAATTTCTTCAGCTCTTCCACCAGGCCGTCACGGCAGGCCCGGGGATCGTTTTCATGCTTGCCAATCAGATTCAGTTTCATTTCCGGCACCTCCTCACGCATTTTCGGCATCACGCAGGGCTTGTTCGGCAGCGGCAAGGGCCTCCTGCCACTGGTCCTCCTTGGGCTGGGAGGAATGGTCGTGCTTGGGCTCGGCAAAGGTGGCGCCCCGGCCCTTGCTGGTGCGCAGCACGATGCAGGAGGGCACGCCCTTGGCGGCCTTGGCCTTCTCGATGGCGTCATAGATGGCGGCGGTGTCGTGGCCGTCGATCTCCTGGACGTGGAGGCCGAAGCCCGTCACCTTGGCCGTCAGGTTGCCGTGGGGCAGGATGTCGTCGGTGGGACCGTCCAGCTGATAGCCGTTGCAGTCGATGAAATAGATGATATTGTCCAGCTTGTGAGCGCAGGCGAAGTGGAACGCCTCCCAGACCTGGCCCTCGTCGGCCTCGCCGTCGCCGATGACGCAGTAGACGAAGCTGTCACGGCCGTCCAGCCGATTGCCCAGGGCGGCGCCGGTGGCGGTGGACACGCCCTGGCCCAGGGAGCCGGTGGTCAGGTCCACGCCGGGGGTCAGCTTGCGGTCGGTGTGGCTGGGGAAATGGGTGCCGGGAAAGTTGAGGGTGTAGGCGTCGGCCAGGGGATAGTAGCCCATGAGCCCCAACGTGGCATAGGACACGGGGCCGGCGTGGCCCTTGCTGAGCACCAGCCAGTCACGGTCGGGCCAGCGGGGTTGTTTCGGGTCGAAGCGCATCTCCGCGCCGTACAGCACGGCCATCAGCTCCGCCAGATCCACGGAGCCGCCCACGTGGCCGAAGCCCCGGGAATGGATGACCTTCAGCGTCTCCAGCCGGATTTTCGCGGCCAGAATATCGATTTTTTTCTTGTCCATCGTCGATACCTCATTCCTCTCGTGCCTGTTTTTCGGTAATGGGCGCCCGTGCGCCTGGATATACGGATACAGTATAACCCAATTTTGCCATAAAGTAAAGCCGGAGAGGGCAGAAAAAGAGCCGCCGGTCGGCGGCTCTTTTTTGAGAGGGTTTTTAGTTTTCGTGGAGGGGGGTGACGCCGGACTGGATGAGGATGTCGTCGCAGGTGGGGCAGCCGAACCAGTCATACAGCCGCCGGGCGGGGCTGCCGGCCGGCTCGTCGGAGCGGATGACCACGTAGCCCTTGGTGCCCAGGGGATAGGTGCTGTCGGCCACGCTTTCCGGGGTGGGGGCCACGCCGTCCAGGGACAGGACGCGGACGTCGGTCTCGCCGTAGACGCTGTCCAGATAGGTCATGATGGAGTAGCCTATGGCATAGGGGTCATACTCCACGGCCCCCACGATGGTGCTCATCTCGTCCAGCCGCTCAAAGCCCGACAGATCCGGGGCGTTGCCGCCGAAAAGCAGCTTGTCGAACAGCCGCTGGCTGCCGGACTGGTCGTCACGGTACAGCACGTGGATGGAGGCGTCCACGCCGCCAAGCTGGCTCCAGTTGGTGATCTCGCCGCGATACACGGCCCGGAGATCCTCCAGGGTGACGTTCGTCACGCCGCAGGCACTGTTGACGATGAACACCAGGCCGTCGCCGCCATAGAGCTTCTGCTCCACGGCAACGCCCTTTTCCTGGAGGTAGGCCGCCTCCTCTTCCGTGGGGGCCGCCAGCAGGGCGATGTCCGCCACGCCGTCAGCGATGTTCAGCCACGCCCCGTGGGTGGTGGAGCAAAGGGGCTGACTGCCCTCCACGCCCTGCTCCTGGCAGAAGAACTGCCAGAGGCGGGAGGTGACGGGCTTGCGGGCAGTGGAGGAATCCATCACGGGGAAGGAGCCGTCGGCAAAGAGGCTGCCCTCCACGCCGGGGCGGGTGACCTCCGTGCATGCGCCGCTGGACAGGTCGATGAGATAGCGGTGGACGCGGAAGCCGTAGTAAGGCTCGCCCCACAGGTCGGTGGTGGCCTCCACGCTGCCGGAGAGCAGCACGTGGTCGCCCAGCACGTCCTCGGTGCGGACGCCCCAGCCGCTGTTCTCCACCGGGAGAAGGGTGGCGTTGCCGTCCAGGTCGTAAAAATAGGTGTCGGTGGTGCCGGCGGTATCGTTATCCCGCAGAACCAGATAGCCGCCGCTGCCTACCGCCAGGACGGTGGCGCCGTTGAGATCAAAGGGCAATTCCACGTCGGTCTCCTCGCCGGTGGCCGGGTCGATGCTGACCATGCGGGAGACGGTGACGCTGCTGCCGTCCATGGCAGAGGTCCAGGTGCGGCGGTGGGCCCAGAGGCGGTCGGCGGCGTTGACGAAGTAATACAGGTCGTCGTCGGAGGGGTTGGTCTTTTCCCACAGCGTCTCACCGGTGACGGGGTCCATGGCGCACAGCCGGTTGATCACGGTGTCGGAGGTCTCGTCATAGGTGCTTTCGCAGTAGATGATGGTGTTGCCCCGGGCCGCCAGCTGGTAGGCGCTCTCGGGAAAGGCGATGGCGCGGATGGTTTGGCCGTCATAATAATAGCTGCTGTAGCCGTCTATCATGGTGAAGGTCCGCACCAGCACGCCGTCCTCCAGGGGCAGAATCTCGCCGGCGCTGGTGCCCACGGCGGCATCAGCCACGGTGCCGTCTTCATGGAGGCACAGCAGGCTGCCGCCGCTGAGCATCACCAGCGTGTCACCCCAACGGTAGACCTTGCCGGTGGCGGTGTCCAGCAGGCGGACGGCCTCACCGCCGTCCACGGGCTGGGCGTAGGGGCGGCCCTGCTCCTGGGTAAAGTAGAGGTAGTCCGGCCCGGTGGGGACGGCGGGGTCGGTGTTCTCTTTTTGCCCGCCGCAGCCCGCCAGCAACAGCAGGCACAGCAGTGCGGCAGCGATAGGAATGATTGTTTTCATATTCTATCCTCCTTGAAAAATGGGTCTCGGTCAGCGCTCCTCTACGGGCACACTGGCCAATACCTTGGTGAAAAATTGATAAAAGGGCACCAATTCGGTGAGACCGTTTATCACGTCGTCCGCCAGCGCCGGGTCGAAGATGCGGTCATCCAGGGGGGTGACGGTGCGGACCAGCATGATGTTTTTCTTCTGATACCAGGGGTACAGCAGCTTGCCGGGGTCCCCCTTGGGCCGGGCGTAGCTCTCCCCTTCCAGCACGAATTCGCTCTGGCGGTTGAACCGGCGCACCAGCTTGGCAAACTCGTCGGCGTGTTCATCCACGTACTTGCGGTACTGGGCCAGCACCGCCGCCCCGGGGGCCCAGAAGCCCAGGCCGTACTGGTAGAAGTCAGGGCCGATCTCAAACCAGAAGGTGGGGCGGCCCTGCCAGTCCTCCTCCCCGGAGCGGACGGCAAACCAGAGATTATCCTTGTAGGGGCCCCGGCCGAAGAGGCGGCGGGCGTCCCGGTAAATGCGGCTGACCTTGCAGATCAGGGGCTCGTCGGGCAGGGCGGCGTGGATGGCGTCATACACCTGATCCGCCAGGGCCTTGGTGGGGGCCAAAAAGTGGTCGGTATAGTCGGACTTGTGGGCCATGAACCAATCCCGCTCATTGTTGAAGCGGATGCCCCACATGAAGTCCACAGTGGTCTGGTCGTATCCTTGAAACATTTTCTTTTCCTCTTTCGTTTTCTTTGACGGTATTGTAATCCTTTTTGTTCCGGTCGGCAAGGGCGGAAAAGCATGGAAAAGAGCCGCTGGACAGCGGCTCTTTTAATGTCGCGGGGAGATAATCATTATTTGCCCTGACGCTTATTATACGCCTCGATGCCCAGGGCCAGCAGATCCATGGCCCGCTCCAGGTCGGCCTGCTTCAGCACATAGGCCAGGCGGACCTCATTTTTGCCCTTGCCTGAGCCGCCGTAGAACCCCTCGCCGGGGGCGAACATGACGGACTCGCCGTGGTCGTTCCACTCATCCAGGAGGAAGTATTGCAGCTTTTCGGCGTCGTCCACCGGCAGGGCCGCCATGACGTAGAACGCGCCCTTGGGGCACTCGCACACCACGCCGGGAATCTGGGAGAGCTTATGCATCACCGTGTCGCGGCGGATGTGGTATTCGTCACGGACGGCGGCGAAATAGCCGGGGTCCACGTCGTAGAGGGCGGCGGAGGCGATCTGGTCCAGGGTAGCCACGCTGAGGCGGGCCTGGCAGTATTTCATGATGTGGTCCAGCAGCTCATGGTTGCGGCTGATAACGCAGCCCACCCGGGCGCCGCAGGCGCTGAACCGCTTGGAGACGGTGTCGATGAGGATGACGTTGTCCGCCACGTCGTCAAACCGGCCCATGGACTCCAGGGGCTCCCCGGCGTAGACGAACTCCCGGTACGTCTCGTCGCTGACGATGAACAAATCATGCTCCTTGGCGATGTCGGCAATGAGGCGCATCTCCTCAGGGGTCAGCACGGTGCCGGTGGGGTTGCCGGGGTTGGTGAGCATGATGGCACGGGTGCGGGGGGTGATCTCCCGCTCGATGCGGTCACGGTCGGCGTAGAAGTAACCCTCCTCCGGGTAGGTGGGGATGGGGTGGATGGACGCGCCGGTGAGGCTGGTCATGGTGTGGTAGTTGGGATAATAGGGCTCGGGGATGAGTATCTCGTCGCCGTCGTCCAGAATGGCGGCGAACACCATCAGCAGCGCCTCGCTGCCGCCGGCGGTGATATAGATCTCGTCGCTGCCGTAGTGGATGCCCAGGTTGTCGTAATACCGCTGTATGGCGGCGATCAGCTCCGGCACACCGGCGGAGGGGGCGTAGGCCAGGGTAGGGGCGCTGAAACGCTTCACCGCGTCGAAAAAGGCGGGCGGCGTGACGATGTCCGGCTGGCCGATGTTCAGATGATACAGCTTAACGCCCCGCTGCGCGGCAGCCACGGCGCGGGTGTGGAACTTGCGCATGGGGGACAGGCGGCTCTCCACGATCTTATGGGAAAATTGCATTGTCGGCTCCCTCCTGTTCGTAGCATGTTGAGAATGAATACTAATGCGTGTATATTAGCCTATTTTGGTAAAAAATGCAACTGAAAAACGCATAAAAGTGGGGAACAATTCTACAAAAAATGCGGGCATTTCGCCCGCATTTTTTAGACCGCTTGAAAAGCTTCGCAGAATTCGCGCCTCGAAAGGCGCGAACCTATTCCAATCAAAATTTCTGACGACATGCGCGTCAGAAATTTTACTTCTCAGACCGCGCAGTGTGCGAGCGAAGCGAGTGCATGGAGCGGGCTGCCAACCCAGTCTTCAAAAATGACAGCGTCATTTTTGAAGAGAATCAGTTCATCTGGCGGCGACGGCTCAGGTTCACGGTGCCGTCGGTCATGGAGTTGAGGCTGTCCAGGCTGCGGCCGGTGCCCTCCGCCACGCAGGAGATGGCGTTCTCCGCCACGATGGTGTGGATGCCGGTGCGGGCGGTGATCAGCTTGTCGAAGCCGTCCACCAGGGAGCCGCCGCCGGTCATGACGATGCCGTTATTGGAGATGTCGGCCACCAGCTCGGGGGGCGTGCGCTCCAGCACGCCGTGAACGGCCTCCATCACCCGCTCCACAGGCTCCTCAAAGGCCTCCAGCATCTCGGTGGAGGACACGGTGATGGTGCGGGGCAGGCCGGTGAGCATGCAGCGGCCCTTGATCTCGAGGCTGGTCTCCTCCTCCTTGGGGAAGACGCAGCCGATCTCCATCTTCATCAGCTCCGCGGTGCGCTCACCGATGAGCAGATTGTGCTTGCGGCGCATATACTTGACGATGGCCTCGTTGAACTGGTCGCCGGCCACCTTGATGGAGGCGGACTCCACCACGCCGCTGAGGGAGATGACGGCGATGTCGCTGGTGCCGCCGCCGATATCCACCACCATGTGGCCGTCGGGCTTGGCAATGTCGATGCCGGCGCCGATGGCGGCGGCCACGGGCTCCTCGATGAGGTACACACGGCGGGCGCCGGCCGGGATGCCGGCATCCACCACGGCGCGCTCCTCCCCCTCGGTGATGCCGCTGGGCACGCAGATGATGACCCGGGGCTTGAACAGCTGGAAGCCGCCCTGCACCTTATGGATGAACTC
>JAFPXK010000034.1 GCA_017412585.1 Oscillospiraceae bacterium
GCCGCGGGCGGAGTGGTACCGGGGGCGGTATTGCCGGGGGATGGGGCGGCGTCGGGCGGCGTAGGCACAGGCTGTGTGCTTGTCCCGCCGGGACCGATCACCGTTACCCGGGCCGGCTGCACCACAGGGGTAAAGGATTGGCCGGAGCCGTCCGGGGCGGCGATAAACTCCGCGTCCATGGTAAAGCTGCCGTAGACGCCGCCGGGAATGGTGGCCGTCACCTGCAGCACGTCCGCCGCCTCCTTCATCCGCTTGCCGGGGGAGGACCCCACGGCAGCGAAAAAGCGGCTCTCCGGCGTGTACTCAAAGGTGCGGAACACGCCGCTGCGGTTGAAATTGGAATAGAGCAGGGCCTCGTTGACCCAAACCTGCTCCCCATCGTCGCCGCCGGGGAGCTGCATCCCCTCCGGGGGAAGCAGACGGATGGAGAACACGCCGATCTCCTGTCCCGCCGGGGGCGTTACGCGGAAGGTGTACGTGACGGCCACCGGCTCGCCGGAGGCGCTGACCTCCCCTTTATCCGCCGTGATGGTCAGCGTGGCGGTATCCTCCGCCCACGCCGTGGTCACCATCGTCAGGCCGAGACACAGGGCCGCCAGCAGCTTCGTGATTCGATTGTGGCGCAGCACCGTGTCACCTCCCGGGTTGACAATTCGCAACAGGGCATACTGCCCCCTATACACAGTAGATTATATAAGACGCGGCGCCTAATTGCAAGTGGCTATCTGCGGTCAAATGTAAAAAAACGTGGAAATTTTCCAATGTTTACCATTTTTAACCCTCGCCGTCCCGTCCGGTGTTCCATTCCCGCCGGGCCGGTTGCCATTTGGCGGAGAATGTGGTATCGTAATGGAAACGAAACGGCAAAGGAGGGGTGGACATGGGCAAAAAGACGGCGCTTGCGGCGATGGCCGCCGCGATGCTGCTGGCGCTGACCCTCCCCTTCGCCGCCGCCACCACCACCGCCGCCTCGCTGACGCTGGACGGCGCTCTGCGGCCCGGCGCGGTGGTCACCGCCACGCTGCGCCTCACCGGCGAGAGCATCAGCGGCGTCAGCTTCCGGCTCCGGGGCAGCGACAACGTCACCGTCAACTCCTGCTATCTTCTCACCCCCGGCTGGAGCCTGGACAGCAGCGGCGGGCGCTATGCCGCCCACACCGCCTCTGCCCCGGTGCAGACGCTGGATATCATGGTGAGCCTGACGGCGGGCGGCATATTTCCCAGGGAGGCGGCCAGCCTGACGGTGGACCAGCTCGTTCTCTCCGACGGCCGCGCCGACGCCGCCCTGCCCGACCTTGCGTGGCAGAGCGTGTTCCTCCCCTCCCGGGGCGACGTGAACGGCGACAACGTGGCGGATATCCGTGACGCCCAGTGCCTTTACGACTACCTGTGCCTGGGCAGTCTGCCCGCCGCCTTTGCCGGTGACGAGGCCGCCTTCCGCGCCTGCGCCGACCTGGACGGCAACGGCACGCCGGACATTCTGGACTATCAGATGCTCTGTCAGCTTCTGACGGGCTGACCCCCTGAAACGCAGCGCCGCCTGAGGGCTGGGATCGTCCCGGCCCTCAGGCGGTCTTTTTATAGCGGTATTATTTCTCGTTCACCAGCTTGCCGCAGATATGCTCCGGCGTCAGGGCGAACATGACGGTGCGCGGGCCGGACTTTTGGATTTCGTACTCGATGTAACCCTCGTCGTCGGTGAACTTATGGCTGAGGCGGCGGGCGATGGCGTAGATTTGCTCCCTGTCCTCGATGAACTCCACCCGGCCGAACACGATGACGCTGCGCACGTTCAGGGCCCAGTCGCCCTCCTTGCGGAATCCGTGGTCGTAGACGCACAGCGACGCCTTGTTGCAGCGGCGGAGGGCGTCCAGCTTGTGGCCGGCGCTGCCGCTGTGGAAATAGATTTTGCCGTCCTCGTCGTTGTAAAAATGGTTGATGGGCAGGCCGTAGGGGTAGCCGTCATCCCCCAGCACCGACAGCACGCCCCGGGTCTCCGAACGCAGCACCTCCCGGCACGCCTCCTCCGTCAGCTGCTGCTTTTTGCGAAGCAAGTCACGAAACATGGCACGCTTTTCCTTTCTGACTATTATGGGAAAATCGTACCACATTCCCGCTTCTATGGCAAGAGGCTGCCGCCCCGGTATTCCGCCGGCGACAGGCCGTATTGCTTGCGGAAGGCCCGGTAGAAGGCGGAGTAGTCCCGGAAACCGTACTGCAGGCAGGCCTGGGCGATGGGAACGCCGCTTTTGATGGCGGCGCCGATGGCAACCAGCCGCTTCTGGGTCACGTAGCGGTACAGGCTCATGCCGGTGCTCTCCTTGAACAGGTGGGACACATAAGACTTGCTCAGGTAGAACTGCCCCGCGATGGTATCCAGGGTCAAATCGTCCCCCAGGTGTTCGTCCACATAGGCGGCGATGCGGGCATACTTGCTCCCCTCGTCCCGGGACGGATGGTGCTGCTCCCAGGCCAGGCGGCTCACCGTCAGCAGCAGGCGGCGCAGGGCCAGACGGAGCTGCTCCGCTCCGCCGAAGCGGCGGGTGTGCAGCTCGTCCAGCAGGGCGAACAGAAGGAGGCGGATGTCGTTGAAGGTCAAGGGGTCGAAGTGGTACAGGTACACCTGCTCCCGCCGGGCCCTGTCCGTCAGATAGCCGTACTCCGGGGCCTGGGCCGTTAAATCCGCCAGAAACTCCGTGCCGATCCAGCACACAAACCGCCGGTAGGGCTGGCCGTCGTCGGCCACGATAGCCCGGTGGGGCGTATGGGGCGGCACCACCAGCAGGTCGCCCTGCCGCAGCGGGTAAGGGGCCCCGTCCAGCTCCATGGTGACGCTGCCGGACTCGAAGAAATAAAACTCGTAATAGTCATGGCTGTGACTGCCCACGGGATGAAAATGGGCGTCGGAATAGTAATACAGTTCAAAATCCCGCTCCACCATGTACTGCCGGGCGTTGAACCGGGATGCGCGCCGCTGCTGCATCTGCCTCACCTCGCCCTTTTATTATAGCAGGATTTACAATGTTGGCAACGGTTTTTGCAATGTCATTTTGAAAAATTCCGATTAAAATGGAGACAAGAGAAATTCAATATAAGGAGGAAACGGCTATGCAAATGGGTTTTCGTTGGTACGGTGAGGGCAACGACCGGATCTCCCTGGGCGACATCCGGCAGATTCCCGGCGTGAGCACCATCGTATGGGCGCTGCACGACAAGATGCCCGGCGAGGTGTGGCAACGGTCGGAGATTGAAAAGGTGGTGTCCCAGATCCGCGCCGCCGGGTTCAACGCCGACGTGGTGGAGAGCGTGAACGTTCACGACGACATCAAAATCGGACTGCCCACCCGGGACGGCTACATTGACAACTACATCCAGACCATTCGCAATCTGGCGCCCTTCGGCGTGAAGGTGATCTGCTACAACTTCATGCCCATCTTCGACTGGACCCGCAGCGACCTGTTCCACCCGGTGGGGGACGGCTCCACCGCCCTCTATTACCAGAAGGACATGATCCAGGACGACCCCAAGGAGATGGCGGACTACGTCATGTCCTTTACGGAGAAGTACCACATGACCTTCCCCGGCTGGGAGCCGGAGCGGATGGCCAAGCTGGACGAGCTGTTTGAGAAGTACAAGGGCGTGACCAAGGAGAAACTGTGGGAGAACTTCCGGTACTTCCTGGAAAGGCTGATGCCGGTATGCCACGAGTGCGACATCAAGATGGCGGTACACATGGACGATCCCCCCTGGGACATCTTCGGCCTGCCCCGGCTGCTGGTGGACGAGGCGAGCATCGACCGCTTCCTGAAGATGGTGGACGACCCCTATAACTGCCTGACGCTGTGCTCCGGGTCGCTGAACGCCAACCCGGACAACGACGTGGCCGCCATTGTGCGTAAGCACTGCGACCGCATCGCCTTTGCCCACATCCGCAACGTGAAGCACTTCCCCAACGGCGACTTCTCCGAGGCCAGCCACCGGGACTGCGACGGCGACACCCACATTCTGGACATCCTGCGGGCCTACCACGACGGCGGCTTCACCGGCTACATCCGCCCCGACCATGGGCGGCATCTGTGGGATGAAAAGCCGGGCACCGTGCGGCCGGGGTACGGGCTCTACGACCGGGCGCTGGGCATCATGTACATGCTGGGGGCCTGGGATCTGATGGACAAGGAAACGAAATAAGCAGGAGGAAAAAAGGATGAATCTGCCCTATCAAGTGAGTTTTGCAGGGAAAGTGGTGGTCATCACCGGCGCGGGTGGCGTGCTGTGCGGCGACATGGCACGGGCCTTTGCCCAGGCGGGCGCCAAGGTGGCGGCCCTGGACCTGAATGAGGAGGCCGTGGAAAAGCTGGCGGAGGAGCTGCGGGCCCAGGGCTATATCTGCCGGGGCTACAAGGCCAACGTGCTGGAGCGGGAGGCCCTGGAGGCCGTGCATCAGCAGGTGCTCTCCGACCTGGGCCCCTGCGACATCCTGGTGAACGGCGCCGGCGGCAACAATCCCCGGGCCACCACCGACAACGAGTATCAGCACGAGGCCAAGGAGGGCCAGAAGACCTTCTTCGACCTGGAGGCCAGCGGCGTGGACTTCGTGTTCCGGCTGAACTTCCAGGGCACGCTGCTGCCCACCCAGGTGTTTGCCAGGGACATGGTGGAGCGCCACAGCGGCTGCATCCTGAACATCAGCTCCATGAACGCCTTTACCCCGCTGACCAAGATTCCCGCCTACTCCGGCGCCAAGGCCGCCGTGTCCAACTTTACCCAGTGGCTGGCCACCCACTTTGCCGGCACCGGCATCCGCTGCAACGCCATCGCCCCCGGCTTCCTGGTGAGCAACCAGAACAGGGCGCTGCTGTTCAACGAGGACGGCACCCCCACCGCCCGCAGCGGCAAGATCCTGCGCAACACCCCCATGAACCGCTTCGTGGACAGCGAGGAGCTGCTGGGCGGCGTGTTCTTCCTGTGCGACGACAAGGCCGCCAGCGCCATCACCGGCGTGGTGCTGCCCATCGACGCAGGCTTCGCCGCCTACTCCGGTGTGTAAGGGAATACATTATTACAATAATGCAACGCGGCTCCCCTATGCGGGGGAGCCGCGTTCAGTCTTTAGAAAACGGTTAATGATGGAGAATGGGGTTTGTCACGCACGGGGGATTATGAAGGGGGACGGGAGTCCCCCTTCATGTGAAATACAGACCTATGGGGGAGCCGCTTTTTGCTTATGAAGGCAGGCGGAGGGTCTGCGTTTTTTCGGTCATATCTCCTGCAGCAGCTTTTCCAGGTCGGCGGCGGTGAAATCATACACCGCGTCGCAGAACTGGCAGGTCATCTGGCAGCCGCCCTGGTCACGGAGGATGGCCTCCAGCTCGTCACGGCCCAGGGAGATCAGCGCCCGCTCCACCCGGTCACGGGAGCAGTAGCAGCGGTATTCCACCGGGGTGCTGTCCAGTATTTTCAGGTCGAAATCGGACATGACGGTGCGCAGCAGGTGCTCCGGGTCGTCGTCCTCCGAAAGCTGGGCGGACACGCTGGGGGCCGCCATGATGCCGCCCTCTACCTTGCAGATGGTGTCCTCGTCCGCGCCGGGCATGAGCTGGATGAGATAGCCGCCGGCGGCCTAGACGCTCTGGTCACGGTCCACCAGCACCCCCAGGCCGCAGGCGGTGGGAATCTGCTCCGACTCCACGAAGTAGGCGGCGATATCCTCGGCGATCTCGCCCCCCAGCAGGTCCACAGTGCCCACGTAGGGCTCCTTCATATTTAAGTCCTTGATGACCGTCAGCGTGCCCTCGCTGCCCACGGCGGCGCCCACGTCCAGCTTGCCGTCCGGCCGCAGGGGCAGGTCCACGGCGGGGTTTACCACGTAGCCCCGGACGTTGCCCTCCGGGTCGGACACTGCCAGCACGGTGCCCAGGGGGCCGCCGCCCTTGATCTGCAGCGTCAGGCTGGCGCCGTTGCCCTTCAGGGCGTTGCCCATCAGGCTGCAGCCGGACAGGGCCCGGCCCAGGGCCGCCGTGGCCACCGGCAGGGTCTTGTGAATCTGGCGGGCGCGCTCTACGATTCCGCGGCTGCTGATGGCCGCCGCCTGCACCATGCCGTCAGAAGAAATTGCTCTTACGATACGATCCATGATAGTCATTCCTTTGCAAAAGAGTCCCGCCCCCCCAGGGAGCGGGGCAATGGTTTATTTCCGAATGGCGGAGAAGTAAATCCGCTGCTCGTCCTGCCGGGGCCGGCGCATCACGCCGTCGCCGTAGGTGCGGATATGGGTAAAACCCGCCTCCTGGAGCCACGCCGTCAGCTCCGCCACGGTGTAGCACCGCTGGCGGTGGTGCTCAAAGCTGCGGCGCCAGGCGCCGTTTGCCTGCCGGCGGAACAGGTCCACATAGTAGTGGCACACGCCCCGGCTGTATTCCGTGCGCCAGACGCAATAGCTGTCCTCGTTCTCGTCCAAATACACCTGGCCGTCCAGAGCGGCGAATTTGGCGGGGCCGTTGACGTCAAACACCAGCACGCCGCCGGGGGCGATGAAGAGGTGGAGACGGGCAAAGGTGCGGCGCACGTCGGCAGGGGCGGTGAGATAGTTCAGGCTGTCCAGGCAGCAGACGGCGGCGTCCACCGTGCCGTACAGGTCCAGCCGGGGCATGGACTGATGGAGAAACAGGGGCGGAATCCCCTCCCCCGTCTTGCTCATGGCCTGGGAGAGCATATCCTCGCTGCCGTCCACGCCGATCATCTCGTGGCCCCGCGCCGCCAGCAGCCAGGTCATGGTGCCGGTGCCGCAGGCCAGATCCAGCACCGTATGGCTGCCGATGCGGCTGCGCGCCATCAGCTTTTCCAGAAAGTCGGCCCGGCGGGCGTAGGCCACGTCCCGGGTCAGGCCGTCATAAGCCCCGGCCAGGGCCTCGTAAGCGCTCATTTGTCGCTGTCTTTCATCTTCTCCAGCACGCTCTCATAGCCGCCGGCGCCGTTGATAAGGCTGCGGTTGACACGGCTGATGGTGGCGCTGGACGCGCCGGTCTTCTCCAGGATCTCCTGGTAGATCATGCCCTCATTCAGCAGCGTGGCCACCTCATAGCGCTGCTCCATGGCGCGGAGCTCGGAGATGGTGCAAAGATCCTGAAAGAACTGATAGCACTCCTCCGGGGTCTCCAACGTGAGAATGGCGCGATAGAGAAGGTCGCTCTTCTCCTTCTTGGCAATTTTGGACTTGGCTACTCTGATAGCCATGGTTCCCCCTCCTTACCGGTTACTTTTACACTTTACTGTGTGAGTATAGCACTTTCGCCAGCGAAAGTAAAGAGGCAGATTGCCGTTATTTCGCTTATTCCCGGGCCGGGCGGCGGGAGGGAGCGCAGCCGAACCGCTTTTTGTAGGCCCGGGAGAAGGTGGAGTAGTCCTGGTAGCCACAGCGCTCCGCCGTGTCGGTAAGGCTGGCGCCGGACTGGAGAAGCTGCTGGGCCAGGAGGAGGCGCTTTTCCGTGACGTAGCTGTGGATGCTGTACCCCGTCTCCGCCCGGAAGCGGCGCATCATGTGGTATTTGCTCAGATAGAAGCGGCTTGCCAGATCGTCAATGGACACCGGCTCCGTCAGATGGGTGTTGAGATAATGGAGGATGTCCAGCACCTTGGTGTCGCCGGCGTGAGCGTCCACGCTGTCACCCAGGAGAAAGCCGCGGTTCACCGCCACCATGAGCTGGGCAAACAGGGCCTCCTGCAGCAGCGCGCTGCCAAAGCCCCCCTCTGCCCCGGCCCGCTCCAGCCGGCCCAGCAGCTCCCGGATGCCGTCCCCCGCCGCCGCGTGGAACACGTAGCGGAACTGCTGCTGGGCCAGGGCGAAGCACTGGCCCATGTCCTCGCCGCCGGGCAGGCTACAGAGATAGGACGGGGAGATGTAGAGGATCATCCGCTCGTAGAAATCGCCGTCGGCCACCTCCGGGCGGTGGATGCTGCCCCGGCCCACCAGCACGCAGTCGCCGCTTTGCAGGTGGTAGTGCTCGCCCTCCACGGCGTAATCCGCCCGGCCTGCCAGCAGAAAGATGATTTTATGAAAGGTATGGTAGTGGAAGGAGAAGGTTTCCCGGGCGTTGTCCGCCAGGTGAAAAAGGCGGTAATTCTCGTGAAGATAGCCCCGCTGCTCATACTGTAACGGTTCCATAAGGCCTCCAAATGCGCATGATTTGCCTATATAATAGCACAGATTGGGCGTATCGTGCAAGTGGTTCTGTGCAATCCTCCAAAAATCCGATGCTGCGGGCCCTATCTATGGCCTTTCGCCGGGCGGTGTGGTATAATAGTCGTGTTTTGTAGGAGAGAAATCTAAGAATCAGGACGGAAACATCATGATTACCCGGAAGTTTTTGTGCCTAATGCTGGCACTGGCGCTGGCGGCCGGCCTTGTGACCACGGCCCACGCCGCCCCTTCGGTGGAGTTGGATGACGCCTCCGCGGCGCTGCTGGGCGCCCTGCGGAATAGGGATATCACCCTGGCGGACAGCCGGCTGACGCTGGCGGAGGTGCTGGGGCAGGCCACCGACGAGATCGCAAAGCGCGCCTACGTGGCGGCGCTGCTGGAGGAATACGACGCCGTCGAAATCGAATGTGAAGACCCCGTGAATGTGTGGCAGGCGACGGACAAGGAGACCTCCCTGCTGACGCTGCGCAACGGCAAGGCGGCCCGTCTGGAGGACATCCAGGACGGCTGGTATCTGGTCACCTTCGGCGACGTCACCGGCTATGTGGACAGCCAGTATGCCCACCTGGCCCACTATGAGGACTATGAGGGCACCTCCGCCGTCACCACCGAACGGGAGGACCTGGTGGCCCTGGCCCAGGAGTGGCTGGGCACCCGATACCGCTACGGCGGGTCCAGCAAGAGCGGCACCGACTGCTCCGGCTTCACCATGGCGGTGTTCAAGGAATTCGGCTACAACCTCTATCACGGCGCCGCCGACCAGTACCGCAGTGCCACCCCCATCACCACCGAGGAGCGGGATATGGGCGACCTGGTGTTCTTCTCCTTCTACGGCGACGGGCGCATCGCCCACGTGGGCATCTACATCGGCGACGGCCTGTTCATCCATGCCAGCACCAGCCGGGGCGTGATCGTCAGCTCCCTGTACGAGAGCTATTACGCCAAGAATTACATCGGCGCAGCCCGTGTGCTGCCGGAATAAGGCCATACAGTATCCACATAAAAGAGACCGCCTCGCATGAGGCGGTCTCTTTGTGTTAGAAAAGGGCGTCAGCCCAGGAGCATCTTGTCGTTGGCCTCCTGGCTGCCGCTGGCCTGGCCGAAGCGCTGCAGCAGGTCCTGCACCGTCAGCTTCTTCTTCTCATCGCCGGAGATGTCCAGCACGATGCGGCCGCCGTCCATCATAATGAGACGGTCGCCGTGGGCGATGGCGTCGCGCATATTGTGGGTGACCATCAGGGTGGTGAGATGGTTCTCCGCCACGATGCGGTCGGAGATTTCCAGCACCTTGGCGGCAGTGCGGGGGTCAAGGGCGGCGGTGTGCTCGTCCAACAGCAGCAGTTTGGGCTTCTCCAGGGCCGCCATCAGCAGCGTCAGCGCCTGGCGCTGGCCGCCGGAGAGCAGCCGGGTCTTGACGGTGAGCCGGTCCTCCAGGCCCAGCTCCAGCGTGGCAAGCTGCTGGCGGAAGAACTCCCGGTCCTCCTTCTTCACGCCCCAGCGGAAGCCACGGCGCTTGCCCCGCATGGCGGCCAGGGCCAGGTTCTCCTCGATCCACATATCGCCGGCGGTGCCCATCATGGGGTCCTGGAACACACGGCCCAGGTACTTGGCCCGGCGGTATTCCGGCATGTGGGTAATGTCCACGCCGTCTAAGATGATGGCGCCGCTGTCTATGGGCAGCGTACCGGCCACGGCGTTGAGCATGGTGGATTTTCCCGCGCCGTTGCCGCCGATGACGGTGACGAACTGGCCCGTTTCCAGCGTCAGGCTGACGCCGTCCAGGGCGATTTTCTCATTGACCGTGCCGGGGTGGAAGGTCTTGCGGATGTCACGGATTTCAAGCATGGCGCTCTCCCTCCTTCTTCCTCGACCTGTGGGCGCGCCAATAGGGCACCGACAGGAACAGGGCCACGATGATGGCGGACAGCAGCTTCAGGTCGTTGGTGTTCAGGCCCAGCTGCAGCACCACCTGGAGCACGATGTAGTAGATCACCGCGCCCACGGACACGCTGCAAAGCCGCAGGGCATAGTTGCGCACCACCTTGCCCAGCACGCTCTCGCCGATGATGACGGAGGCCAGGCCGATGACGATGGCGCCCCGGCCCATGTTCACGTCGGCAGAGCCCTGGTACTGGGCCAGCAGGCCGCCGGCCATGGCCACGATGGCGTTGCTGAGGGCCAGGCCGATGACGGTGTTGCGCCCGGTGTGGATGCCCTGGGCACGGGCCATGTGGGCGTTGGCGCCGGTGGCACGGAAGCCGCAGCCCCACTCGGTGCCGCACAGCCAGTAGAGAAACAGCACCAGCACGGCGGTGAACACCAGCAGCAGGGGCAGGGGATTGGACAAATCCAACGTGCGCACGAAGCGCTGGGACAGCAGCAGGGGGTACTTGTCCACGCCAACGGCCTGGTTGGCCTTGCCGCCCATGATCCGCAGGTTGACGGAGTACAGGGCAAGCTGGGTGAGGATGCCCGCCAGAATGGCGGGAATGCCGCAGCGGGTGTGAAGTTCGCCGGTGACGAAGCCGGCCACGGCGCCGCACAGCGCCGCGCACAGCAGCGCCAGCCAGGGGTTGACGCCGGCGCGGATCAGCATGACGCACACGGCGCCGCCGGTGGCCAGAGAGCCGTCCACCGTCAGATCCGCCACGTCCAGCACCCGGAAGGTGAGGTAGACGCCGATGGCCATCAAGCCCCATACCAGGCCCTGGGCAACGGCGCCGGGCATTGCGTTGAGCAAAGATACGATCATGGTTTCCTCCATAAGCGCCCCGCCCCGGGCAAACAGCCCGGGACGGGGCGTTGCGATTTCTGTCAGGTCTGCCTTACTCGGCGGCCTCGTAGCCCTCAACGGGGGTGATGCCCAGGGCCTCGCAGGCAGCGGGGCTGTACATCCGGGTAACGGGGGCGTACTCCACGGGCATGGTGGACACGTCGGCCTCACCCTTGAGGATGCGGGCGGCCATCTTGCCGGTGGTGACGCCCAGGTCGTAGTAGCTGATGGACAGGGTGGCTACGCCGCAGCCGCCCAGCATGCCCGCCTCGCCCACGATGGCAGGCTTGCCGGCGGCCAGGGCCACATTGTTGATGGACTCCATGTTGGAGGCGGCGGTGTTGTCGGTGGGGATATACAGCACGTCACAGCTGTCGCAGGCCTTCTGGGTGACGGAGGACACGTCATTGGAGTCGGTGAAGGCGAACTCCACGCACGCCACGCCGGCGGCGGTCAGCTCAGCGGTGACCACGTCCACCTGGTAGCGGGAGTTGGCCTCGGCGGAGCAGAACAGCAGGCCCACCGTCTTGGCCTCGGGGAACCACTCCAGGATCATGGCGGCCTGCTCCTTCAGGTCGGCCAGGTCGGAGGTGCCGGAGATGTTGCCCCCCACCACGCCGTTGAAGTTATCCAGCTCCAGAGCCGCGTCATAGGCGGTGATGGAGGTGCCCAGCACGGGGATGTCGGCGGTGGCGGAGGCTGCGGCGGTGAGGGCGGGGGTGGCGTTGGCCATAATCAGGTCCACATCGGCGGACACGAAGCCGTTGACGATGGTGGAGCAGTTGGTGGGCTCGCCGGAGGCGTTCTGCACGTCGATGGTCACGGCGTCACCCAGCTCGGCGCTCAGCGCGTCCACAAAGCCCTGGGTGGCGGCGTCCAGCGCGGGGTGCTGCACCAGCTGGCATACGCCTACGGTAAAGGTCTCGGCGGCATCGTCGCCGCCCTGGGGGGCCGCGCTCTCATTGGAGGCAGAGCCGCAGGCGGCCAGGGCCAGCACCATAGCCAGGGCCAGCAGCAGAGCAAAAAACTTTTTCATCTTGTCTTCTCCTTCAAAATCTGAATTGTTTGCCATAGTGTTTCATCAAAAAAAGGACCTCGCCGCCGTGGCAAGGCCCCTTCCAAATGAACGAGGTCAGCGGTCAGCAGCCATGCAGCGTCCGGGCAGCATAAGGATAGCCCGCGTAGCGAGCCTCATAGGCATAATAGAAGCCACGGGCGGAATGGTAGTTCTTCATAGCGGTAAACTGACGCATCGCGCGGCTCCTTTCTGCCCCCTTGCGGCGGCTGTTGACTATTGATACTTTAGCGCTTTTAGCCGCTAAAGTCAATAACGTTATCACACAAATGTGTCCAATAAAGCCATGGCTATTTTGTGTAATATGACAACAGCCGTGCCTTTGCGGCAAAAAAATATCCGCCCCGGCGGGGCGGATATTTTGATGATGCAAAATCAGTCATCCTTCACGGCGCCGCACTGGGAGCAGGTGCAGCGGCCCTTGCTGTCGGTGACCCAGGTGTGCTCCAGGGCGGGGATGCGGCCGTAGCCCAGCTCCTCACCGCAGACCTTACAGACCACGCGGCCGATGCCGGCGCTCTGACAGGTGGGCGCCTTCATCACCAAAACAGGCACAGGCGTATGTGCGCCGGTGGGCTTGGTCTCGGAGGCGACATAGGTATCGCCGCAGCGAGCGCAGGTATAGGTGGTGTAGCCGCCCTTGACGCAGGTGGGCTCGGTGACCTCTGCCTTGTAGTCGTGGCCCAGAGCGGGATCCACCTCGCCCAGGCTGTCCTCGATAATGACCTCGCCGCAGACGGCGCAGCGGGTGATGTAGCGGCCGGGCTCCGTGCAGGTGGGGGCCACATACTCGCTGTCACCGGCGGAATGGCCCATGGGAGGAATGACCTCAGTGTAGCTGTCGCCACAGCAGGAGCAGGTCTGGGTCAGCACACCGGGCTCGGTGCAGGTGGGGTTCTTGGTGACCTCGCCCACGTAGGTATGGCCCACAGCGGGGTCCATATCCTTCAGGTCGTCCTGGCGGATGATCTCACCGCACATGGAGCAGCACACCACGTACTTGCCGGACTCGGTGCAGGTGGGGGCGATATACTTGCTCTCGCCCTCGGTGTGGCCCGTGGCGGGGATGGACTCGGTATAGCTGTCGCCGCAGCGGGTGCAGGTAAAGGTAACGACGCCGGGCTCGGTGCAGGTGGCGGCCACGGTGATCTCGCTGGTGTAGTCGTGGCCCAGAGGCTCACCCACGCTGACCAGCTCGCCGTTCAGCGCGCCGCACATGGCGCACACACTGCCCACCCGGGCAGGCTCGGTGCAGGTGGCATCGGACACCATGGTGTCGGGAACCCAGGTGTGGACACCGGTGGCGGGGATGGTCTCGATGACCTCCTGGCCGCAGACAGCGCAGTTGTACGTCTCGCAGCCGGACTCCACGCAGGTGGGCTCCACGGTGACGATGCCGCTGTCGGGCCGGGTGTGACCGGCGGGGATGGTGGCATAGCGATAGGCGCCGCACTCGGAGCAGGTGCACTTCTTCACGCCGGTGGTGGTGCAGGTGGCGGGCTTGATGACCAGATCGATATAGCTGTGCTCATGGACACTGACAGGCTTCTGCGCCAGGCTGAAGGCCTTGGCATCGGGAACGGAATTCACCTCTTCAGCGGGATCAACACCGGCGGGGGGCAGGGTAAACTGCTCGGCCTGCTCCGGCTTGCGGATGCCCAGGGCGGTAAGAAAGCGATCAAAGAAACTCATGTTCATTCCTCCGTTACTGATTAGGATACCGTTCACCCCTCCCCTGACGCCACACAAAATACGCCAGGCGGGGGCAGAAACGAGACGTCGGCCTTTGCCAGACCCGGCCCACAAGGGCGCATAAATCCAGAAAAAGCCTACTATTATTCCTCATAATTCTACGCCTACACGGCCGTTTTTGTCAAGGACAAATTCTTCCAGATTGTCAGCAGCGGAAAAACGGTGCAATTATCGCCAAAAGCCGGGAAAATCGGGCGTTTCTCACAGCATTTTGTGAGAAGCGCCCGATTTTCATGCCACATATTGGGATGGCTTACAGCAGGCCCTCCACACACTGGCGGACCTTGTCCATGCCGGCGGTGGGCTCAAAGCGCGCCACCACGTTACCCTCCCGGTCCACCACGAACTTGGTGAAGTTCCACTTGATGTCGGGATTGTTCTTGTAATCCTTGTCGATCTTCTTCAGCATCACGCCCATGGCCAGGGCAGCGGGGCCCTTGCCGAAGCCCTCAAAGCCCTTCTGGCTCTTGAGGTAGGTAAACAGGGGCAGGGCGTTTTCACCGTTGACGTCGGACTTCTTCATCTGGGGGAACTGGGTGTTGTACTTCAGGGCGCAGAACTGGTGAATCTCCTCGTCGGTGCCGGGGGTCTGGCCGGCAAACTGGTTGCAGGGTACGTCGATGACCTCAAAGCCCCGGTCGTGCAGGTCCTCGTACATCTTCTCGATGGGCTCATAGTGGGGGGTGAAGCCGCAGCCGGTGGCGGTGTTGACGATCAGCAGCACCTTGCCCCGGTAGTCCTCCATGGAGATCTCCCCGCCGTCGGGGGTGGGCAGCTTGTAGTCGTAAATGCTCATGGGAATCGCCTCCATATTTCATTTGTATATCTATTGTACCCAAAAGGGTGGAAAAACACTGTCAGCTTTTGCCGTGAATCTCCCCGCCGCACTTGGGGCAGGTGATGATGATTTTGCCCTTGCCCCGGGGCACACGGCACACAGTGCGGCAGTTGGGGCAGGCGAAATATTTATGCTCCTTGTCCCTGGCCCGGCTCAGAGCGTCCCGCACGGGCTGCCAGAGATGGGTGAGGAACCACGCGTTCTCCCTCCGGCGGGCGTAGAGATTCTTGGAAAAGAGGCGGAACACCTCCCACAGCAGCAGCGCCGAGGACGCCAGGGAGATGACATTATGGGCCGCGTCGCTGCGGACAAACCAGCTGACCGCTTCCAGCAGAATGGCCGTCCAAAGGAGGCCCAGGCCCAGGTGGTCCGCGCCGTTGCGGCCGTACATAAAGCGGGAGACGCCGTTTTTCAACCGTTGGAGAAATGTCATAGCAAAACGCCTCTGTTCTCTGATATTGTCTGCATTGTAGTGTACTTTCCGCCAAAAATAAAGGGGGGCGGCGCAAAATTCACAAAATGGTAAAAAATGTGATGCCCCGCCCGGCAATGCTTTTTTTACGCCGCAAAGAGGCGGCAGCTCTTTACGCCGGGGCATAAATATGATATATTGTATTATTGGAATGAAAGCCGGTGGCAGCCCCCGGAGGCAGCACCACAGTGAGGGCCGGCAGGTCTGCCCCGCCGGCCCCCTATCTCAAAAGCGGACGCCCCACAGCGGGCGGAGCGGGCAGCCGTGGCCATCAGGCGCCGCTTGCCCCATTCTATGAGGCGGGACACCGCGCCGTGCGGAGAAAGGAAAACGCCATGATTAAGATTGCACCCTCCATTTTAAGCGCCGATTTTGCCAATCTGGAGCGGGATATCCGACGCATCCACACCGCCGACTACGTCCACGTGGACGTGATGGACGGCCAGTTCGTGCCCAATATCACCATCGGCGTGCCGGTGGTGAAGTGCATCCGCCCCACCACCGACCTGCCCCTGGACGTGCATCTGATGATCGACCGGCCCGTGCGGTACGTGGAACAGTTCTGCGACGCCGGGGCCGACATCGTCACCTGCCACGTGGAGGCGGACACGGAGGAGAACATTTTAGCCGCCCTCCGGGCCATCCGGGCCAAGGGCAAGAAGGCCGGCGTGGTGGTGAAGCCCGGGACCCCCGGCAGCGCCGTGCTGCCCTTCATCGACCTGTGCGACATGATACTGGTGATGACGGTGGAGCCGGGCTTCGGCGGGCAGAAGTTCATGGGCGACATGATGCCCAAGGTCCAGGAGATCCGCCGCTACATCGACGCCCTGCGCCCCGGGTGCGACCTGGAGGTGGACGGCGGCGTGGACACCGCCACCGCCCCGCTGTGCATCGCCGCCGGGGCCAACGTGCTGGTGGCGGGCAGCGCCGTGTATAAAGCCGACGACATCCCCGCCAAGATCCGCGCCCTGCGGGGACAATAAGCAAAAGAGAGGAATCACGCTATGGAATACTTTCCCGCTCCGCTGGAAAAGCTGACGGAGCAGTTTGCCCGGCTGCCCGGCATCGGCGGCAAAACCGCCCAGCGCCTGGCCTTCTACGTGCTGCGCCTGCCGGAGGAGGAGGCCCGGGAGTTCGCCGACGCCATTATAGATGCCAAGCGCAGCGTCACCCTCTGCCCCGTGTGCCGCAACCTGTCCGCCGGGGGCCTGTGCCCCATCTGCGCCGCCCCCAAGCGGGACGGCTCCGTCATCTGCGTGGTGGCGGACCCCCGGGACGTGGCGGCCATGGAGCGCTCCCGGGAGTACCACGGCCACTACCACGTGCTCCACGGCGTATTGAGCCCCATGAACCACGTGGGGCCCGACGATTTACAAATCAAGCCCCTGTTGGACCGGGTGGCCAAGGGCGGCGTGGAGGAGGTCATCATGGCCACCAACCCGGACACCGAGGGGGAGGCCACGGCCCTGTATATCGCCCGGCTCTTAAAGCCCTTCGGCGTAAAGGTGACCCGCCTTGCCTACGGCATCCCCGTGGGGGGGCATCTGGAATTTGCCGACGACGCCACGCTGATGCGGGCGCTGGAAGGGCGGCAGGAGCTGTGAAGCGGCTTGGATGCCTGGTGCTGGCCCTGGTGCTGGCCCTGGCCCTCACCGGCTGCGGCGAGCCTGCCCAGGCGGGCTTTTTCGCCATGGACACCTATATGACCGTCACCGCCTACGGCCCCGGCGCCCAGGACGCGGTGACCGCCTGCGGAATCTTCATCAACGCCCTGGAGCGGGACATCTCCCGCACGATCAGCGGCAGCGACGTGGACCTCTTGAACACCGCCCATACCGCCGATCTTGCCCCGGACACCGACATCCTGCTGGCCCTGGCCCAGGAGTACAGCGCCGTCACCGGCGGCGCCTTTGACGTCACCGTGGCCCCGCTGGTAACGCTGTGGAACGTCACCGGCGACACGCCCCACGTGGCAAGTGAGGCGGAAATCGCCGCCCTGCTGCCATTCGTGGGCAGCCACCACCTCCACCTGGACCGGGAGAACCGCCGGGCCACGTTGGACGAGGGCTGCGCCATTGACCTGGGCGGCATCGGCAAGGGCTACGCCAGCGACCTGGTGAAGAATATCCTCGCCGATAACGGCGTCAAGCGGGCCACCGCCGCCCTGGGGGGCAACGTGATGGTGATGGGCGGCAAGGGGCGGAACACCCCCTGGACCGTGGGCATTCAGGACCCGGCGGACCCAGAGGGCTATGGGGCGCTGCTGGATATTTACGACGGCTTCGTGGTCACCTCCGGGGGCTACCAGCGGTATTTCACCGCTGACGACGGCACCGTGTACCAGCACATCATCGACCCGGCCACCGGCGCCCCCGCCGTGACGGATTTGACCTCCGTCACCATCGTGGCGGACAGCGGCACCCTGGCCGACGCCTTTTCCACGGCGCTGTACGTCATGGGGGAGGCGGACGCCGTGGCCTTCTGGCGCAGCCATCAGGCCGACTATCCCTTTGACATGATTCTCATTACCTCCGACGGGCGGCTGCTTTACACCCCCGGCCTTTCCCTGACGGCGCCGGAGGGCTGCCCTTACACCTATCAGAGCATCGAATGATTTTTCACCTTTTGGGGAGGAACGTATGGATAAGAAAGACGAAATCATCCTGCAGCAGCTGGACGTGATCCGCTCCATGACGGAGAACAACCTGAACCGCATGTCCAGCGATTTCTGGGGCGCGCCCAGGGCCCAGCAGGGCGCCGCGCCCAAAAAGGACCAGCCCCCCACCGCCGACGGCACACCCGGCAGCGGCGATAGCGCCAAGGAGGAGCCGGCCCAGCCCAAGGAAAAGATTGAGGACATTCTGGCGGAGCTGGACGGCTACATCGGCCTGGCGGCGGTGAAGGAGGAGGTACATAACCTCATCAACATGGTGCAGGTATACAAGCTGCGGCGGGAGCACGGCCTGCCCACCACCGATATGTCTCTCCACATGGTGTTCACCGGCAACCCCGGCACCGGCAAGACCACCGTGGCCCGGATCATGGCCCGCATCTACCACTCCCTGGACATCCTCTCCAAGGGCCAGCTGGTGGAGGTGGACCGCAGCGGCCTGGTGGCGGGCTACGTGGGCCAGACCGCCATCAAGACGGCCAAGGTCATCGACAAGGCCATGGGCGGCGTGCTGTTCATCGACGAGGCTTACGCCCTCAACGGACGCAGCGAAAACGACTTCGGACAGGAGGCCATTGACACCATTTTGAAGGCCATGGAGGACCACCGGGACGACCTGGTGGTGATCGTGGCGGGCTACACGGAGCTGATGGACCGGTTCATCCACTCCAACCCCGGCCTGGAGAGCCGCTTCAACCGCTTCCTGGAATTTGCCGACTACACCGCCGACGAGCTGGTGGCCATCTTCCGCATGCAGTGCAAGAAGGGCTGCTACACCCTGGACGAGGGCGTGGAGGCGCTGGTGCGGGACTACATCACCGAGGAGAACGCCGACAGCGACAGCTTCGGCAACGCCCGGGGCGTCCGCAATATCTTTGAGCATATCCTGGTGGCCCAGAATAACCGCCTGGCCGCCATGGAAAAGGTGACGAAAGAGGATCTGATGAAGATCACGGAGGACGACGTGCTCCACGCCAGAGGGAAGATCGACGAGGAATAAAACCACCGGGACAGCAATCAGTCCGTACTTGATAGCGTAGAGGTCTACAATGTCCTTAATGGTATCAAGGCGAAAAAAATAGAGGCCCACCACCAGGGTAGCTACGCCGAGGAAACCCCGGCAGCCATTGACCCTTTGATGGACACCTCTGATATGAGTGTAGCAAACCTGCTGGGGATTGTCAAGAACAATCACCCCGAGCTGCTTAACGACTCTCTCCGGGAACACTTATACGCCAAAATACAGTATTCCCGCATATCCCTTCTGGGCTATGCGGGAATATTTGCTTTGCGCCACTTTTTATTATTTCAGTCTTCTATGCAGAGGGCGGCTGTGAAAAAACAGGGAAGAGCGGGTCTGCCCCCTGATGCGTTTATGAAACTGATCTGTGCTGTCTATTTCTATTTGCCATCCACACCATATACCGCTATTGCAGCATTAACACCATTTGTGATAGCTCGGCATGTCATTGTTGCGCCGGAAATAACATCTACGTTGTCCCCTATCGCAAACACTTTCACACCATCCCGTCCAATATACTGATCCAAGAATGGTACTCCTTCATCATTTGGCTCATTGTTGGTTGCTTTTGATCCGATTCCTGCTGTTTCAGCATTACTGATTATTTCAATTCCTATTACACTTCCATCGTTACCCACTGCAACCGCCATCTGAATGCCGCCCTGCGAGCCGTTTGCGGTTACTATCACGCCGCGAGCAACCTCTTCGCTACCGGAAAAAATGGTGTAAAAGCCATCAAGTTCACAGCCATACTCTTCCGCTCCATAATGCATTTTTTCTGTAACTGTTTCCTCTCTAACGCCATCACTGCCAGGGCAAGCAGTTTCAAATGCAGATACAACTATGTCAATAAAACGGGTACCACACTCCTCCTGCCACAATTCTCTGGCGACCTCAGGATGGGCATTATAATACTGAATCAGTCCCTCGGTTTTAGCGGCATAAATGAATATCTTTCCTTTAGCGTCCGTGATATTGTCGTCCCCGTCAATATGATAATCCTCCACCGGTACGCCTCTCTTATCCACCACCACGTTTACACCCTCGGCTACTTCATAGTAGAACAGTCCTTCATCCCAGCTCGTTCTTGATCTGGCTCCTGTACATGAGGGTAAAGCAATTATACATGAAAACACACAGGCAAAAACCATCACAGTTGAAAGAATCTTTTTCATAATTGGTATACACTCCCTCACTCCAGCTCGTCCAGTGTCAGGGAGAAGGACGGCAGGCAGTGGGCCATGAACCAGTCCAGCTCCGGCATGTGATATTCCTGCAGGGCGGACAGGGTCTGCTGGGCGGCCTTGCGGAACTCGGTGTTGCCCGCCTTCAGCTCCTCCAGACACTTGATGTGGGCCGACAGCTTGTCGGCGGCCTTCACCAGCCGTTCCACCTCATGGGGCGGCGTCAGGGCGGCGGCGTAGTCGCCCCGGAGCTCCGGCGGCAGCATGCCCAGCAGCTTTTCCCCGGCGATGGCCTCCACCTGCTTGTAGCTGTCCCGGATGGCGGGATTATAGTATTTGATGGGGGTGGGCATGTCGCCGGTGAGGATCTCGGTGGCGTCGTGGTACAGGGCCGCCACCGCCACCTGCCCCGGGTCGTTGTGGCCGCCGAAATAGCGGTTGCCGATGAGGGCCAGGGCGTGGGCCAGCACCGCCACCTGATGGCTGTGCTCCTGAATATTCTCGGTGTAACTGTTGCGCATCAGGGCCCAGCGGTTGATAAACCGCATCCGGGCGATGTAGGCAAAGAAATGGTGCTTCATTGTACGACCTCCCCCACCAGAATTTCCCCGTCTGTGCCGGTGATTTCCACCGTAAGCATTTTATTATGTAAACCTTCTCCCGCCACGGCTACCTCCATGTAGTCGGCGCTATGGCCGTGGTAGCGCCCATCTTCCCCGGGCTGCTCGAACAGCACGGCGCACCGTGTGCCCACGCAGCTCTCCAGATACTCTTGGTGCATCTCCCGGGCCGTCTCCGCCGCCTGGGCGGCGCGGCGCTCCTTTACCGGGCCGCTGACCTGGGGCATGGCCGCCGCCTTGGTGCCGGGGCGGATGGAGTAGGGGAAGATGTGCATATCCGCAAAGCCGCAGCGGCGGATGAAGGCCAGCGTCTGGGCGAACTCCTCCTCCGTCTCCTCCGGGAAGCCGGTGATAAGGTCGGTGGTGACGGCCACCCGGGGGAAATACTGCCGCAGCAGCGTCACGGACGCATAATACCGGGCCGTGTCGTAGCGGCGGTTCATCCGCCGGAGGGTGTCGTCGCAGCCGGACTGCAGCGACAGGTGGAAGTGGGGGCACAGGTTGGGCAGGTCGGCGCAGCGGCGGCAGAAGTCCTCCGTAATGGTCCGGGGCTCCAACGAGCCCAGGCGAAGGCGCATCTCTCCCGCCGCCGGGCTGATGGCCTCCAGCAGGTCGGTGAGGGTGGTGCCGTCCTTAAAATCGCTGCCGTAGGAGGATATCTCGATGCCCGTCAGCACCAGCTCACGGTATCCTTCGGCGGCCAGCCGGGCCGTCTCCACCACGGCCTCCGCCAGGGGCAGGGACCGCACCGGCCCCCGGGCGAAGGGGATGATACAGTAGGTGCAGAAGTTGACGCAGCCGTCCTCCACCTTCAGCATGGCCCGGGTGCGGCTGGCCATGCCGCCGCCGGGCAGCGCCTCAAACCGGCGGCGGCGCAATGCGTCGTCCAGCAGCGTCGAGCCCCGGCGCTGGGCACACTCCTGCTCCAGCAGGTCCAGAAAGGCCATGTGGTCTCCCGTCCCGGCGATCAGATCCATATCCAGCCCCGCCGCCTCCTCCGCATGGGTCTGGACGTAGCAGCCGCAAGCCGCCACCACCGCCTGGGGGTTTTGCTTGCGGCAGCGGCGGATCATCTGGCGGGACTTCTTGTCGCTGACGGCGGTGACGGAGCAGGTGTTGACGATGTAGGCGTCGGCCACGCCGTCAAAATCCGTCAGCGTGTGGCCCCGCCGCAGCAGCTCCCGCTCCATGGCCTGGGTCTCGTATTGATTCACCTTGCAGCCCAAGGTGTAAATGGCAACCTTCATGGGGAAATCTCCTTGCGCTTTCCATTTGCGTCCTGTATAATAACGTGTTAGCAATTTATTATAAAGAAATTTTCCGCCGCTGGCAAGTCCCGGCGATGGGAAAATGAGGATTACTTATGATTTATCTGGATCACGCCGCCACCACCCCCCTGCCCCATGCCGTGGCGGAGGCCATGTATGACGTGCTGTTAAGCGACTACGCCAACCCCTCCGCCCAGTACCCCGCCGGGGTGGCCATGAAGAAAAAAGTGGAGGGCTGGCGCGCCGCCATCGCCGCCGCCATCCCCTGCCAGCCCCGGCAGCTCCATTTCACCTCCTGCGGCACCGAGAGCGACAACTGGGCCATTCAGGCCGCCCTGTGGCAAAACCGCCGGGTGGGCCGCCACATCATCACCACCGCCGTGGAGCACAGCGCTATTTTGGAGCCGCTGAAGCTGTTGGAGCAGCAGGGCTACGAGGTCACCCGCATAAAGCCCGGCCGTGACGGCATGGTGACGGCCCGGCAGGTGGCGGACGCCCTGCGGGAGGACACGGCGCTTGTCACCATGATGCTGGTGAACAACGAGACCGGGTGCGTGTTCCCGGTGGGGGAGGTGGCGGCGCTGCTGCGGCAGCGGGGCAGCCGTGCCCTGCTCCACACCGACGCGGTGCAGGCTTTTTTGAAGGTGCCCTGCGACCCCCAGGCCCTGGGGGTGGATATGATGAGCCTCTCCGCCCACAAAATCGGCGGCCCCAAGGGCATCGGCGCATTGTACGTGGCAGACACCGTCCGGGCCATACGGCCCCTGCTGCCCGGCGGCGGCCAGGAGGAGGGCACCCGCTCCGGCACCGAGGCCACGGCCCAAATCGCCGGGTTTGCCAAGGCGGTGGAAGTGCGCCGGGGCGACGCTGACGCCGCCCCCGCCCGCCTCGCCGCCTTGAAGGACTACTGCCGCCGGAAGCTCCTGACTATCCCCGGCGTGGTGGAGGTGGCGCGCGGCGACGCCCCCCATATTATAATGGTATCTCTCCCCGGCTACCCCAGCGCCAACGTCATCACCGACCTGGGGGCCCAGGGCATCTGTATCAGCGCTGGCTCTGCCTGCCACCGGGGCAAGCTGAGCCACGTGGTGGAGGCCCTGGGGCTGGACAAGCGCACCGCCGCCGGGGTGCTGCGCATCAGCTTCGGCCCGGAGAACACGGAGGCCGACGTGGACGCTCTCGCCGCCGCATTGGACGCCCACCGCTCCCAGCGGTTCCCTATGCTGTAATCCCCCTTTCGGAGGTATTGAAAATGTTTGCCGTATTACGACGCGAAAGCGGCTTTTACCGCCGCCTGTGGCAGCTGAGCCTGCCCATGATTTTGCAGCACCTCATCACCTTTTCCCTGGGGCTCATCGACACCTTTATGGTGAGCCAGCTGGGCAACGACGCCATGGCCGCCGTCACCGCCGCCAACGTGCCGGTGTTCCTGCTGATGTCCATTGTGTTCGGCGTCCAGTCGGGCCTGGGCATCCTGGTGAGCCAGTACTGGGGCAAGCAGGACCACGCCGCCATCAGCCGGGCCATGGGCGTGGCCTCCTTCTTCGGCATGGGGCTGTCGCTGGTGCTGGCGCTTCTCTTCTTCCTGTTCCCGGTGCCCATTATGGATCTTTTGAGCAACGACCACCATCTGTCCCTTTTGGGCGCCCCCTATCTGCGGATCATCGGCTTTTCCTACTTATTTAATATGTTCTCCAGCATCTACGTAGGGGTGCAGCGCAGCGTGGAAAACCCCGGCTTTGGACTGAAATTGTACGGCTTTTCCACAGTGCTCAACACCGTTTTGAACTATTTCCTCATTTTCGGCAAAATGGGCTTCCCCGCCCTGGGCATCGCCGGGGCGGCGCTGGCCACCCTCTGCGCCCGCATGTCCGAGTGCGTCATCTGCGCCGTGTCCATCGGCCGGAGCAACACCATCCGCATCCGGTGGGACGCCTTTTTCCGCCCCGGCGGGGAGATGGCGAGGCGGTTCGTGAAGTACGCCACGCCGGTGCTGTTCAACGAAATCGCCTGGGGCGCAGGGAACAGCATGCTGACGGTGGTGCTGGGCCACACGGTGAACTCCGTGGCCTTCCTGTCGGCCTACTCCGTCACCGGCAACCTGGGGCGGCTGTTCCTGGTGGTGTGCTTCGGCCTGGGCGCCTCCACCGCCGTCATGGTGGGCAAGGCCATCGGCGAGGGGCAGAGCCATGAGGAGGTGCTGTCCCTGAGCCGGTGTTTGCTAATGTTCACGTTTTTGGTAGGCGTGGTGCTGGCGGCGGTGTCCACGGCGCTGGTGCCGCTGCTGTTCCGGCCGGTGGTGTTCCCCATCTTCAAGCTCTACGGCGAGCCGGCCCGGATTGCCACCGCCCTGGCGGTCACCGCCTTTGTGGCCATCCCCCTCCACGCCTACACCATCTCCGCCGTCACCGGCGTGCTGCGCTCCGGCGGCGACGTGACCTGGGCGGCCCTGCTGGACCTGCTGCCCCAGTGGTGCATCGGCCTGCCGCTGACGGCCCTGTTCGCCCTGGTGCTGCGCCTCGACCCCTGGTGGATCGGCGTGGCCATGCAGGGTGAGAGCATCGTGAAGATGCCCCTGTGCCTGCTGCGCTGCCGCAAGACTGCCTGGATTCACGACGTCACCCTGTCGGAGGCGGAGCTATGAGCCTCTTTGTCTGCCCCCTGTGCGGCGCTGCCTTGACCCGTGAGCCCACCCGGTACTGTTGCCCCGGCGGCCACAGCTTCGACATCGCCAGGGAGGGCCACACCCACCTGCTGCCGGTGAACCGCAAGCACAGCAAGATGCCCGGCGACGACAAGGGTATGGCCAAAGCCCGGCAGGTCTTTCTGGACACCGGCAGCTACGCCCCGCTGCGTGATGCGTTATGTAAACTTGCCGTCTCCCTCACCGGCGACGCCCCCCGGGTGCTGGACACCGGCTGCGGCGAGGGATATTACACCGCCGGCGTCTATCATGCCCTGCGGGAGGCGGGCAAGCGCCCCCAGATGGCGGGCATTGATATTTCCAAGGAAATTCTCCGCCTGGCCGCCCGCCGGGAGAAGGGCGTGGCATTCGCCGTGGCCAGCAGCTACCACCTCCCCGTGGCGTCACGCTCCATTGACCTGCTGGTGAACTGCTTTTCCCCCCTGGCCCTGGAGGAATTTCAGCGGGTGCTGGTGAGCGGCGGCCATTATCTCTACGTGGTGCCAGGGCCGAAGCACCTGTGGGAGATGAAGGAAATCCTCTACGAAAACCCCTACCCCAACGAGGAGAAGGCAACGCCCTACGAGGGCTTCCGCTACCTGGACATCGTGCCCGTGGAATACTCCTTCCGCCTGGACAGCCAAGAGGCCATCGCCGCCCTGTTCCGCATGACGCCCTACTACTGGAAAACACCGAAAGCGGGGATGGAACGGCTGGCCCAATACGACGCCCTGACCCTCACCGCCTCCTTTGCCATCCACGTGTTTGAACGGCTGTAAGCCATGCAAAAATCCCCATCCAAACGGATGGGGATTTTTATTATGTCAACCAATTATTTGGCCTTGCCGCCGTGGGTGGCCTTCATGCGCTTTTCGTGGTTTAAGATTGTCTTGCGGATGCGCAGGCTCTTGGGGGTGACCTCCAGCAGCTCGTCGTCGGCCAGGAATTCCAGGCACTGCTCCAGGCTCAGGCGGCGGGGCGGCACCAGGCGCAACGCCTCGTCGGAGCCTGCGGCCCGCATGTTGGTCATCTGCTTACGCTTGCACACGTTGACCACAATGTCCTCCACCTTGGGGCTGACGCCCACCACCATGCCCTCGTACACGTCCACGTTGGGGCCGATGAACAGGGCACCACGCTCCTGGGCGTTGAAAAGGCCGTAGCTGACGGACTCGCCGGTTTCGGAGGCCACCAGGGAGCCGGTGTTGCGGCGCTGCAGCTCGCCCTTGAAGGGGGCGTAGGAGTCGAACACGCTGGCCATGATGCCCTCGCCCCGGGTATCGGTGAGGAACTCGTTGCGGTAGCCGAAGAGGCCGCGGGAGGGCACCAGGAACTCAATCTTCATCCGGTTGCCCACGGGGGTCATCTCCACCAGGTCGCCCTTGCGGGAGCCCAGCTTTTCAATGACGGCGCCCACACTCTCGCTGGGCACGTCCACCACCAGACGCTCGATGGGCTCGCACTTCTTGCCGTCGATGGTCTGGTACAGCACGCGAGGGGGCGAAACCTGGAACTCGTAGCCCTCACGGCGCATGGTCTCGATGAGGATGGAAAGGCTCATTTCGCCCCGGCCCGCCACGT
This sequence comes from Oscillospiraceae bacterium, assembly GCA_017412585.1. Taxonomy (GTDB): domain Bacteria; phylum Bacillota; class Clostridia; order Oscillospirales; family Oscillospiraceae; genus Vescimonas. The sequence continues at coordinate 26,136 of JAFPXK010000034.1, forward strand.
TGAAAGCGTCCATGACGCCCTCCAGCTCCGTGACACGGAGGGAAACGTCCTTCAAGGTCTCCCGCATCAGCCGCTCCCGAATCTGGCGGGAGGTGACGAACTTGCCCTCCCGGCCTGCCAGGGGGGAGTCGTTGACGCTGAAGGTCATCTCCATGGTGGGGGCGGAGATCTTTACGAAGGGCAGGGGCTCCACGCAGGTGGGCGCGCAGATGGTGTCGCCGATGGTGATGTCGCCGATGCCGCTGAGGGCGATGATGTTGCCGGCGGTGGCCTCGGTGACGGGCTTTTTGCCCAGGCCGTCGAACTCATACATGGACACGGCCTTGGCCTTCTTGGGGGCGGCGTCGGGGTCGTGGAAGTTGCACACGGCGATCTCCTGATTCTGCTTCAGGGTGCCCCGCTCGATGCGGCCGATGGCGATGCGGCCCACGAACTCATTGTAATCAATGGCGGAGACCAGCATCTGGAAGGGCTGGTCCACGTCGGCCTCGGGGGCGGGGATGTAGTCCAGAATGGTGTCAAACAGGGGCTTCAAATCGGTGCCGGCCACGTCGGGGGAGTAGCTGGCGGTGCCGTTGCGGGCAGAGCAGAACAGCATGGGGCTGTCCAACTGCTCGGAGGTGGCGTCCAGGTCCAGCAGCAGCTCCAGCACCTCGTTGATGACCTCCTTGATGCGGCGGTCGGGCCGGTCGATCTTGTTCACCACCACGATGACCCGGTGGCCCAGCTCCAACGCCCGGCTGAGGACGAAGCGGGTCTGGGGCATGGGGCCCTCGGCGGCGTCCACCAGCAGGATAACGCCGTTGACCATCTTCAAAATGCGCTCCACCTCGCCGCCGAAGTCGGCGTGGCCCGGGGTGTCCACAATGTTGATCTTGGTGTCGCCGTACTGGATGGCGGTGTTCTTGGCCAGAATGGTGATGCCACGCTCCCGCTCCAGGTCGTTGGAGTCCATGACCCGCTCCACCGTCTCCTGGTTCTCGCGGTACACGCCGCCCTGCTTCAGCATCTGGTCCACCAGGGTGGTCTTGCCGTGGTCCACGTGGGCAATAATGGCTACGTTTCTCAATTTCTCGTTCTGCAAGGAAAAAACCCCTTTCTTGGGTAAAAATCAATCATTTACGCATTAACCCCGCTATTATAGGCGTTTATACGCCCAAATGCAAGGGGCAATTCCGGTTTTTTGCCAAATTTGCGTTGACAAAGGGCGCGCCGGCGGGGTACAATGTTTTTTGGCTGGCGGCAACCGCCGCCTGTTACATACGCCCGCGTAGCTCAGCAGGATAGAGCGACCGCCTCCTAAGCGGATGCTCTATACCCGCCAATGGCACCACTTTTTCCAAAATTTCATATCTGCGTCAGTAGCTCAGCTGGATAGAGCGCGCCCCTCCTAAGGGTGAGGCCGGGGGTTCGAATCCCTTCTGGCGCACCAAAAACACTGTAATTCCAAGGAATTGCGGTGTTTTTCTTTTTGAAAAGTTCAGGCCAAAGCAGAATAAGGTGTATCTCATTTTGCGGCATCGCTGCCTTTGGCACATCCAAATTGATTGCAATGGTTTTCGCACCGTTCTGGGGTTTGGCACCGTCTTGGCACCACCCCTTATCGCCCCGCCTGTGCCAAGATAAGCGATGTCAGGTTCGATAAGAGTTCCGGGGACTGCTGAAGCTGAGATAAAAGAGTTTGTGCATCCAGCAGCGGCTGCGTTTTTTCTTCCTGCGGAGCATGAACACTACGCAGATCGGGGTTCGCATAAAATGCGGATTCAAACTTCTGCGCGTTGACCTTACGATCCTCATCCAGAATATGCGCATAGATTTTTGTAATCATGTCCACCTGGGAGTGACCGGTGTCACCCTGCGTCGCTTTCAGATCACCGTGATTCAGCTTCAGCTTGTAGGTCGTGCTGCTGTGCCGGAGGGAATGGAAAACAACATTGGGAAGATTGGCCTCTTTCTTGAGCCGCCTGAAGGCGTTATTGATAACCGTTTCCTCACAAGGGCGACCATTGGGCAAGGCAATGACAAGGCCATAATCCAGATACTCATCGCCAAGAAACGCCTTCTGCTTGTCCTGTGAAGCCTTCCATTCCCGGAGAATATAAGCAACCGTTTTGGGCATCCACACTTTGCGAACACTGCTTTCCGTTTTCGGCGTTTTCAGAACGATGACCGTGCTGGCATTCTCCAGATACATGGTTCTGGGGAAAACCTTAATGATTTCCTCCGTTCCCAGCACATTCAGCGTATCTTCACGGACACGCCAAAGGACTTTCTCCACGCACAGGTGGGCGTCATCTCGCGCTATATCAGCATCACTGATATGGATGTTATCCCAAGTCAAGCCCAGGATCTCCCCAATCCGCAGCGAGCAGGCAAAGGAAAGGTTCATCGCAACATAGAGTTTACTATCTTTACACGCATCCAGAGCCTTACGAATTGTTGCGGCATCCCAAATCGCACGGGGTTCGCGCTTTACTTTCGGCAGGGTGGTATTCTCAAATGGGTTCTTAGAAATAATGTCCCATCGTACAGCCTGCTTAAAGGCGCATTTCAAGAGTTTGTTGATATTTGCGATTCCGGCAGGGGTCATGTACTGCGTGGAAGAATAGCGATTTTTCCGAACAGCGCAAGGGGTCTTTTGCAACCGTGTGAGAAACTTATCTGCCGCCATGGTGTTTATGTTCTGAATCAGCTCATCGCCAATAAAGGGGTTGATATAGTTTCGGATCAGTCCGCAGTTTGCTTCGTAAGTGGAAGGCCCCCATTTCTTTATACCGTACAGGGAAACAAAATCCTCCAAAAAGGCAGCTACCGTCAGATTGCTGGGAGCAATAAAGGTGTTCACCTTCATTTTGTATTCAATTTCTGCTTTGCGTGTCTTTGCTTCTTCCTCGGTATCGAAGGGCTCCCACTTCTGCTTGCGCTCGCCCTGGTCATTCGTGTAATAATACACGACATTGAATTTATTTCTACGCTTTCTGATTGAAGCCATGATAAACCTCCTGAATTACATCTGTCTATCAAGCCATTCATCAAAAGATTGTTTGGATACTCTGATCGTTGATCCAATCTGTACGGTCTTGAATACGCCAGAGTGAACAAGTTTATATGCGGCAGTTCTCCCGATACCAAGGATGTCAGATATTTCTTTTACTGTATAGGTTCGTTTGCCGGAATGACTATTTATTGTGCTGCTTTCGTAGTTCATAACAGCCTCCTTTCCAAGCAGCATCGTACCGACAATCAAAATTGTAATACGGTGCCGCCAAATTCACAAATTTTTAAGGTCATAAAAAAGGAAAACAGACAGGCGGCTGCTGGCAACAGCTCCACGGGAGTCTCACCCCGGCCCATGCTGATGGGTGCGCCGAACAATGCTTTGAGGGCGTTCAATTCGGGAGTATCATTATAAGCAGCAGAGGTCTTGACCAACGGGTTGCCAATCCGCTTTTCGACAGAAATCTTTTCAACTAAGTAGTAAAATATGGATAATCGCTCCCTCGTTAAGAGATCGTGGCGTATCTGCCGTTTGGCTCGCTCTGATGCAAATGTACCTGTCTGCCTTATTCTGCGGCCTATGTGCCGCTTTCTTTTTCAAGGTTCCACACAAGGCTTCTGTTAGCCCGTATCAGCCATCAAATGAAAAGGTTGATAACTGATACCCGCAAGCAGAAAAAGTCCATAGCGGCGGCGTGGAAAGGGGAACACGCCGCCGTGTATGGGCAAGGGATTATGCCGCTCTGGTCACATCAAAGTCCAGAATCCTTGTAATCAGCTTGGTTTCCAGCCGACGCCGCAGTTCTTCATCTACGCAGAGATGCGGCACACCGTTCTCGTCATACAGCGTTCTGGTGGAAAGAGCGCAGATGTAACGAGAATAATGCGCCAGCACAGCGTTGATGGCATCCACATTGCCGGATGCAGCCGCTTCTATGGTGGAATACGGCAGCAGCGAGGAAGTACTATTCTTCTGATTGCCCGCCATCTTCATTAACCTCCAATCTTTGTTTCATTTCTTTGAGGGACTTCACGCGCTTGCGCTGGATGGTGTAGCGTACCATATTCAGCTTGTCCGCAATCTCTCTATCTGTCATGTCCAGGAAGTAGGACAGCAAGAGAATATCACGCTTTTCATCCGGCAATTCGGTCAATGCCTGAGCCAAACGGTCATCGTGTACGGTGACGGAATAACCCTGCACATCAAACTGTGTATAGTCGGATGGATGCTCGTCCAGTATGTAAGCCCGATTAATCTGTTCCTCGGACAGCTCCGAAAGGGATACCTCATGCTCAGAACGCCATGCAATATGCTTCGCATAATTGCGGGCTTCTTCGCGTAACACCTTTTTACAGAAGTTGTCAAACTGATGCCTAACGGTTTTCTTTTGGGATGGTGTAAGCTCCAAGAGTTTCACCCCCTTCCCGAACCGCGGGAAGCGGTGTTTTAACCCCTTTCACTACTATCCCAATTGGGAAGGCCACTTTTGCGCACTTTTGGCATAGATTTGCAAAAAAATTTTTAAAAGCAAGAAGTCTGCGGAGTATTCGAATGTTGTATATTATCGAAAAATGACGATTTCGTGTTGCTTCGATTTTTTTCGACATCGAAAAATAAAACACCCGATCCAAGGCGTTTTTAGCCTTGAATCGGGTGTTTCTTCTTGTTCCACTTCTCGACCGGATAGGTGGACTTATATGCAGCATTGCGAAAAGGCAAACTTCTTTGACCTATATCAAACCCTTTCTCTCGAAAATATGTAAAGTATACGGGAGCGATGAGATCGCTCCCGTATTGAGGCTCTATGGAATTCTTTAATCACAGCATTGGCATGTGCTTTTATTCTGCAAATGCAGTCATTGTGATTTACTTTTGTATCCATCCAATAAAGGTGGACACTTTCTCCAAATCCTCGTCACTCAGCTCCCGTAGTTTTTCAGTCAGCGCAACACGAAGAGATGTTTTATCCTCTAACCCCGCAAAAAACTCTGCTGGGGAGATTTCAAAATAGGTGATAATATTAAATAGCTCTCTTACGGACGGTAGCGTCAAACCGCTTGTGATTGAGCGAATATAGGAGCCGCTTTTCCCAAGCTCTAAACTAAGCCGATGCTCGGAGATATTTCTTTGTTCTCTCAGCTTTGTGATACGTGTCCGAAGGAACTGCTCATACCGTATATTCTCGTCCATTGCGCACCTCCTCCTCTACTTACTATTGTAGACCGAACCAGGAGGTTGTATCGGTATTTAAAATATCAATTTTCTTTCTACCCGCTTCTAATTTGATGATATAATTATTAAAATGTCGAATTAATTGGTTTTTTTAATATAAACTCAGAAATCCAAAGGATGATTACATACGAGATGATGAAGAAGTATTTGTAACAGCGATCATGTGACTATCATAATTTCAAGTTGAGATATTGAAAAGAATGAAGCTATGGAGAACCTTTTCTGAGTCTCCATAGCTTCATTCCTCTTAACAGTCCTTCTCGCTCAAGAGTAATTCCTTCTTGTACTTGTAATAGGTATTCCGGGCTATGCCAACCAGTTCGATGACCTCAGC
>JAFPXK010000035.1 GCA_017412585.1 Oscillospiraceae bacterium
CGGCGACGGCAGGATCATCGACTGCCTCCGCCGTGTGGATTTTGAAATGTCCGCCCAGCGCCAGGTGCTGCCCGGGCTCTATTACCACCTGCCCCCCCAGCAGCCCCGGCAGGACCCCTTCGCCGTCACGGAGGAGGACTTCACCCCGCCTGCGGAGGGCCCGCTGGACGAATGGCTGGTCTCCGCCTTCACCGCCATTTCCCCTCTGATGGCCCGGGAGATCGTCTGCCGCGCCGGCGGCCGGGAGTCGGACGCCGCCTCTCTCTGGGACGCCTTTTCCGCCTGGCGTGGCGCCGTGGCGGCACAGCAGTTTCTGCCCACGGTGATCCGCCATGGTGACAAGGTGATTGACTTTACATACCAGCCCCTGTTCCAATACGGCGAATACGCCGAGAACGTGACCTACGCCACCTTCTCCGAGCTGCTGGACGGCTATTTTGTCCGCCGGGAGCAGGCGGAGCGGGTGAAGCAAAAGGGCCAGGACCTGGTGAAAACCGTCACCAACGCCACCGCCCGCCTCCGCCGCAAGCTGGCCATGCAGGAAAAGGAGCTCTCCCAGACCCGCGACCGGGAGACGCTGCGGCTCCGGGGCGAGCTGATTATCGCCAATCTCTACCGCATGCAGCGGGGCATGAACGCCGTGGCGGTGGAGAACTACTATGAGGAGGGCAGCCCCACTGTCGAAATCCCCCTGGACGTGCGCCTGTCCCCAAGGGAAAATGCCGACCGGTATTTCAAACAATACGCCAAGGCGAAAACCGCCGAAAAAATACTGACAGAGCAGATAGAAAAGGGAAAAACCGAGCTTTCCTATCTGGAAAGTGTGCAGCAGGAGATAGCCCAGGCGGAGTCGGAGCAGGATTTCAACGATATCCGCGCCGAGCTGGCAGAGGGCGGCTACCTGCGCCAGGGCGGCAAAAAAAGCGGCTTCCAGCGCCAGTCCCGGCCCCGTGAGTTCCGCTCCACCGCCGGATTGCGGATTCTGGTGGGCCGCAACAACGCCCAGAACGACAAGCTGACCCACAAGACCGCCCAGAAGTGGGATATCTGGCTCCACACCCAGAAGATTCACGGCTCCCATGTCATCCTCTGCACCGACGGCGCAGAGCCCGACCAGCAGAGTTTGTGGGAGGCCGCCATGCTGGCCGCCTGGTTCTCCCAGGGCCGGGAGGGCAGCAAGATCCCCGTGGACTATACCCCTGTCAAATACGTGAAAAAGCCGCCCCAGGCCCGCCCCGGCATGGTGATTTACACCACCTATCGCACCCTATACGTCACCCCCGACGGCGACCTGGCTGCCCGCCTTGCTGTAAAGTAAATCCGCCTTACATATATATAAGGGACTGCCTCGTCGTGAGACAGTCCCTTTTGCCCTTGGCCTTACCGGCCTTCCGTATCCCGGAACAGCAGCGTGATGCACCACAGCCCCGCGATACCCACCAGAGAGTAGACGATGCGGCTGATGGCGCCCATCTGACCGCCGAAGAGAAAGGCCACGCAGTCGAAGCCGAAAAGCCCCACGCTGCCCCAGTTCAGGGCGCCTACGATGACCAGAATCAGCGCCACTTTATCCAGTATTTTCATTGTGATACCTCCTCGCATGGATGCTGTCCCTATTCTGCCCCGGGTTTCGCCGCCTTATACGCCCCATTTTCACTGCCCGCCATGGGCCATTTTCACAAAATGGCGTTGCAAATCGTTGGATAATTTGGTATATTGTGAAAAAGGCGATGGCACCGGGCCATCCCATGGGAACAAGGAGGAACGGCAAATGGAAACGAAATTCGACAAGCTGGGTTTTTATCCCGCCGACATTCTGCTGCCCAAGGGGCAGGATATGACCAAGTGGGCCGTGGTGGCCTGCGATCAGTTCACCTCCGAGCCGGAGTACTGGCAGGCGGTGGAGCAGCAGGTGGGCGACGCCCCCTCCACGCTGCGCCTCATTCTGCCGGAGGCCAATCTGAAGGCCCCCAATGTGGACGAGCTTATCGCCGACATCAACGCCGCCATGGCGGACTATCTGGATAAGGGCGTCTTTGAGACGCTGCCCGCCTCCCTCATCTATGTGGAGCGCCAGCAGTCCGACGGCCGTATCCGCCACGGCCTGGTGGGGATGGTGGATCTGGATGCCTACGACTTCACCCCCGGCAGCGGCGCCCTCATCCGTGCCACCGAGGCCACCGTCCAGGAGCGCATTCCGCCCCGTGCCCGGGTCCGCCGCAACGCCCCCATTGAGCTGCCCCACGTCATGCTCCTCATCGACGACCCGGAGAAGACCGTCATCGAGCCTCTCACCGCCGCGGCGGACACCATGGACGTGGTCTATGATTTCGACCTGATGCAAAACGGCGGCCATATCAAGGGCTACCGCCTGTCTGAAAAGCAGATCGACGCCGTGGCCGACGCCCTCACCGGCCTGTGCGCCCCCCAAGCCCAGATGGCCAAATACCACCTCTCCGGCGCGGCGCCCCTGCTGTTCGCCGTAGGCGACGGCAACCACTCTCTGGCCACCGCCAAGGCCTGCTATGAGGAGCAGAAGAAGGGCAAGACCCCCGAGGAGTATTTGCGCCTGCCCGCCCGGTTCGCCCTGGTGGAGGTGGTAAATAACCACGACGACGCCCTGCAGTTCGAGCCCATCCACCGGGTCCTCTTCGGCGTAGACGGCGCCCATCTGATTGCCAAGCTGAAAGAATATTATCCCGGTACCTACGAGGGGCGGGGCGAGGGCCACTGCTTCGCCTATTGCTGCGGCGGCCATTCCGGCTATCTCACCATCCCCCATCCCACCAAGCAGCTCTGCGTTGCCTCCGTCCAGACCTTCCTGGACGACTATCTCAAGGAGTTCGGCGGGGAGGTGGACTATATCCACGGCGACGCCGTGGTGGACGAGCTCAGCGCCAAGCCCGGCAACTTCGGCATCAAGCTGCCCGCCATGGGCAAGGAGCAGCTTTTCAAGACCGTCATGGCCGACGGCGTGCTGCCCCGCAAGACCTTCTCCATGGGCCACGCCCAGGATAAGCGCTACTATATCGAAGCCCGGAAGATCGTGAAATGATGACCCTTGTGGAAAAGGCCCCCGCCAAGATAAACCTGCTGCTGTCCGTGGGGCAGCGGCGCCCGGACGGCTACCATGACCTGGCCTCCGTCATGCAGACGGTGGACGTGTGCGATACCCTTACCGTCACCGCCCACACCGGCGGCGGCATCGTCCTGACCTGCACCGACCCCACCCTCTCCACCGGGGAGGACAACCTGGTCCACCGGGCCGCCGCCCTGTTCTTTCAGTGCACCGGCGTCCCCTTGGACGGCGTGACCATCCATCTTCATAAAGTCATCCCCATGCAGGCGGGGCTGGGCGGCGGCAGCGCCGACGCCGCCGCGGCCCTCCGGGCCC
>JAFPXK010000036.1 GCA_017412585.1 Oscillospiraceae bacterium
GTCAAAAAACGGCATAGCCGTTTTTTGACAGGCTCGCCCCCGGAGGATGGTATCATCCTCCGGGGGCGCTGTTTATGCAAGGGATTATTTTTTCCTGCTGCGCAGGCTGGACACCACCATGCCGCTGAGGGCAAAGAGGGCGATGGCGTTGGGAATGACCATCAGGTTATTGAACATATCCGTCAGCTCCCACACCAGGTCGTTGCTGATCTGGGTGCCCACAAAGGTGAAGGCCAGGGCGATGAGGGAATAGACGGCGGTAGCCAGCCGGGTATTCCTGCGGCCGAAGAGATAGAGGGCGTTGATCTTGCCGAAAAGATTCCAGCTCAGAATGGTGGAGAAGGCGAAGAAGAACAGGCACACCGCCACGAAGATGGCGCCGAACTTGGCTCCGAACACGGTGCCGAAGGCGGTCTGGGCCAGGTTGGTCTTGCTGATGGTGTCGGGGATGACGCCGTTGGCCAGAGGGCCGTCGGGGGTATACAGGGTGGAGATGATGACCAGGGCGTTGAGCGTCAGCACCACGAAGGTGTCGATGAACACGCCGATCATAGCCACCACGCCCTGGTCGTGGGGATGGGCCACGTTGGCCTGGGCGTGGGCGTGGGGCGTGGAGCCCATACCGGCCTCATTGGAGAACAGGCCACGCTTGGCGCCCTGGGAAATGGCGATCTTGATGGCGGCGCCGAAGCTGCCGCCCAGGATGGCCTGGGGGGTGAAGGCGTACTTGAAAATCATGGCGAAGGTGGCGGGAATATAGGTGATGCGCACCAGCAGGACAATAATGCCGCCCGCCAGGAAGAGGCCCGCCATAATGGGCACGATCTTCTCCACCACGGAGGCCAGGCGCTGGACGCCGCCTAAGTAAATGACGGCGCAGATGGCCACCAGCACCACGCCGGACACCCACACGGGGATGCCGAAGGCGGTGTTCATGGTGGAGCCGATGGAGTTGGACTGCACCATGCTGCCCATGAAGCCCAGGGCCAGCACGGCGGCCACCGCGAAGAAGCCCGCCAGGAACTTGCCGAAGCCGCCCCGGAAGGCGGTGGTGATATAGTAGACAGGGCCGCCCTTAACGGCGCCGTCCCGCTCCACGATGCGGGTGCGCTGGGCCAGGGTGGCCTCGGCGTAGATGGTGGCCATGCCCAGGAAGGCGATGACCCACATCCAGAAGATGGCGCCGGGGCCGCCGGTGAGGATAGCGCCGGAGGCGCCCACGATGTTGCCGGTGCCTACCTGGGCGGCGATGGCGGTGGCCAGGGCCTGGAAGGAGGACATGCCGGACTTGTTCTTCTCGCCCACCAGCTTCAGGTTGCCGAAGGTCTTGCGCAACCCCTCGCCGAAGCAGCGGATCTGGACGAAGCGGGTCCTGATGGAGAACCACAGGCCTACGGCGATCAGCAGAAAGACGAGAATGTAGTTGGACAAATAGGTGTTGATGTCGGAAACGATGGGGAACAGCGCGTCTTGGATGGCTTGCATGGTTTTCTTCCTCCTAAAAAACAAGAGTTACTGCGCTTGGCAGCAACTCTGGAGAACGATCCGACAGGAATAATCCGGCCGGGCTCTGTCCTTTTGCCTGAGAGATTCGGCCCCATGGGCCTTGCACCTTCGGCACCCAATTGAATGGGATTCTCCAGAGTCCCCTCCCCGCTCAGTCTTGCGGCGCAATCCTCAGCGGCTCACAGGGCAATATCACAACTGCATGAATAATACCACAGAATTGTGAATATTGCAACCGTATTCCCGCCAAAAGAGAATTTTTATGCAAAAGAGAGGGCAGTGACTTCCCTACCCTCTCTTTGTATGTGCAGGTGGGACAAATTATGCCGCCTTACCGGGCGAAGGCCTCCAGGATGCGGAGGATCAGCGCCACGCACTGGTCCATCTGCTCCACCACGGCGTGCTCGTAGGGGCCGTGATGGCCGAAGCTGCCGGTGGGCAGGTTGGGACAGGGCAGGCCCCGGAAGGACAGCTGGGCGCCGTCGGTGCCGCCCCGGATGGCACAGGGCCTGGGCTCCAGGCCGCATTGACGGGTGGCCTCCATGGCCTTCTCCACCACCTCGAAATGGGGCTTGATCTTCTCGATCATGTTGCGGTACTGCTCGTGCATGGCCACGGTGACGGTGCCCTCGCCGTAGCGGTCGTTCAGCAGCGCCGCGGCGTGGCGCATGGCCTTTTTCCGCAGCTCGAAGGCGTTGCTGTCGTGGTCCCGGATGATATAGTGCAAGGTGGCGGACTCCACGTTGCCGGTCATGTCGGTGAGGTGGAAGAAGCCCTCGTAGCCTTCGGTATCCCGGGGGGTATCTCCGGCGGGCAGCATGGCGTTGAAGGCCATAGCCACCAGGGAGGCGTTGATCATAGTGTTCTTGGCGGAGCCGGGGTGGACGTTGAAGCCCCGGAAGGTGACCTCCGCCGCGGCGGCGTTGAAGTTCTCATACTCGATCTCCCCCACCCCGGCGCCGTCCAGAGTATAGGCAAGCTGGGCGCCGAAGCGGTCCAGATCCAGCGCCGCCGCGCCGTGGCCGATCTCCTCATCGGGGCAGAAGCCGATGGCCACCGGGCCGTGGGGCAACTCGCCGTGGAGCAGTTCCTCGGCGGCGGTCATGATCTCCGCCACGCCGGCCTTATCGTCGGCGCCCAGGACGGTGGTGCCGTCGGTGACCACCAGAGAGCAGCCCTTCATATCCTTCAGATGGGGGAAGGCCTTGGGGCTGAGGACGCGCCCGCTGCTGCCCAGAGGGATGTCGCCGCCGTCGTAATTCTCCACAAGGCGGGGCGCCACGTTCACCCCGGAGAAGTCCTCGTCGGGAATGGTGTCCAGGTGGGCCAGGAAGCCGATGCAGGGCTTGTCCTCCAAGCCGGGGGTGGCGGGAATTTTGCCGTAGACGTAGCAGTTTTTCTCATCCAGATACACGTCGCTGACGCCCAGGGCGGTCATTTCCTCGGCCAAAAGGCGGGCCAGGTCAAACTGACAGGCGGTGGAGGGGACGGCGTCGCCTCCGTCACGGCTGGAGGTGTGGACGCGGGCGTAGCGCATCAGGCGTTCATAGGCTTTCATGGTGGCACTCTCCTTTGGGGCCCCGGCGGCAGATGGCCGTTTACAGCGGGGCAAATCTATGGTAAAATTCTACCACTGTATCATAGAAATCGCAAGATGGGGATGAAAAAGATGCTGATTTTTGACATGGACGGCGTACTGACCGACAGTAACGGAATCTGGAAAGAGGTGGACACCGCCTTTCTCGGCAAGCGGGGGCTGCCCTACACCCGGGAATATTACGAGGGTGTGGCCCACACGGTGTTCCCCAAGGCGGCGGTGTTTACCAAGGAATACTGCCATCTCACCGAGTCCGTGGAGGAGATCATGGCGGAATGGCTGGCCATGGCCGGGGACGTGTACGGCACGGAGGTGGCGGCCAAGCCGGGGGTGCGTGACTATCTCACCGCCTGCCGGGCCCGGGGGGAGCGGATGATCGTGCTGACCTCCGCCGTGCCGGACCACTGCCGGGCGGCCCTGGGGCATCTGGATTTGCTGCCCTACTTTGAAAAGGTCTTTTTCGCCCAGGAGCTGGGGCTGGACAAGCAGGACAGCGCCATCTACCAAAAGGTGGCGGCGCTGATGGGCGAGGCGTGCCGGGACTGCACCGTGTTTGACGACTCCCTGGCGGCCTGCCGCAGCGCCAAGGCCGCGGGGATGCGGGTCATCGGCGTGTGGGACGAATATTTCAACGACAACGAAGCGGAGATGCAGCGCGTATGCCACCGCTACATCCGGGGCTTTGAAGAATTGCTGTGAGAATGAAAAAGGCCGGCGTATGCCGGTCTTTTTTTGCGCTCAAAAGCTGCCGATGGGGATGGAGCCGTCGTCGGCGCCCTTTTCAATATTCAAAATGGTGACGTCATAGCCCCGGCCGTCCTCCATCTCCACGCGGACCCGGTCCCCCGCCATGCGGCCCATGACGGCCCGGCCCACCGGGGACTCTTTGCTGATGAGGCCCTTCAGGGCGTCCTGCCGCAGGGTGGTGACCAGTTGGATGGTGCGCTCCCGGCCGGTATTCTCCA
>JAFPXK010000037.1 GCA_017412585.1 Oscillospiraceae bacterium
ACCTGTTTCCCCACTATTCGGTGCTGAAAAATCTCACCGACGCCCAGATTCACGTGCTGGGCCGCAGTAGGGAGGAGGCGGAGCGCCGGGCCCTGGCGCTGCTGGACAAAATGGGCCTGGGCGACCGGGGCGACGCCTATCCCTGTGAGCTGTCCGGCGGTCAGCAGCAGCGGGTGGCCATCGCCCGCGCCCTGGCCATGGACCCGGAGATTCTCTTTTTCGACGAGCCCACCTCCGCCCTGGACCCGGAACTGACCGGCGAGATTTTGAAGGTCATCCGCGCCCTGGCCGACGAGCACATGACCATGGTCATCGTCACCCATGAGATGGCCTTCGCCCGTGAGGTGGCGGACCGGGTCATCTTCATGAGCGGCGGCGTCATCGTGGAGGAGGGTCCCGCCCGGCAGGTAATGGACGACCCCAGGGAGGAGCGCACCCGCCAGTTTTTGAGGAATTACCAGCGATGAAAACGATTCAAGTGGTCCGGGCCGACCCGGCGGGCAACATCACCGCCCTGGTGCTGTCCGACGTGCCCAGTGAGGAACGCCCCGCCCTGGCGGCGAAATTGATGGCCCTGCCGGACTGGGGTGTGGAACAGGTGGGCTTCGTCCGCCACGGCCCTCCCGGCATCCACGGCGTGTTGGAGATGATGGGCGGCGAGTTCTGCGGCAACGCCGCCCGTGCCTACGGCATGCTGCTGGCCCGGCAGAGTTTGCTGATAGGGCAGCAGGAGCTGAAGCTCCGTGTCAGCGGCTGCCGCAGCCTGGTGCAGGTGGTGGCGGACACCTACGTGGGCACCGCCAGCGCCGCCATGCCCCTGCCCCGGAAGATAGAAGATGTGACGGTGGGCGATATCCCTGCCGTGCTGGTGGACCTGGAGGGCATTGCCCACCTGGTGGTGCAGGACGTGGCCCCCGGCCGGGATTTTTTCGCCGCCGCCGAGCCGGTTTTCCAAGCCTATCGCGCGTTGGACGCTTACGGCGTCTGCTTTGTAAAGGATGATACCTTAACACCCCTTGTGAAAGTGGTGGACACCGATACCCTGGTCTTTGAGGGCAGCTGCGGCAGCGGCGCCATGGCGGCGGCCTTCGCCGCCTCCCGCGGGGAGGGGGACGGCAAGTTCACGTATCGCCTCCGCCAGCCCGAGGGCACTGTGGAGGCCACGGTGGTGCGGGACAGCGGTATGTGGATTGACGCCTCCATCGGCGGACCCGTCACCGTGGGTGACGTTACGGAAATCACGCTATAACAGCCAAGCCCTGCACCGTATACGGTGCGGGGCTTTTCCTGTCGGTGCCCCCACCTCACCGTTGCATATTTTCCGCCGATGGGATATAATACTCCGATAGAGTATTGAGAATAAGGAGCGTCTTTTATGACCTTACAGGAATACGTGGCATCTTTGCAGGGCCGCACCGTGGCGGTAGTGGGCATCGGCGTCAGCAACACGCCGCTGCTGCGCCTGCTGCTGGAGAGCGGCATTTCCGTCACCGCCTGCGATAAGCGCAGCCGTGCGCAGCTGGGCGACCTGGCAGAGGAATTGGCGCGCAAGGGCTGCCGCCTGCGCCTTGGTGAGGACTATCTGGAGGGCATCCACGAGGACGTGATCTTCCGCACCCCCGGCCTACGCCCCGACGTGGAGCCCATCCGCAAGGCGGTGGCGCAGGGCAGCGAGCTGACCTCGGAGATGGAGGTTTTCTTCAAGGTGTGCCCCTGTCCCATCATCGCCGTCACCGGCTCTGACGGCAAGACCACTACCACCACCATCATCGCCGAGCTTTTGAAGGCGGCGGGCCATCGCGTCCACGTGGGCGGCAACATCGGACACCCCCTGCTTTGCGAGGCGGACGCCATGCTGCCCACAGACTACGCCGTGCTGGAGCTGAGCAGCTTCCAGCTCATGACCATGACCCAGAGCCCCCACATCGCCGTTGTCACCAATCTGGCCCCCAACCACCTGGATATGCATCACGGCATGGCCGAGTACGTCTCCGCCAAGGGGAACATTTTCCGCCATCAGACCAAGGATGACATAGCCATCTTTAATCTGGATAATGATATCACCCGGGAGCAGGCCGCCCGCGCCGTGGGCAGGGCCCGGTATTTCAGCCGCCGGTCCCAGGTGGAGGACGGCGTGTTCCTCCGGGGCCAGGACATTATGGCCTGCCGGGGCGGCAACGAGCGCCGCATTATGGCCGCCTCTGACATCAAAATCCCCGGCGTCCACAACGTGGAGAACTACATGGCGGCCATCGCCGCCGTGGACGGCCTGGTGGACGATGAGATCATCGCCCGGTTTGCCCGGGAATTCGGCGGCGTGGAGCACCGCATCGAGCTGGTGCGCACCTGGCACGGCATTCGGTTTTATAACGACTCCATCGCCTCCAGCCCCAGCCGGTGCATCGCCGGGCTGCGTTCCTTCAAGGAAAAGGTGATTCTCATTGCCGGCGGCTACGATAAGCACATTCCCTTCGACGTTCTCGGCCCGGAAATCGTAGAACACGTAAAGACGCTGGTGCTGTGCGGCGCCACAGCGGACAAGATTCGCGCCGCGGTGGAGAATGCCCCCGGCTACGCGCCGGGGCACCCCGCCATACTGGACGTTTCCCCCTTCCAAAAGGCGGTGGAGGCCGCCCGTGACGCCGCCGGAAGCGGCGACGTGGTGACCCTTTCTCCCGCCTGCGCCGCCTTTGACCAGTTCCCCAACTTCATGGTGCGGGGCAAAACGTATAAGGAAATCGTCAACGGTTGGGCGGAATAGGGATAAGCCGTGGCCGCATATCCTCCCATGAGGGGGGATGGCCATGGGCTATTTACGCACGGTGGGGCTCAGCCCCCGGCAGCGGCGGATCTTTTGGCTGGCGGCGGCGCTGCTGACGCTCTCTGCGCTCACCGCCCTGGCCCTGGTGCAGATGAAGCCCATTTTGACCCGCCTCGCCTCAGCCCGTGTGGCCAACTCGGTGAATCGTATCATGGTGGCGGCGGTGAACGAGGCCATCGCCACCGGGGATATCGACTACGGCAATCTGGTTTCCTTTGAAAAGGACTATGACGGCCGCATTACCGCCCTGCGCAGCAACATGGCGGAGGTAAACCGGCTGCAAAACGAGATTGCCGACGACGTTCTGCAGCGCCTATCCCAGGTGTCCACCAGCGAGCTCTCCATTCCTCTGGGCACCCTTACCGGCTTTTCGCTGCTGGCAGGGCGGGGGCCTTCGCTGAAGGTGCGGATGCAGACCGTGGGCACCACCACCGCCGCCTTCCGGGACGCCTTCACCGCCGCCGGCATCAACCAGACCCGCCATCGCATCGTGCTGCAGTTGGACGCCTACATGAGCATCCTCCTGCCGGGCTTCAGTACCTACACCAAGGTCAGCAACGAAATCACCGTGGCGGAAACGGTGATCGTGGGCAGCGTGCCGGAGAGCTACACCTACTTTCAGGGCCAGCGGGAGACCACCGACGAATACGCGGAAGAATATATTATGAACATCGGATAAGAGGTAGGAAAATGGACGAGATTTTGGAGATACAGCAGCTACGGCAGCAGCTCAACGAGGCCGCCCGGCTGTACTACACCCTGGACGCGCCCACCATGCCGGACTATGAATATGACCGCCTGTACCGCCGCCTGCAGGATTTAGAGGCGGCCCATCCCGAGGCCGTCACCCCCGATTCCCCCACCCAGCGGGTGGGCGACAGGCTGCTCAACGACTTTGCCGAGGTGGCCCATCCCGTGCCGTTGGAGAGTCTGGAGGACGTGTTTAATGAGGACGAGGTCCGCACCTTTTTAGAGCGCGTGGCGGGGGAGCTGCCCGGCGCCCGTTACAGCGTGGAGCCCAAGGTGGACGGCCTCAGCGTGGCGGTGGAGTACCGCGACGGCCTGTTTTACCGGGGGGCCACCCGGGGCGACGGCAGGGTAGGGGAGGACGTGACGGAGAACCTCCGCACCATCGCCTCCCTGCCCAAGACGCTGCCGGACAAGCTGCCCCGGCTCATCGTCCGGGGCGAGGTCTACATGGCCCGCACGGTGTTTGAGGAGATCAACGCCGCCCTGGAGATCGAGGGCAAGCCCCTGATGGCCAACCCCCGCAACGCGGCCGCCGGCTCCCTGCGGCAAAAGGACCCCCGCATTGCCGCCAAGCGGCGGCTGGATATCGCCGTATTTAATTTGCAGCTGGCGGAGGGGAAGACCTTCACCACCCACGGCGAGACCATCGACTATCTGGCCTCCCAGGGCTTCCCCATCATCCCTCATGCCGTTTTGGACGATGATGCCGCCATTCTGGCGGAGATCGCCCGCCTGGGGGAGGAGCGGATGGCGTTTCCCTTCGATATCGACGGCGCCGTGGTGAAGCTCAACGACCTGGCAGACCGCGCCATCCTGGGCAGCACCGCCAAATGCCCCCGCTGGGCGGTGGCCTATAAATACCCTCCCGAGAAAAAGGAGACCCTGCTGAAGGATATCGTGGTGCAGGTGGGCCGCACCGGCGTGCTGACCCCCAAGGCGGTGCTCTCCCCCGTCCGCCTGGCGGGCACCACCGTCACCTATGCCACCCTCCACAACCAGGACTTCATCACCCAGAAGGACATCCGCATCGGCGACACGGTGGTGGTGCAGAAGGCGGGAGAGATCATCCCGGAAGTACTGGGAATTGTAAAGGAAAAACGCCTTACAGATTCTGCGCCCTATTTCCTGCCGGACACCTGCCCGGTGTGCGGCGCGCCGGTGAGCCGTGATGATGACGGCGCCGCCATCCGCTGCACCGGGGCGGAGTGCCCCGCCCAGCTGCTGCGCAATCTCACCCATTTTGCCAGCCGCAACGCCATGGATATCGACGGCCTTGGCCCGGCGGTGATGCAGCTTCTGGTGGACAACCATCTGGTGAAAACGGCGGCGGATTTGTACGATCTGACGGTGGACGACCTGAAGGATTTGGACAGAATGGGCCAAAAATCGGCGGAAAACGCCGTCAATGCCATTGCCAAGTCCCGGGATAATGACCTGTGGCGGCTTATCAACGCCCTGGGCATCCGCCAGGTAGGGGACAAGGCCGCCAAGGTGCTGGCCTCCCACTTCGGCACCTTCGACGCCTTTGCTGCCGCCTCGGAGGAGGATTTGACCGCCATCGACGACATCGGCGGCATCACCGCCCGGTATATCCGCCAGTGGCTCCAAAGCCCCCAGTCCCAGGACCTGGTTGCCCGTCTGCGGCGGGCAGGGGTCAATATGACCTGTAAAGAGGAAAAGCTTGACAGTCGCTTCGCCGGCATGACCTTTGTCATGACCGGGGCGCTGACCCGCTTTACCCGGGACCAGGCCCAGGACATGGTGACCAAGCGGGGCGGCAAGGCCAGCGGCTCCGTGTCCAAAAAGACCACCTACGTGGTGGCGGGGGAGGCCGCCGGCAGCAAGCTGCAAAAGGCCCGTGAGCTGGGCATCCCCGTGCTGACGGAGGAGGAATTCCTGGCCCTGTGCGAGGATTGACTTGCCAGAATAGAGAAGCAACATAAAGAAAGAGGGCTTCGACCGGCGTCGGACTGTAGACAGAGGCTATTTGCGGACAGCTTCTCACTACGCATGGGGGATTGTGAAGGGGGACGGGCGTCCCCCTTCACGTGAAATTCATGCGAATGCAGGAGCACCAAAGATGCTCCTGCATTCGCGCTTCAAGCTGTCG
>JAFPXK010000038.1 GCA_017412585.1 Oscillospiraceae bacterium
CCAGGCCCCGGCGATTGACGAGAAAAGGGCGGAGCAGAGCCCCGCCCCTACGCATGGTTGTCGATGCCGTGTACCATTCAACCGGCCTGGGTGGGTATCGTTACCTGGGCGTCGGGCGATTCGTGAATCGCCCCTACGGCGAAAACCCGGCCCTCCCCGTGGGGAGGGCCGGGTTGCGTTATGCATAGAAAAAACCGTCACCGGCACAAAAAGCTGTACCACCCCTGGTCGCAATTCTCCTCCCAAATCTCCCAGCCGTCCTTTTGCAGGGCGGCGCGGACTTCG
Organism: Oscillospiraceae bacterium; assembly: GCA_017412585.1. Classification (GTDB taxonomy): domain Bacteria; phylum Bacillota; class Clostridia; order Oscillospirales; family Oscillospiraceae; genus Vescimonas. The sequence goes on from JAFPXK010000038.1 coordinate 286, forward strand.
TCTGCCCGGTCGTCGATGATGCCGCTGGTGAGGAACAATCCCCCCCGCTTCAAAAAGGGCCGCACCTGGGGGCTGAGGCTGAGGATCACGTCCGCCACGATGTTGGCGCACACCACGTCGTAGTCGGCGCCGAACTCCGCCTGCAGCGCTTTGTCGCAGGTGACGTCGCCCCAGCGGACGGTGTACACGTCCCGGCCAATGCCGTTGAGGGCGGCGTTCTCATAGGCCACGTCCACGCATTTCTCGTCAATGTCGCAGGCAAAGGCCCGGTTTGCCCCCAGCCGCAGGGCGGCGATGGACAATATGCCGCTGCCGCAGCCCAGATCCAGCACCTTCTCCCCGCCGTGGATGTGCTTATCCAACGCCGTCAGGCACAGGCGGGTGGTGGCGTGGCTACCGGTGCCGAAGGTGAGGCCCGGGTTCAGCCGCAGGGGCAGCCGCCCCGGCACGCTGGCCTCCTCCCACTGGGGGATCACCAGCAGCCGCTCCCCGATCTCCATGGGCTTATAAAAGGCCTTCCAGTTGTTCTCCCAGTCGGCGTCGGCCACGTTTTCCATCATCAGCGTCAGGGGGGCGTACTCCGGGTGGGCCTTTTTCAGCTCACTCATGGCCATGCGGACGTGGGCCACGGTGTTCATGCCGTCGGGGGTGTTCTCCACGTAAAAGGTGACGCGGCAGACCCCCTTTTTCTCCTTTATAAGGGCGTCATCCACGTAATCCCAGTATTTTTTGTTGTTTTCCAGAAAATCCTTGAAATCCCCCTCGTCGTCAATCACCACCCCGGTGACGCCCTGCTGCTCCAGCAGCTCCGTCACAGGGTCGATGCCCCCGGGGGCGGTGTCGATGCGCAGTTCCAGCCAATCCATTGCGTTTTCCTCACTTTCCTACACAGAACCGGGAGAAGATGGTGTCCACCAGATCCTCCCGGATATTTTTTCCGTTCAATTCGCCTAAGGCCGCCAAAGCCGCCTCCGCGTCGGTGAGCACCGCGTCGGGGGTCAGCCCCCGGCGGAGGCTGTCCAGCGCGGCGGTGACGGCATCCAGCGCCCGGCCCACCGCGTCCGCCTGCCGGGCGTTGGTCAAAAGCTGGCCCGGCTGGCCCTGCTCCGGCGGGAAAAGGGCCTCCACCGCCCCTTGCAAGGCGTCGATGCCCGCCCCGGTTTTGGCGGACAGGGTAATCACCTCTCCGAACCGGCGGCGCAAAGCCTCCCCGTCCACCGCCGGAGGCAAATCGGATTTGTTCACCACCACCAGCAGCCGCTCCGCCCGCTGCGCCACGGCGATGGCGGCCTCGTCCTCCTCCGTGAGGGGGGCGGCGCCGTCCAGCACCAGCAGCGCCAGAGCGGCGTCCTCGGCAGCGGCACGGGCCCGGTCAATGCCCAGGGCCTCCACGGTGTCGGCCTGCGCCCGGATGCCGGCGGTGTCGATGAGCCGCAGCAGCACCCGGCCCAGGGGCACCTTTTCCTCCACGGTGTCCCTGGTGGTGCCGGGGATGTCGGTGACGATGGCCCGGTCGTAGCCCAAAAGGGCGTTCAAAAGGGAGGATTTCCCCGCGTTGGGCCGGCCCACGATCACCGTGGGCACCCCCATGCGGAGGATCTGTCCCCGGCGGAAGGTGTCCTTCAGGGCGGCAAGGCGGCCCCGGGCCTCTGACAAGGCGGCCTCCAGCTGGGGCCGCTCCACGTCCTCAATGTCCTCGTCCGGGTAGTCCACCACGGCGTAAAACCGGGCGATAACGGCCATAAGGCTGTCGTAGATCGCCTCCACTCCCCGGCTCAGGGCGCCGGAGAGCTGGCCCAGGGCGCTGCGGGCGGCCTCGGCGGTCTCGGCGTCGATGAGGTCCACCACCGCCTCCGCCTGCAACAGATCCATCCGCCCGTTCAAAAAGGCCCGGCGGGTAAATTCGCCCCCCTGGGCCTGCCGGGCCCCGGCGGCGAACAGGGCCGCAAGGCCCCGCTCCAGCACCATGGGGGAGCCGTGGCAGTGAAGCTCGGCGCTGTCCTCGCCGGTGTAGCTGTGGGGGCAGGGGAAGCGGACGCACAGCACCTGATCCAGCGGCTGGCCGCTCTCGTCCAGCAGCGTGCCGTACACCATTTTTCGCGCTGGCAGGGCGGCGTCGGCGGCAGGGCGGAACACCCGGGACACAATGGCGTCGGTGTCCGGCCCGGACAGGCGCAGTATGCCGATGGCGCAGGGCAGCCGTGGCGTGGCGATGGCGGCAATGGTATCCATTTTCGGCCCTCCTTTGGGGGAAATCCATAGTTATCCCATTGTATCACGGATGGGGGAAAAAGGGAAGAATTTCGTGGCCGGACGCAAAAAAGGGGGCGGACAGCGTCGTCCGCCCCTACAGGTGGTATCTGATTATGCCCAGGGGTCGGTTTCCTCCGGGGCGGCGAAGTAGTAATCCGACGGCACTTCCACGATGCGGTCCCGCTTTTCGTAGTCGCTGTTGGCCTCGAAGGTGCTGGAAATCAGGTTGCCCTCGCCGTCGTACACGTTGCGGTAGGTCTTGACGAAGTAGCCGGTGTAGGGCGTCTGCACCACGTGGGGCTCGCTGCCCCAGGGCAGCTCGGGATTCACCACCGTCTGCTCCTCCCAGGGGGTGGAGGACAGGGTGTTGCTGATGATTTTCACGTAGGTATCGTCGGTCTTGGTGCCCAGGATGGTGGTGGTGAGGTTGTTGTCCTTCCAGTCCACCACGATCTTGATGGGGTAGTCGGTGTTGTTGCGGAAGGCGTAGTCCGGCCCGCCCCAGCTCACCGTGGCGTCGCAACCCCAGGTGATGTAGGCCGGGGCAAACTGGTGGCAGTACCGCAGCACGATCTTCAGGTTGGCCAGCAGCGTGGCGTAATACAGCGTGGAGGACACCTGGCAGATGCCGCCGCCCACGCTGTCCACCGTCTGGCCCCCCACGTAGGCCGGCGCCGCGCCGAAGCCCCGCTCCTCCGTCCGCTCGCCCACGGTGGCGTTGTACCAGAACTCCTCGCCGGGGTTGTAGATTTTGCCGTTGATGCACTGGGCCGCCAGATACACGTTGTGGATGCGGGTCGAGGAGCCGGTGACCTTGGTGGTGTAGGTGCCCAGCACGTCCCGGAACATGGCCTCCTCCAGCATCTCAGTGGTCACCTTGGGGAAGGCCACCTCCGCCTGGGCCAAAAAGGTCTCGCCGGGCTTTGCCGCCGCCAGCTGCTCCGCCACGGCGTCCACGTCAAAATCCAGGCCCACGTAGGATCGGGTGGGCTTGCCGGTGGCCTTGTCGCACTTGGCCTCCTCCATCTTGTGGTGCAGGTCTTTGTAAATGGCGGCCACATCCACCGCCTCCGCCTCGGTCTGACGGTAGACGCACTCCACCGGGGACAGGTCGCCGGTTTGGAACCGCAGCGTCAGCTGCTTTTCCAGATCCTTGCCGTCCAGCGTCACGCCGTCGGCGGGCTTGGTGATGTAGAGGCCCGGGCCGTCGGGGCCCTCCTCCGTCAGGGCAAAGCTGCCGTCCACCACGGTGCAGTTCAGGTTATCCACCATGGCCGCCACCTGGGCGCGCAGCGTCTTTTCGTCCACGTCCAGGCCGGGGCGGATATCCACGGGGGTGAAAAAGCTCTTGACCCATCTCTCGGCGTTTTGCAGCAGCGAGCCGTCTCGGCCGAAGCCGTAAGCCAGGGCGGCGGCGTCGTTGGGAGGCAGGTGTACGCCCAGCTCCGCCAGGGTGCAGCGCTTTACCTCCGCGCCGTCCTCGGTGAGGACGATCTCCCGGGCGTACACGTTCTTTTCCGCGGCGCGCCAGGCGTCGGCGGCCTCCTGGGTGGTCATGCCGCCCATGTCCACCCCCATGACGGAGGTGTTGCGGTAAACGGTGTGGCTCAACTGGGGGGCGCATACCACGGCGGTGGCGCACAGCAGCAGCGCCATCACCGCCACCACCGCCCACAGCCAGCCCTTCCGCCCCTGTCCGGCGGCGGGACGGGGGGCCTTTTCGCCGCCGCTCCGGGCCGTCTGCTCCGGGGCCGGCTGCTCCGGGGCCGTCTCCGCCGGGGTCACCCGGGACAGGATGCGGCCGTCAATGGGCGGGTGCAGGTCACCGGGGGCAAGATTCAGGTTGGCCTCCGGGTGTATTCTCATATCCGGGGCTGCCTCGTATTCCTTGTTATCCATGGCACACCCCTCCTTTCCTCTGCGGGGGTAATGATATTGCAACATACAGTTGCAACATCATATTATAAACCCATCGGGAGAAAAAGTACACTGTAAAATGAAAATTATGTCGCTTTTCGGGGGATGCGGATGGTGAGCACGATGGCCTCGTCGGTGTCCTGGCGGCCCACGTCGGCTGCCACGCCGCTTTGCCGCATCACGTCCACCGAATGCTGCACCGCGTTGAGGAACAGCCGCACGTCCTTGATGACGTAGTGGGGCCGCTGCCGGGGAGGCGTGGTGCGGCGATGGGACAGCATTTCCTCGATGAGGGCCTCCGTCTGGGCCACGGTGAGCCCCCGCCGGGCCACGGTTTCCAGGCAGCGGCGTCTGTCCTCGCCGTCGGTGAGCCGCAGCAGGGCCCGGGCGTGGCGCTCGGTGAGCCCGGCGGAGAGCACCGCCTCCCGCTCCGCCGCCGTCAGCTGCAGCAGCCGCAGCTTGTTGGCCACCGCGCTCTGGGACCGGCCCAGCCGGGCCGCCGCCTCCTGCTGGGAAAAGCCGTAACGGGCGATGAGCCCGGCGATGGCCTCCGCCTCCTCGAAGCAGTTCAGGTCCCGCCGCTGCACGTTCTCGATGAGGGCCAGCAGGCCCGACTCCGCCTCGTCCACCCGGGCGATGAGGCAGGGCACCTGCCGCAAGCCCGCTATGGCCGCCGCCCGCAGCCGCCGCTCCCCGGCCACCAGCTCATAGCCCCCGCCGCTGCGCCGCACCGTCAGCGGCTGCAGAATGCCGTATTCCCCTATGCTGCGGGCCAGCTCCGCCAGCCCCTCCCGGTCAAAGCTCCGCCGGGGCTGCTGCGGGTTGGGCCGGATGGCGTCCAGCGGCAGATACTGCACCCGAGAGGACAAAAACTCGCTTTTTCGTGTCAATAACATGGGCTGCGCCCCCTTTCTGCCCCCATCATACCCCATCCATTGGGTCAAAATCCGGCGCAGGCTGTCGGGAAATCAAAAAATCCGGCTCCGCCCCATCTTGCAAAAGTGAACGGGGAATGGTACACTAACTCATAGATGTTTTTCAGTGTCGCGCTCCGTCCCCAAGGACGGGGCGCGAAAAAGGGAATCAGGTGCAAGTCCTGAGCGATCCGGTCACTGTGAGCGGGGAGCAGGGGCGGCAAATGGCCATTGTGCCCGGCAGGGCATGAGAAGGCGCCGCCGCTGTGACGATCCCAAGCCAGGAAACCTGCTGAAAAACGTGGCGCTGCCTCCGAGCAAGGCGTGGCCCACCAAATCGGCCCCGGGGCCCAGTGGCCGCCGGGCTGATTTTGCTGCGCCTGCTTTCCCGGTAAGCAGGCGTTTTATCATATCCGCCCCGCCGTGTACGGGGCAGGGAAGGAGTAGCCCTATGAAACACCTGACGCGATGGGTCTGCGCCCTGCTGGCCCTTTGCCTGACCCTCACCCTCACCGCCTGCGGCGGCACCAGCCAACCGGAGGGCCCCCCCGATCTGCCGGGCCTCACCTACGAGAGCACCATGCCCCTGCAGTACGCCGACCAGTTCGCCGTGTACCGCTATGCGGGGGGCTATTCCCTCATCGACATGGTGAACAGCGACCGGATTTTAGTGGTGCCCCAGGGCAAGGAGGCCCCGGCGAATCTGCCCGGGGACATCGTGACGGTGACACAGGGCCTTGACCATATCTACCTTGCCGCCACCTCCGCCATGGCCCTTTTTGAGGCCATCGGCGGCATGGACGCCATCTCCTTCGTGGGCAGCAAGCACTGGTACACCCCCGCCGCCATTGCGGCCCTGGACAGCGGCAAGTTCACCTATGCCGGCAAGTACAACGCCCCCGATTACGAGCTGCTGCTCCACAGCGGCTGCCAGCTTGCCATCGAGTCCACCATGATCCTCCATAACCCGGAGGTGAAGGAGAAGATGACGGAGCTGGGCATCAAGACGGTGGTGGAGCGCTCCAGCTATGAAAATCACCCCCTGGGCCGCACGGAGTGGATGAAGGTCTACGGCGTGCTGCTGGGCCGTGAGGCGGAGGCGGAAGCGGCCTTTGCCGCCCAGGCGGAGAAGATCAGCGCCCTGACGGGCCTGGACGCCACCGGCAAGACCGCCGCCTTTTTCTACATCAGCACGGGCGGCAACGTGGTCACCTACAAGACCAACGGCTACGTGCCCGCCATGATCGGCATTGCCGGGGGTGAGTACGTGCTCCGGGACCTGGGCCTGGACGACGACAGCAAGCTGTCCACCGTGAATATGAGCATGGAGCAGTTCTATGCCGACGCCCGGGACGCCGACGTGGTGATCTACAACTGCTCCATCGCCTCCCAGCTCTACACGCTGAACGATTTCCTGTCCCTCAGTCCGGTGCTGGAGGACTTCGCCGCCGTGCAGTCCGGCCAGGTCTGGACCACCACCGAGAGCATGTTCCAGCAGACGGATAAAATGGGGGACATCATTGAGGAGATGCACCGCATCTTCTCCGGCACCGCCGACGACACCATGACCTATTTCTTCCGCCTGCAATAGCGAACAAAACGGTTTACCCTTGCAAAAAAGGAGGGATCGCCTTGGACCGATCCGCCATCACAACTGAAAAAAGCCGCCCCGCCCGGTACGCCGCCGTGTTCGCGGGGCTGCTCATCGCCCTGGCGGCGCTGACGGTGTGGAACATCAACTCCGGCAGCGTACACATCTCCGTGGGGGAGATTGCCCGCATCCTGTTCCTCCGCCGGGGGGACGACACCGCCCTGGGCATCGTGTGGAAGCTGCGCCTGCCCCGCATCATCGCCGCGGCGGTGCTGGGGGGCGGTCTGGCCCTGTCGGGCTTCCTGATGCAGACCTTTTTCGGCAACCCCATCGCCGGGCCCTTCGTGCTGGGCATCTCCTCCGGCTCCAAGCTGTGCGTGGCCCTCACTATGATCGTGGCGCTGCGGTTCGTGCCCTACGTCACGTCCTGGATGATGGTGGTGTCCGCCTTCGCCGGGGCGCTGCTGGCCATGGGCTTCGTGCTGCTGTCGGCCCGGTCCATCCGCCAGATGAGCATGCTGCTGGTGGCGGGCATTATGATCTCCTACATCTGCTCGGCGGTGACGGAGTTTCTCATCACCTTTGCCCGTGACAGCGACATCGTCAACCTCCACACCTGGAGCCAGGGCAGCTTCTCCGGCACCAAGTGGGAGGATGTAACCGTTTTCACCTGGATTATCGCCCTCTGCGCGGCGGCGGTGTTCCTGCTGGCCAAGCCCATCAGCGCCTACCAGATGGGGGAGAGCTATGCCCAGAGCATGGGCGTCAACGTAAAGCGGTTTCGCGTGGTGCTGATTCTGCTATCCAGCCTCATCGCCGGGTGCGTCACCGCCTTTGCCGGGCCCATCTCCTTCGTGGGCATCGCCGTGCCCCATCTGGTGAAGCTGCTGCTGAAGACCGCCAAGCCCATCGTGGTGATCCCCGCGTCGTTTTTAGGCGGCGCGGTGTTCTGCCTGCTGTGCGACTACATCGCCCGCACCGCCTTCGCCCCGGTGGAGCTGTCCATCAGCACCGTCACGGCCCTGTTCGGCGCGCCGGTGGTCATCGCCATGCTCATCCGCCGCCACGGCGGACGGGGTTAAGGAGGTGGCAGCGATGGCAAATATTTACTTCCGCACCGCGGATTTATCCGTGGGCTACCAGGGCAGGGCCCTCATTCACAATATCAATATTTCCCTGGAAAAAGGGGAGATTTTGACCCTCATCGGCCCCAACGGCTCCGGAAAATCCACCATTTTGAAGAGCATCACCAAGCACCTTGCCGCCATTGGCGGCGACAGCTTTGTGGCGGAGGGCTCCGTGAACGCCATGACCTACCGCCAGCTCAGCCGCCGCATGGCGGTGGTGCTCACCGAGCGCATCCGGGGCGAGCTGCTGACGTGCTACGACGTGGTGGCCACCGGCCGCTACCCCTACACCAACACCCTGGGCCTTCTCTCGGCGGAGGACAGGGCCAAGGTGACGGCGGCCATGGAGAGCGTCCGGGCCGCCGACCTGGCGGACCGGGACTTCACCGCCATCTCCGACGGCCAGCGCCAGCGTATCCTGCTGGCCCGGGCCATCTGCCAGGAGCCGGAGATTATCGTGCTGGACGAGCCCACCTCCTTCCTGGACGTGGCCCACAAGCTGGAGCTGCTGACGCTGCTGCGTGCCATGGCCAAGGAGAAGGGCATCACCGTCATCATGTCCCTCCATGAGATCGACCTTGCCCAGAAGGTGTCGGACAAGGTGATGTGCGTCAGCGGCGAGACCATTTCCCACTTTGGCACCCCGGACGAGATTTTCCGCCCGGAGATCATCGAGCCCCTCTACGGCATCGCCCCCGGGGCCTACAACGTGGCCTTCGGCAGCGTGGAGCTGCCCGCCCCCGCCGGCACGCCCCGCACCTTCGTCCTCTCCGGCTGCGGCAGCGGCATCAACGTGTTCCGGCGGCTGCAAAAGGAGGACTGCCCCTTCTACGCCGGCATTCTCTTCACCAACGATATCGACTATCCCGTGGCCCGGCAGCTTGCCGCCCGGGTGTTCGCCGCCGCCCCCTTCGCCCCCATCCCGGAGGCGGTGATGCAGGAGGCCCTGGCGGCCATGAAACAGTGCGACACCGTCATCGTCACCGATTTCCCCATCGCCGAGGCCAACGCAGCGGTGAAAGACCTCATCGCCCGGGCGGAAGCCCGGGGCATTCTCCGCCGGGAATGATACAATCTGAAAAGACCACCCGCAAGGGTGGTCTTTAGATTGTCAAAAAAGCATCGCAGATTTCGCGCCCGCAGGCGCGAACCCATGAAATCCGAAAAAAGTGACGACATGCGCGTCACTTTTTTCACATCTCAGGCTACGAAGTGTGCGAATAGTGCGCCAGAGGCGCACTATTCGTGCGCGCAGTAGGCTGCAATCCCATTGTCAAAAAACGGCGGAGCCGTTTTTTGACAGGCTCAAGACCACCCGAAAGGGTGGCCTTTTTTTGATGCGAAAAGCGTTACACCGGGCCGGTTTTCTGCACGAGGCTGCGGTGCAGCAGCGCCATGGCGGCAAACAGCGCTGCCATGTACCAGGGAAAGAGGGCCAGGGTGGTGCGCCCCGCCAGCAGGCCCAGCAGGGGCGGCATCAGGGTGGTGCCCAGGTAGGCGGTGGCCATCTGGAGGCCGATGACCGCCTGGGACCGCTCCGCCCCGAACCGAATGGGGGCGGCGTGGATGAGGGAGGGGTACACCGGGGCGCAGCCCAGGCCCAGCAAAATGAGCCCGGCAAAGGCGGCCCACCGGGGCAGGGGGAGCAGCAGCAGCCCCAGGCCCGCCGCCATCATGGCGCCGCCCAGCCGGATGAGGGCTGTGTCCTTGAGCCGCAGGGTCAAAAAGCCGTTTACGGCCCGGCCTGCGGTAATGCCCAGGTAAAACAGGCTGGCCCACCTGGCCGCCGTCACCGCCTCCAGCCCCCGGCAGGCTACCAGATAGCTGCTGGCCCACAGCCCCGCCGTCTGCTCCAGGGCGCAGTAGCAGAAGAAGCATGCCACCGCCGCCTTCACCCCCGGCAGCGCCGCCACCTGCCCCAGGGGCATGGGGCGGCTGTCGTCGCTTTCGGCGGCGGGAGCGGCTTTCCATAGCGGCAGCGACAGCAGCAATATGGCCGTCAGCCCCAGCTGCAGCCAGCCGATGGCCCGGTAGCCCCCCTGCCAGCCCCGGCCCAGACTCAGGGCCCGGGCCAGTATGGCGGGGCCTATGGCGGTGCCCACGCCCCACATGCAGTGGAGCCAGCTCATATGGCGGGAGGCGTAGTGGAGGGCCACGTAGCTGTTCAGCGCCGCGTCCACGCCGCCGGCGCCCAGGCCGTAGGGCACGGCCCACAGCAGCAGAGCCCCGTAGTGATGGCAGCAGGAAAAGCCAAACAGCGCCACGCAGGTCAGCGCCACCGACACGGCAGTGACCCGCCCGGGGCCAAACCGCCGGGTAAGGGCGTCGCTGGCCAGAGAGGACACGATGGTGCCCGCGGAAATAATGGTGAAAATACCGCCGGAGAAGGCCAGGGGCACCCCCAGCTCCCCGTGCATGATGGGCCACGCCGCCCCCAAAAGGGGATCAGGCAGCCCCAGACTGATAAAGGCCGCGTAAATCACGGCCAGAAGAAGCGTTACCATAATAGATATGTAATCCTTGTCGATAGAATGAAACAGCCTTCTCCTTGAGGCGCTGTGCCCGAAGCGCCGCCGGGCGGTAACAATTACCGCAAAGGGAGGGTGGATGGTGAACGGTAACAATTAACCGCTCCAGCCTTCCCCTTGGGGGGAAGGTGGCACGGCCGCAGGCCGTGACGGATGAGGGGGCGTGCGGGCACAGCGCCGCCGGCGCCAGCGACACACCGCGAGGTACGAGCGGCTTGTGGAGCCAGTGCCCTTGGGGTATGGCGGATGAAGCGTGCCCGCCGCAAGGCAGCGGCCCGATTTTCACGGCCCGAAGGGTCTGAAAATCGGTTTGCCGCAACGAGAGCACGAGTTTTCCCGGGAAGTTCCCGGTCATCGCCCCAGCCTTCCCCTTGGGGGGAAGGTGTCAGCGAAGCTGACGGATGAGGGGGCGACAACCGGCAGCTTTCCGAAATATCGCCCCCTCATTCCCCCCAGTGTGCGCACTGGGGTACC